>NZ_JAGRQZ010000035.1:0-123296 GCF_018223915.1 Klebsiella sp. 64
GTATGGCATCGGGCTTGGCCTGACGATGGCCCTGAAAGAGAGCGCCTTTGTGCTGTGGGTGATCTATGGCCTGCTGGGGGAGAAACGCCTCGCCGACCAGGCGACCGCACTGAAGAGCCTCGGCTACGGCCGCTGGCAGTGCCTGCGCTGGCTGGTGCTGCCCGCCCTGCTGCCCGCCCTCGGCATGGTGCTGCTGGCCGCCACCGCCTGGAGCCTGTCGGCGGTAGACGTCGCCCTGGTGCTGGGGCCCGGCAATCCGCCCACTCTCGCCGTGCTGGCGTGGCAGTGGTTAAGCCAGGGCGATGAGCTGCAGCAGGCCAAAGGGGCGCTGGCCAGCCTGTTACTGATGACGATCCTCGGCGGGCTGGCGCTGGTGGCCTGGGGAGGGTGGCGGATACAGCGCCAGTACCAGCCCAATCTGCGCGGTATTCGTCACCCGCATCCTCATGCCCTGCCCGGCCGCCTGCTGGCGGCGCTGCTGCCGCTGAGCGGTCTGCTGGGCGCGCTATTGCTGGCGGGGCTGGCGCGCTCAGCGCCACCGCAGATGGATGCCCTCGGCAACAGCCTTGGCCTGGCGCTGGCGGCCTGCGCCCTCGGCGCGGCTGTCTGCCTGCTGTGGCTGGCCTGCGGCCCGACGCGGGGAGATGGCTGGGTCTGGCTGCCGCTGGTCCTGCCGGCCCTGCCGCTGGCCGCTGGCCAGTACCGGCTGGCGCTGTACGCCTGGCTAGACGGCGAATGGTGGACCGTCCTGTGGGGCCATCTGCTGTGGGTGGTGCCCTGGATGCTGTTTATTTTGCGCCCGGCCTGGCGCCAGCGCGATCCGCGGCTGACGGTTGTCGCCCGCACGCTCGGCTGGGGGCCCACGCGTATTTTCTGGCTGCTGACCCTGCCCTCGCTGACCCGCCCGCTGCTGACCGCCCTGGCGGTGGGCTTCTCAGTGAGCATCGCGCAGTATCTGCCGACGCTATGGCTGGGGGCAGGCCGTATCCCAACGCTCACCAGTCAGGCGGTGGCGCTCAGCAGCGGCGGCGAGGTGCAGACGCTCGCCGCCCAGGCGCTGTGGCAATTACTGCTGCCGGCGGTATGCTTTACCCTGACCGCTCTGCTGGCCTGGCTGGCAGGCCGCTATCGACGAGGACTTCGCTAGTGCTAACCGTAAACCATCTGACCCTGAGCGTGAGACGCCAGCCGCTGCTGCAGGAGGTCGCCTTTTCGGTAGCCCCGGGGGAGGTGCTGACGCTGATGGGCCCCTCCGGTAGCGGGAAATCAACGCTGTTTGCCTGGATGATTGGCGCCCTGTCCGGCGATTTTCGCGCCCGAGGCGAGCTGTGGCTCAACGAACGGCGTTGCGATACGCTGCCGACAGAGCATCGGCGCATCGGCATTCTGTTTCAGGACCCGTTACTGTTCGACCATTTCAGCGTCGGGCAAAATTTACAGCTGGCGCTGCCGGAGAACGTGCGCGGCGAGGCGCGAAAAGCCGCGGTGGAGGAAGCGCTTAGCCGCGCCGGGCTGGCGGGCTTCGCCCCGCGCGATCCGGCCACGCTCTCCGGCGGGCAGCGGGCGCGGGTGAGCCTGCTGCGCGCCCTGCTGGCGCGCCCCGAGGCGCTGCTGCTCGATGAACCCTTCAGCCGCCTGGATGCCAGCCTGCGCGCCGGGTTCCGCCGCTGGGTCTTTGAAGAACTGGCCCGCCAGGCCATTCCGGCGATCCTGGTGACCCACGATCGCGAGGACTGCCCGCCGACGGGGCGCTGCCTGGCGATGGAGCGCTGGCAATGAAGGACAATAGCGTGCAAACCTGCGTTACCGCAAAGAAATCGGCGCCTGGCGAGCGGAGAATACGCCCTCCACTTTTTACCGTCGGGCATTTCGATGAAACGTGTTTCTCAATTGACCGCACTCGCCCTGCTCATGGGGCTTGCTGCTTCCACTACCTGCGCCGCTGAAACCATGCCAGCGCTCACTCTCTCCCACCTGCAACAGCAGCACGGCGTGGCCATCGACACCCGGCTGAGCGCTTATTACAACGGCTGGCCGCAGCGCGCCAACGGCCCGGAAGGCCATGAGCCGCAGGCCCTCAATCTTTCCGCCCGCTGGCTCGGCGCCGTGAGCGACGATCAGCTGCGCGCCTGGGCTAAGCAGCACCAGCTCCAGTCCGATACCCCCATCGCGCTGTACGGCAGCCCGGAGGATAACGTCAGCGTCGCGGCGCGGCTGAAACAAACGGGTTTCACCCGGCTCAGCACCCTGAGCGATGCGCTGAGCCAGACCGACCGTCTGCAAAAGCTGCCGCACTTTGAACAGCTGGTCTACCCCCAGTGGCTGCACGACCTACAGCAAGGGAAAGCGGTCGCCGCCGCCCCGGCAGGCGACTGGAAAGTGTTTGAAGCCGCCTGGGGAGCGCCGAAGCTCTATCTGCTGAGCCATATCCCTGGCGCGGGCTATATCGATACCAATGAGGTGGAGAGCGAACCGCTGTGGAATAAAGTGTCCGACGCGCAGCTGAAGGCGATGCTGGCGAAGCACGGCATCCGGCATGACACCACGGTGATCCTCTATGGTCGCGACGTCTACGCCGCAGCGCGGGTGGCGCAGATCATGCTGTACGCCGGGGTCAAAGACGTGCGCCTGCTTGACGGCGGCTGGCAGACCTGGTCCGACGCCGGGCTGCCAGTAGAGCGCGGCATGCCGCCGGCGCAGCAGCCGGCGCCTGATTTCGGCGCGCCGATCCCCGGCCAGCCGCAGCTGATGCTGGATACCGAACAAGCCCGCGGGCTGCTGCATCGTCAGGACGCCTCGCTGGTCAGCGTCCGCTCGTGGCCGGAGTTTATCGGCACCACCAGCGGCTACAGCTATATCAAGCCGAAGGGCGACATCGCTGGGGCCCGCTGGGGCCACGCCGGGAGCGACTCCACGCACATGGAGGATTTCCATAACCCGGACGGCACCATGCGCAGCGCCGACGATATCGCTGCCCTGTGGCGCCAGTGGAACATTCTGCCGAGCCAGCAAGTGGCATTCTATTGCGGGACCGGCTGGCGGGCCTCGGAAACCTTTATGTATGCCCGCGCCATGGGCTGGCCGCACGTCGCGGTGTACGACGGCGGCTGGTACGAATGGAGCAGCAACCCGCACAATCCGGTGGCCCGCGGAGAGCGCGGCCCGGAAAGCAGTCAGTAACTCGCCCCGCCTCAGCGCGTCGCCCTTTGTCGGCGACGCGCGATACCCCGTTTACGCTGTGGTCGTTACCCGCTTTAAGGTCTGGTAGCCACTGCAGATGCGCGTCGCCGTCGTCAGCCAGCACAGCGCGCCAAACAGCCACGCCAGCCAGGCGAAATGCGCCGGAAACAGGCAGCCGAGGACAAACAACAGGATGGTCTCCGTCCCCTCCGTCAGTCCCCCGAGATAGTACAGCGATTTATGGGCGTAGCCGGGATTGGCGATCTGGTGCCTGGCCGCCAGGGCGGCAAAAGCGAGAAAGCTGCTGCCGGTGCCGATAAAGGCAAACAGCAGCCAGCCGCCCGCCAGGGCATTGTTCAGCGGATCCGCCAGAATAAAGCCGAACGGCACCAGGGCGTAAAAGAGAAAATCCAGCGCAATATCGAGAAAGCCGCCCGCGTCCGTGAGCCCGCGCCGCCGCGCCAGAGCGCCGTCCAGGCCATCCAGCAGGCGGTTAAGGAGAATGGCCGCCAGCGCCGCGCCATACCACCCCAGCGCCAGAAAGGGCAGAGCCAGCACGCCGATGGCAAAACCGACCAGCGTCAGCCCGTCCGGTGAGATGCCGGGGCGGTCAAGGACGCCGGCGACAGCGTTAAGCAGGGGTTTAAGGCGCGGATGCAGGTGGCTATCAAGCACGAAGGTCTCCAGCAGGGTTGGCGGTTGTCAGTTACGGTCTATGGCGGTGATAATAGGCCATATTCGTCTTATTAACCTTGATGCTTATGCTAAAAATGATTGATGTTGTCGCCGCCATTATTGAACAGGATGGCCAGATTCTGCTGGCGCAGCGTCCGCCCCACGCCGACCAGCCGGGGATGTGGGAGTTCGCCGGCGGCAAAGTGGAGCCGGGTGAAAGCCAGCCGCAGGCGCTGGCCCGCGAACTGCAGGAGGAGATGGGCATCATCGCCCGCCCGGCTTGCTATATCGCTAGCCATCAGCGGGAGGTCTCCGGCCGCCGGATCCATCTGCACGCCTGGTGGGTGCCGCACTTTCAGGGCACGCCGCTGGCCCACTATCACACTCAGCTGCGCTGGTGCCTTCCCACAGAAGCGCTGGCCCTCGATCTCGCCCCGGCCGATATTCCTCTGCTGCACGCCTTTATCGCCCAGCGCCCCACCCTTTCCGTCCGCTGATCCGCCCGCCGCCTCGTCATCGCTTTTAGTTATGACGAGCGGGCAATTATAAATTTTGTTGTCGGCTCAATTTTTCCTTGCTTGCCTAAGGATTAGCGGTGTTATAGTCGGAAAATCGGTTTTTTCAAGGACCGAATCATAATAAATACATGCAACCACAACCATAAGGGGAACTGATATCTATGGATCAGACGTGCACTCTGGAAGGCTTTCTCACCCGCGTTCAACAGCGCGATCCTCATCAAACCGAATTTGCTCAAGCCGTCCGGGAGGTGATGACCACCCTGTGGCCTTTCCTTGAGGAAAATCCGCGCTATCGTCAGCTTGCTTTGCTGGAACGTCTGGTGGAACCGGAGCGCGTGATCCAGTTCCGCGTGGTGTGGGTGGACGACCGCAATCAGGTCCAGGTCAACCGCGCGTGGCGCGTGCAGTTCAACTCGGCCATCGGCCCGTATAAAGGCGGGATGCGTTTTCACCCGTCGGTTAACCTGTCGATTCTCAAATTCCTTGGCTTCGAGCAGACCTTCAAAAACGCCCTGACCACTCTGCCGATGGGCGGCGGGAAAGGCGGCAGCGATTTCGATCCTAAAGGCAAGAGCGATGGCGAAGTGATGCGTTTCTGCCAGGCGCTGATGACCGAACTCTATCGCCACCTTGGCCCGGATACCGACGTACCGGCGGGCGATATCGGCGTCGGCGGTCGCGAAGTCGGCTTTATGGCCGGAATGATGCGCAAGCTCTCCAACAACAGCGCCTGCGTCTTCACCGGTAAAGGACTCTCCTTTGGCGGCAGCTTGATCCGTCCGGAAGCCACTGGTTACGGCCTGATCTACTTCACCGAAGCGATGCTCAAACGTCACGGCCTCGGCTTCGAAGGCGCTCGCGTGGCGGTTTCCGGCTCCGGCAACGTCGCGCAATACGCCATTGAGAAAGCGATGGAGCTTGGCGCGCGGGTGGTGACGGCCTCCGACTCCAACGGCACCGTCGTTGACGAAGCGGGCTTCACCAAAGAAAAACTGGCCCGCCTGATCGACATTAAAGAGCGTGCCCACGGCCGCGTGGCCGATTACGCCCGCGAATTTGGCCTCACCTATCTTGAAGGCCAGCAGCCGTGGTCAGTGCCGGTGGATATTGCCCTGCCTTGCGCGACCCAGAACGAACTGGACGTCGATGCCGCCCGCCAGCTGATTGCCAATGGCGTCAAGGCCGTGGCGGAAGGCGCCAACATGCCGACCACCATCGCCGCAACCGACCTGTTCCTGGAAGCTGGCGTGCTGTTTGCCCCGGGCAAAGCGGCCAACGCCGGCGGCGTGGCGACTTCCGGTCTGGAGATGGCGCAGAACGCCGCGCGCATGGGCTGGAAAGCGGAAAAAGTGGATGCCCGTCTGCATCACATCATGCTGGATATCCACCACGCTTGCGTGCAGTACGGCGGCGAAGCGAAGCAGACCAACTACGTGCGCGGCGCCAATATCGCCGGTTTCGTGAAGGTTGCAGATGCCATGCTGGCCCAGGGCGTGATTTAACCACCCCTAACTCCATCCCGGCGGCAGCCCGCCGGGATGCGTCTCACGACGTCATCGTGATCACCACTTTCCCCAGATGCTGACCACTGTCCAGACAGGCATGGGCCTCGGCAATCTCCGCCATCGGGTAGCTGGCGTAGATCAGCGGCTTGCATTTCCCTGCCTCTAGCAGCGGCCAGACGTGGCGGCGCAGCGCCTCGGCAATCTGTTGTTTCTCCGCCGCCGTCCGGCCGCGCATGGTCGAGCCGGTGACGGTGGCTCGCTTGAGCATCAGAGTCTGAATATCAACCTCATGAGCGATTCGCCCGCCCATAAAGCCGATGATGACCAGTCGTCCATCCTTTTTCAGTAGCCCAAGGTTGCGGTTAAAGTAAGGGCCGCCAACAATATCCAGAATGACGTCCACCCCTTCATCGTTGGTCAGCTGGCCGATTTTCTCGGCAAAATCATCGGTTTTGTAGTTAATCGCCTTAGCATAGGGACGTAGCGCAGCAATTTTTTCGTCCTGGCCGACGGTGGCATAGACGGTCATCCCCAGCGCGTGGCACAGCAGGACCGCGGTGGTGCCAATCCCGCTGGCGCCGCCGTGGACCAGAATGCTTTCGCCAGGCTGCAGCTTACCCAGCTGGAAGACGTTCGCCCAGACGGTGAAGAAGGTTTCCGGAATGGCGGCCGCTTCGCTAAAGCTGAGGCCCGCCGGGATCGGCAACGTCTGGCCTGCCGGCACGGCGCAGTATTCGGCATAGCCGCCGCCGTTGGTCAGCGCGCAAACGCGATCGCCGGGCGTAAACGCTGTGACCTGCGCGCCGACCTTAACAACCACACCCGCCACCTCGAGGCCGGGCACGGGGGTGACGCCCTCAGGCATGGGATACAGACCCTGGCGCTGCAGAATATCCGGCCGGTTGACGCCCGCCGCCTTCACCTCAATGAGCACCTCATGCTCCCCGATGGTGGGGATCTCCCCTTCGCGGATCTGCAATACCTCCGGGCCGCCCGGTTGGCTGATAGCAATATATTTCACGGGTCCTCCTTATCGCCTGTGAGAGAAATGGGGCATCGGCATCAGGAAAAGCGCAGCGGGCATCCCCTGCTCAGGGGCCCCGCATCCAGGCTCTTCCCGGCTGTTTAGTGTAGACCATTGGCCTGACTGGCGGAGAAGCGGTGGCCGCGGGATAACGCATCCTCGCGACCACCGGCGGGTTACTGCGGCGGCGGCGCGGTATCGTCTGCCGCTTTTTTGCCTTTCGGCTTCCCTTTACCTTTGCTGAACGACTTCTTCGCCCCGCCCGGCGCCACCAGGCCGCGGAACTGACGCACCGGCGTGCTGCGCGCCTGATCGATCAGTTGATACAGCGTCCCCACCAGCGGCTGCATAAAGTCCTGATAGCGGCACTGTTTCTCGCTGATTTGCGTCAACACCGACTCCCAGTGGGCGGTCATGTCCGGTCGCCCGGCCATCTCCGGCAGGGAATGAATGAGCGCCCTGCCGGCCTCCGAAGAGTGGATATAGCGCCCCTTTTTGCTCAGGAAACCACGCTTGAACAGCAGCTCGATAATCCCTGCGCGGGTCGCTTCCGTGCCGAGGCCGTCGGTGGCGCGGAGGATCTTCTTCAGATCTTTATCCTGCACGAAGCGGGCAATCCCGGTCATCGCCGACAGCAGCGTGGCGTCGGTAAAGTGGCGCGGCGGCTGGGTCTGACGCTCCACCACCTCGCCCCTCTCGCACAGCAGTTCATCGCCTTTGGCCACCACCGGCAGCGGCGTGCCGTCGTTCTCTTCATCGCGCTCTTTGCTGCCAAGCAGCGTCCGCCAGCCCGCCTCGGCCAGAAAACGCGCCTTGGCGACAAACTTGCCGTTGGCGATCTCAAGATCAATCTGGCATTTGCGGAACACTGCGTCAGGGCAGAACTGCATCAGATACTGGCGGGCGATCAGGGTGTACACCTTCGCTTCGTTATCGGTGAGCTTCACCTGGCTGCTGCGGGCGGTTGGGATAATCGCATGGTGCGCGTCGACCTTTTTATCATCCCAGCAGCGGTTGCGGATCTCCGGATCCACTACCGGCTGCGGCAGCAGGTCCGCCGCATGGACGGCAATCGCATTCAACACCGCATGGCGGCCAGCGAAGTGCTCTTCCGGCAGATAGCGGCTGTCCGAACGCGGATAGGTGATGAGTTTGTGGGTTTCGTACAGCTTCTGGCAGATATCCAGCACGTTCTGCGCGCTGAAGCCGAAACGTTTGGCCGCCTCAATCTGCAGCGCCGACAGCGAGAACGGCAGCGGCGCGGGTTCGGAATCGCGCTTATCGTTATAGCCGGTCACGATTGCCGGCTGGCCTTCGATGCGCTTAACCACATGCTCGGCCAGCGGACGATGCAGCAGGCGCCCTTCTTCATCCTGGTAAGGTTCGCAGGCTTCGCTCGGCACCCAGGTGGCGACAAAACGCTCCTCCTGCGGCGTGACGATATGCGCCTTCACGTCGAAGAAATCTTTGGCGATGAAATTTTCAATCTCTTCATCGCGACGGACCACCAGGCCAAGTACCGGGGTCTGCACCCGCCCCACCGAGAGCACCCCCTGATAGCCGGCGTTGCGCCCCAGCAGGGTGTAGGCGCGGGTCATATTGATGCCGTACAGCCAGTCGGCGCGGGCCCGCGCCAGCGCCGACACGCAGAGCGGCACGAACTCGCTGTTGGCGCGCAGACGGTTGATCGCCCGCTCCACCGCCTGCGGGTTGAGATCGTTAATCAGACAGCGCTGCACCTGCTGACGCTTCTCCGGCGCCAGCTGCAGGTAGTCGAGTACTTCGTCCACCAGCAGCTGCCCTTCTCTGTCCGGGTCGCCGGCGTGGATAACCTCCTCGGCGTCGCCGAGCAGGCGCTTGATGACATTCAGCTGTTTGGTGACCGAGGGCTTTGGCTGCAGCTGCCATTTCTCCGGCACAATCGGCAGATCGTTGAGATTCCACCGGGCATAGCGGCTGTCGTAGATGTCCGGCTGCGCCTGCTCCAGCAGGTGGCCGATACACCAGGTGACCACCTGCCCGTTGCCGCACTCAATATAGCCATCGCCTTTGCGGTGCGGTTTAGGCAACACATCGGCGATAGCCCGACCGAGACTCGGTTTTTCTGCAATAAACAACCGCATCGAATCAACGGATCTCGATCATGGGTCGCCCGCCGCGGGCGGTCACCAGCTCGCCGATGGCGGCCAGCTTAATGCCGAACTCCGCCGCGGCGCCCTGAACTTCCGCCTCCGCCTCCGGGGTCACCGCCAGCAGCAGACCGCCGGAGGTCTGCGGATCGCACAGCAGATCCCGCCACTCCGTCGGCATCTCGCCCATGAGATGGCCGTAGCTGGCAAAGTTGCGCCCGGTGCCGCCCGGCACCGCGCCGGCGGCGATATAGTCCTCCACCCCCGGCAGTTTTGGGATATCGGCATAGCGCAGCTGCGCCTGCACGCCGGCCCCGCGGCACACCTCGCTGAGGTGGCCGAGCAGGCCAAAGCCGGTGACGTCGGTCATCGCCTTCACCCCGTCGATGGCGGCAAACGCGGCGCCGGCGAGGTTCATCTGGCACATGGTCTCCGTCGCTAACCCTTGATGCTCTGGCTTGAGCAGCGATTTTTTCTCTGCAGTGGTCAGTACGCCGATCCCCAGCGGTTTAGTAAGATACAGTTTGCAACCCGCCTGGGCGGTGCTGTTTTTCTTGATGCGCTCGGTGGGCACCACGCCGGTGACCGCCAGACCGAAGATCGGCTCCGGGGCGTCAATGGAGTGGCCGCCCGCCAGCGCGATCCCCGCCTGCTGGCAGGCAAAGCGCCCGCCCTCCACCACTTCGCGGGCGATTTCCGGCGCCAGGGTGTTGATCGGCCAGCCGAGGATGGCAATCGCCATAATCGGTTTCCCGCCCATAGCGAAAATATCGCTGATGGCGTTGGTGGCGGCGATGCGGCCAAAGTCGAACGGGTTATCGACAATCGGCATAAAGAAATCGGTGGTGCTGACGATCGAGGTGCCATTACCGAGATCGTAAACGGCGGCATCATCGCTGGTTTCGTTGCCGACAAGCAGGTTTGGGTCGACAAACTTCGCCTGCTCGCTATGCAGGATAGTTTCCAGCACTTTCGGGGAAATTTTACAACCACAACCGGCTCCGTGGCTGTATTGCGTTAAACGAATGGCTTGCTCGCTCATGGACATCTCCTGTCATTGCAATCCCGCTATGTTAGCGCCCAAACGCCAGGGTGGTAAGTACGACAGTCTGAAATCGCGTATGGTTGCTCATTAAGCAGACAAAAAGCCGTTTTTGCGAGACACGGCAATTTTTTCCCGACCATTTTCACTTTTACTTAAAGATGACAGAAATGTGACAGCACAGGACTGTCTTCTCTGGAATGATTATGACGTAAGGAAATTCTAATGAAAAAGCGTGTTCTTGCCCTTTGCCTGGCCAGTTTCTTCTCCGTTAACGCCTTTGCTCTGGTTCCCCCCGGGAACGATGTCACCACCAAGCCCGATCTCTACTATCTGACCAATGCCCAGGCCATCGACAGCCTGGCGCTGTTGCCACCACCGCCGGCGGTGGGCAGTATCGCATTTTTAAACGATCAGGCGATGTATGAGCAAGGACGTCTGCTGCGCAATACCGAGCGCGGGAAGCTGGCGGCAGAGGATGCCAACCTCAGCGCGGGCGGCGTAGCCAACGCCTTCTCCAGCGCCTTTGGTTCGCCGATCACCGAGAAAGACGCGCCGCAGCTTCACAAACTGCTGACCAATATGATTGAAGACGCCGGCGACCTGGCGACCCGCAGCGCGAAAGAGAAATACATGCGCATTCGCCCGTTTGCGTTCTATGGCGTCTCCACCTGCAACACCACCGAACAGGACAAGCTGGCGAAAAACGGCTCTTACCCGTCCGGGCATACCTCTATCGGCTGGGCCACCGCCCTGGTGCTGGCGGAGATCAACCCGCAGCGGCAAAACGAAATTTTGAAGCGCGGCTATGAGCTCGGCGAGAGCCGGGTGATCTGCGGCTATCACTGGCAGAGCGATGTCGATGCGGCGCGCATCGTCGGCTCCGCGGTGGTCGCTACGCTGCACACCAACCCGGCCTTCCAGCAGCAGTTGCAGAAAGCCAAAGATGAATTCGCGAAAAGGCAGAAGTAACGTCATCGCCGTTGCATTCCCGGATGCGGCGCCTGGCGCGTCTTGTCCGGGCTACAAAAACCGCGATTGATTCGAATGGTAGGGGTTGTAGGCCGGGTAAGGCGCCAGCCGCCACCCGGCATAGATGCGGCTCCGAGCCTGCTGCCATCGCCCGGCGGCGCTGCGCTTGCGCGGCCAGCCGGACGGTTCCCTCTCCCTCCGGGAGAGGGCCAGGGTGAGGGGAAGCACTGCAGTGTGGTTGTTTATGTTATCTATGGCTTCAGCGTAGTTTGCGCTCCCGGTTAATCGTCTGCGTTATGTCACTCATGGCGCCGGGAGCGCACAGGGGGCGGCCAGTCGCCGCCGCCCCCTGTACCCCCGGGCTCCGGCCAGCAAAATCGCCGCTGCGCGGTCCCTTCGACTTATCCCTGCAGGCTTCGGGTCGGGCCGAGGCAGTGTCCCTGCAAAACACGGCCCTCAGCCCGCATCCATGCGGGCTGCCCCGGCCTGCCGGGAACGTCTCAGCGATTTTGAGGCCGTCAGCACCGGCAGTTTCAGCAAGAAAAGTGAATAAATTAACGACAGGTCGTACGAACGTAGGCCGGGTAAGGCGACAGCCGCCACCCGGCACAAAATCAGCTCTGTGCCCGCTGTCCTTGCCCGGCGGCGCTGCGCTTGCGCGGGCCTACAGACAATCAGAGCCGGATGCGTTGGCCGGGTAAGGCGCCAGCCGCCACCCGGCATAACACACGCGGACTCAGAATCGCGTCACAAACGGCGCGGTATCCGGCAGGGCAATGGTGGTTGAGGCTTTTAGCTGCGGCGTCCCCAGATAGAGGAAGCCGACAATTTTATCCTGTTCGCGGCACTCGAAGCCGGCCCGCACCACCGGACTCTCGGTCAATGCTCCGCTGCGCCAGATACCGTTGAATCCCTGAGCCAGGGCCGCCATCTGCATCGCCATCACCGCGCAGCCAGCGGACATTTCCTGCTCCCAGCGCGGCACCTTAGGGTGGTCTTCACAGCGCGCGACCACGGTAATAATCAGCGGCGCGCGGAACGGCGCATTGCGGGCTTTCTCAATTCCCTTCTCATCCTGGCCGGCCTCTCTGGCCCCTTTTTCCAGCAACTGGCTGAAGCGCTCGCGGCCGTCATCGGCGATAATAAAGAAGCGCCACGGCTGCAGGGTGCCATGATCCGGGGCGCGCAGCCCGGCGCGCAGAATGTTTTCCAGCTGTTCGCCCGCCGGGGCAGGTTCCGCCAGGCGGGAAGCGCTCCGGCGATTAAGCAGTAGATCGAGAGCATCCATCTGTATAACTCCTGTGATGTCATTTTTCATAAAATTAACATGCACAAGGATTTTGTTACAGCGCGGTCGGTGATTCCTGCTGACAACCGACGGCTCACTCTTTAGGATAGCCAGACGCGGCGGCCCCTGCGGCCTGCCCTTTTTAGATAACGTTAGGGAGAAGACATGCGAACCCTTTGGCGACTGATTGCCAGCTTTTTTAAATGGACGTGGCGGATACTCAACTTTATTCGCAAACTGGCCCTCAATGCGATCTTCCTGGTGCTGGTGCTGGTGTGTATCGGCATCTGGAGCCAGTTCAGCAGCACCACCAGCGAACATGCCGCGCGCGGCGCGCTGTTGCTGGATATTACCGGCGTGGTGGTGGATAAACCATCCGCCAGCAGCAAGCTCGGCGTGATTGGCCGCCAGCTGTTTGGCGCCAGCTCGGACCGTCTGCAGGAGAACTCCCTGTTCGATATCGTGCAGACCATTCGCCAGGCGAAGGATGACCGCAATATCACCGGTATTGTGCTGGATTTGAAAAACTTCGTCGGCGGCGACCAGCCATCCATGCAGTACATCGGCAAAGCGCTGCGCGAATTCCGCGATAGCGGCAAACCGGTGTATGCCGTCGGCAGCAGCTACAGCCAGGGCCAGTACTACCTGGCGAGCTTCGCCAACAAAATCTGGCTCTCGCCGCAGGGCGAGGTAGACCTGCACGGCTTCGCTACCAACGGGCTATATTACAAATCGCTGCTGGATAAGCTGAAGGTCTCCACCCATGTCTTCCGCGTCGGCACCTATAAATCCGCCGTCGAGCCATTCATCCGCGATGATATGTCCCCTGCCGCCCGCGAAGCGGATAGCCGCTGGATTGGCGAACTGTGGCAGAACTACCTCAACACCATTGCCGCCAACCGCCAGATCACCGCCCAGCAGCTCTTCCCGGGCGCCCAGGGCATTATCGATGGCCTGCGTAAGGTGGGCGGCGATACGGCGAAATATGCGCTGGACAATAAGCTGGTGGATGAGCTGGCGACCTCCACGGAAGTGGAAAAGGCGCTGACCAAACAGTTTGGCTGGAGCAAAGCGGATAACAATTACCGGGCAATCAGCTATTACGACTACAACGTGATGACGCCGTCTGACCAGGGTTCCGCCATCGCGGTAATCTTCGCCAACGGCGCCATCATGGACGGTGAAGAGACCCCGGGCAACGTCGGCGGCGACACCACCGCAGCGCAAATTCGCGATGCGCGCCTCGATCCGAAAATTAAGGCCATCGTTCTGCGCGTAAACAGCCCGGGCGGCAGCGTAACCGCTTCGGAAATCATTCGTGAAGAGCTGGCGGCAGCCAAAGCCGCCGGTAAACCGGTAGTGGTCTCGATGGGCGGCATGGCGGCGTCCGGCGGCTACTGGATCTCCACCCCAGCGGATTACATCGTGGCGAACCCAAGCACCCTCACCGGCTCCATTGGCATCTTTGGGGTGATCAACACCGTGGAAAATACCCTCGGGTCGATTGGCGTCCACACCGACGGCGTCTCCACGTCGCCGCTGGCGGATGTCTCCAGCACCAAAGCGCTGCCGCCGGAAGTGCAGCAGCTGATGCAGTTGAGCATTGAGAATGGCTATCAGCGCTTTATCACCCTGGTGGCTAACGCCCGCAAGAGCACGCCGGAGAAAATCGATCAGATTGCCCAGGGCCACGTCTGGACCGGGGAAGATGCCAAAGCCAACGGCCTGGTCGACAGCCTCGGCGACTTCGACGACGCGGTGGCCAAAGCCGCCGAGCTGGCGAAGCTGAAAACCTGGCACCTCAACTACTATCAGGAAGAGCCGACCTTCTTCTCGATGGTGCTGGACAGCCTGACCGGCTCGGTACGCGCCTCGCTGCCGGCGGCCATTCAGGCCTGGCTGCCTGCGCCGGTCGCCGCGGCGGCCGAGACGGTGAAAGCGGAGAGCGACAAGCTGGCGGCGTTTAACGACCCGCAGAATCGCTATGCCTTCTGCCTGACCTGCGCTAACATCCGTTAATACGCAGCAGCTGCCCCGTCTCCCGGGGCAGCCTTTTTCCCTCTCCTGCCAACACTGCCACAAAGCCCGCGACCGACGCTGTATTTTTTCCTGCGTCTCTTTATACTGCGCCTGTCTACGACCAACCTAAGCGATGCTATGCAAAAAAAATCGATTTACGTTGCCTACACCGGTGGGACCATCGGTATGCAGCGCTCTGAACACGGCTATGTACCCGTTTCCGGCCATCTGCAGCGTCAGCTGGCGCTGATGCCGGAGTTCCATCGTCCGGAGATGCCGGACTTCACGATCCATGAATACCATCCGCTGATGGATTCATCCGATATGACCCCCGAGGACTGGCAGCACATCGCCGACGATATCCGCAGCCATTATGAGGAGTATGATGGCTTTGTGATCCTCCACGGAACCGACACCATGGCGTTTACCGCCTCGGCGCTGTCGTTCATGCTGGAAAACCTTGGCAAGCCGGTCATTGTGACAGGGTCACAAATTCCGCTGGCCGAGCTGCGTTCCGATGGTCAGATTAACCTGCTCAACGCCCTGTACGTCGCCGCCAACTATCCGATTAACGAAGTGGCGCTGTTCTTCAACAATCGACTGTTCCGCGGCAACCGCACCACCAAAGCCCATGCCGACGGCTTCGACGCTTTCGCCTCGCCAAACCTTGCCCCGCTGCTGGAGGCCGGGATCCATATTCGCCGTCTCGGTACTCCGCCGGCGCCGCAGGGCAGCGGAGAGCTTATCGTGCACCCCATCACTCCGCAGCCGATTGGCGTGGTGACGATTTACCCCGGCATCTCCGCCGACGTGGTGCGCAATTTTCTGCGCCAACCGGTGAAAGCGCTGATCCTCCGCTCCTATGGCGTCGGCAATGCCCCACAGAATGGCGAGTTTATTCAGGTGCTGGCGGAAGCCAGCCAGCGCGGTATTGTGGTGGTCAATCTGACGCAGTGCATGTCCGGAAAGGTGAACATGGGCGGCTATGCCACCGGCAACGCCCTCGCCCAGGCGGGGGTCATCAGTGGTTTCGATATGACAGTGGAAGCGACGCTGACCAAGCTACACTATCTGCTTAGCCAGCAGCTGGACGTTGACGCCATTCGCGCGGCGATGCAGCAAAATCTGCGTGGCGAACTCACCCCCGACGAGGCTTAAGGAGGACGTATGGCACATCGAGCGCTGTTACTGGTTGATTTGCAGAACGACTTTTGCGCCGGCGGCGCGCTGGCGGTTCCTGAAGGCGACAGTACCGTCGACGTAGCCAATGCGCTTATCGACTGGAGCCTGGCGCGCGGCGAGCCCATCGTCGCCAGCCAGGACTGGCATCCGGCGGATCACGGCAGTTTCGCCAGCCAGCACCAGGTGGAACCCTACACCGAGGGCGAGCTGGACGGCCTGGCGCAAACTTTCTGGCCGGATCACTGCGTGCAGCACAGCGAAGGCGCGGCGCTGCATCCGCTGCTCAAGCAGCAGGCGATCGCCGCTGTGTTCCACAAAGGGCAAAACCGGATCATCGACAGCTATAGCGCTTTCTTTGACAACGGTCACCGGCAGAAAACCGAACTGGACGGCTGGCTGCGTGGTCAGGCGATCGTGGAGCTGACCGTTCTCGGCCTCGCCACCGATTACTGCGTTAAGTTCACCGTGCTGGATGCCCTGGCGCTGGGCTACGCGGTCAACGTCATCACCGACGGCTGTCGCGGCGTAAATCTGCAGCCGCAGGACAGCAGCCAGGCGTTTATGGAGATGGCCGCCGCGGGCGCCACGCTCTATACCCTCGACGACTGGCGGGAAACTCAGGCCTGATCCCTCCCCCCCGGCGCCCTCGCGCCGGGTCTTCTTCTGCCGCCTCGCTATTGTCCATAAATTGAACTCTCTCGCAGTTTCAACAGGTTATTGCTGCTAGTCTGGCAAGGCTGTTTTTTCGCCACGCCATTTCCGTGGCGTGGTTATTTTTATGTCAAAGAGGAACCACTATGAAACGTTTGCCCTTGCTGGCAGCTTTGTCCTTGCTTTGCGCTTCCGCGCTCTCTGCCCAACCGCTGATGTCCGTCGGCTATTTTAACGGCGGCGGCGACGTCACCGCCGGGCCGGGCGGTGATATCGATAAGCTGGACGTCCGGCAGATCACCCATCTCAACTACTCGTTTGGCCTTATCTATAACGATGAAAAAGACGAGACCAATGCGGCCCTGAAGGATCCTGCTCATCTGCACGAGATCTGGCTGTCGCCGAAGGTGCAGGCGGATCTGCAAAAGCTCCCCGCCCTGCGTAAACAGAATCCGGACCTCAAAGTCCTGCTGTCGGTCGGCGGCTGGGGCGCGCGTGGTTTCTCCGGCGCGGCGGCGACCGCAGAAAGTCGCGCCGTCTTTATTCGTTCCGCGCAGAAAATCATCCAGCAATATGGTCTGGACGGCATTGACCTCGACTGGGAGTTTCCGGTCAACGGCGCCTGGGGACTGGTGGCCAGCCAGCCGGCTGACCGCGACAACTTCACTGCCCTGCTGAAATCGCTGCGTGAGGCAGTCGGTGAGCAAAAGCTGGTGACTATCGCCGTGGGCGCCAATGCCGAGAGCCCGAAAAGCTGGGTGGACGTCAAAGCGGTGGCCCCGGTGCTGAACTACATCAACCTGATGACCTACGACATGGCCTACGGCACGCAGTACTTCAACTCGAATCTGTATGACTCCAGCCACTGGCCGACGGTCGCCGCAGCGGATAAATACAGCGCCGATTTTGTGGTCAACAATTACCTGGCCGCCGGGCTTAAACCCAGCCAGATGAACCTCGGGATTGGTTTTTATGGCCGGGTACCGAAACGGGCGGTCGAGCCGGGGATTGACTGGACGAAACCGGATGCGCAAAACAATCCGGTCACCCAGCCCTATTTTGGGCCACAACAGATCGCGCTGTTTGCCTCGCTGGGCTATGACCTGAGCAAAGACACCTACGTGAAATACAATGATATCGTGGGCAAACTGCTCAACGATCCGCAAAAGCGTTTTACCGAGCACTGGGACGATGAGGCGAAGGTTCCGTGGCTGTCGGTGCAGTCCGCGGAGGGCAAGCCGCTGTTCGCCCTCTCCTATGAGAACCCGCGCTCGGTAGCCATTAAGGCGGACTATATCAAGGCGAAGGGCCTCGCCGGGGCCATGTTCTGGGAATATGGCGCCGATGACCAGAATCAGCTGGCCCGTCAGCTGGCGGAATCGCTGGGGATCAAACACTAATCATGGCTGTTCCGCCGCATCGTCGGCACCGGGAGGCGTGACGCAGGCAGCATCGCCTGCAATGCAGGTATATCACGCCGCCCGGGATAGGTTATGATGCCTGTTATCCGCTGCGCCAGGGGTTGGCGCAGCTTAACCGTTTGACAGGAGGCAGGGGGCCATGGCCTATATCCCCAAAAATTACGCACGTCTGGAAGTGGGTTACCGCGAAAAGGCGCTCAAGCTTTTTCCCTGGGTGTGCGGACGCTGCTCACGGGAGTTTGTCTACTCCAATCTGCGCGAGCTGACGGTGCACCACATCGATCACGACCACTCCAATAACCCGGAAGATGGCAGCAACTGGGAGATGTTGTGCCTGTACTGTCACGATCACGAACATTCCAAGTACACCGAAGCCGATCAGTATGGCTCCACGGTGGTGGCAGGGGAAGATGCGCAAAAGAGCGTCGGCGAGGCCACCTACAACCCGTTTGCCGATCTGAAAGCGATGATGAACAAAAAGTAAGCGAAGCGGCTGACCGCCGGACGCGGTCATTCGACATGACGCCATCCGGCGCGCGGTTACCCGACGCCGGAACGTCTCACCGCCGGCCGGCGGTTTATTGCAGTTTAACGGTGGCGATCGGCTTCGGCACGATGCCAAAATCCTCTTTCAGCTGCTGTTTGCTCTTCATTACCATCTGCCCGCTGGTGTCGATGGTCATGTGCTGGGCGTCGGTGTTATACCGTGCCTGCCAGAGCATCACCAGCTGCAGGCTATTTTCCTTCTGCTCCGGCGTCAGCGCGACGCCATCCGGCCATTTTCCCAGCTCTACCGCCGTCGCCAGACGCTGATACACTTCCGGCGTCATACTGTCGATAATTTGCTCAATATCCATCTTCCGCTCACCTCCGCCTGGAATAATTTGCTGAATCGTTTCTTCAACCCTTGATTTGCTCGCCATTTTGCTCATCGGTGAAGCTCAGCGATGCCGAGTTGACACAATAGCGCTCGCCGGTCGGCTGCGGACCATCCGGAAACACGTGGCCGAGATGGGCATCACAGTTTCCGCAACGGATCTCAATGCGCTGCATGCCGTGCGAATTGTCGGTCAGATAGCGAATGGCCTCCGCGCTTACCGGCTCGTAGAAGCTCGGCCAGCCGCAGCCGGAGTCGTATTTAGTCTGGGAGTTAAACAGCGGCGCATCGCACACCAGGCAGTGGTACACGCCATTTTTCTTGTTGTGCAACAGCCGTCCGGTGAAAGGCGGTTCGGTGCCATGATGCTGCGTCACGTAAAACTGCATTTCGCTCAAGCCATTTTTCAGCTCTTCCGGGGTGGGTTTATTCGCCATGGGCTTACATCTCGCTTTGCAATGGACTACTTTCGCTCCAATTCTAACAAAACATTAACAATGAAGCGTACACTTTTGTTCTAAACTTATCCGGTGCCCACAGGCAGCCAGATAATTGTGACTTAAATCACGTTTTTATCTTAAATGCCCTTTAAAATTCCGCGCGCAGCCCCCATATGGAATTGGGCTCAAAGGGAAAGTGAGGCAAATCAATCGCGCAAAGGTCTGCTCAGGATTGATTTGTCGCAATGATTGACACGATTCCGCTTGACGCTGCGTAAGGTTTTTGTAATTTTACAGGCAACCTTTTATTCACTAACAAATAGCTGGTGGAATATATGACTATCAAAGTAGGTATCAACGGTTTTGGCCGTATCGGTCGCATTGTTTTCCGTGCTGCTCAGAAACGTTCTGACATCGAGATCGTTGCAATCAACGACCTGTTAGACGCAGAGTACATGGCTTACATGCTGAAGTATGACTCCACTCACGGTCGTTTCGACGGTACCGTTGAAGTGAAAGACGGTCATCTGGTCGTTAACGGTAAAAAAATCCGTGTTACCGCTGAACGTGACCCGGCTAACCTGAAGTGGGACGAAGTTGGTGTTGACGTTGTTGCTGAAGCAACCGGTATCTTCCTGACCGACGAAACCGCTCGTAAACACATCACCGCTGGCGCGAAAAAAGTCGTTCTGACTGGCCCGTCCAAAGACAACACTCCGATGTTCGTTCGCGGCGCTAACTTCGACGCTTACGCTGGCCAGGACATCGTTTCCAACGCTTCCTGCACCACCAACTGCCTGGCGCCGCTGGCTAAAGTTATCAACGACAACTTCGGTATCGTTGAAGGCCTGATGACCACCGTCCACGCTACCACCGCTACTCAGAAAACCGTTGATGGCCCGTCTCACAAAGACTGGCGCGGCGGCCGCGGCGCAGCTCAAAACATCATCCCGTCCTCTACCGGCGCTGCTAAAGCAGTAGGTAAAGTACTGCCAGAACTGAACGGCAAACTGACCGGTATGGCGTTCCGCGTTCCAACTCCGAACGTATCTGTTGTTGACCTGACCGTTCGTCTGGAAAAAGCAGCGTCCTACGAAGAAATCAAGAAAGCCATCAAAGCCGCTTCTGAAGGCGCTATGAAAGGCGTTCTGGGTTACACCGAAGACGACGTTGTTTCTACCGACTTCAACGGCGAAGTTTGCACTTCCGTGTTCGATGCTAAAGCGGGTATCGCACTGAACGACAACTTCGTGAAACTGGTTTCCTGGTACGACAACGAAACCGGCTACTCCAACAAAGTTCTGGATCTGATTGCCCACATCTCCAAATAAGTTGAGATGAAAAAGTAATCTGTAAGAGCGACTTCGGTCGCTCTTTTTTTTGTCTGCAGAGATAGGATTGCACAATGATAAATAAAATTTTTGCTCTCCCGGTGAATGAAACCATTTCTCCCGTGATCTCCCGTCGCCAGCTGGACGACCTGGAGCTGATTGTCATCGACCATCCGCAGGTGAAAGCCTCTGTGGCGCTGCAGGGGGCGCACCTGCTCTCCTGGAAACCCGCCGGTGAAGAAGAAGTTCTGTGGCTGAGCAACAACACCCCGTTTAAACAGGGCGTCGCCCTGCGCGGCGGCGTGCCGATTTGCTGGCCCTGGTTTGGTCCTTCTGCGCAGCAAGGTCTGCCGTCGCACGGCTTTGCCCGCAATCTGCCATGGACCCTGGAAGGTCATGACGAAGACGACAGCGGCGTAATGTTGACCTTTGCGCTCCAGCACAGCGCTGAAACCATGAAGCTCTGGCCGCACGAGTTCACCCTCTATGCCCGCTTTAAGCTGGGCAAGACCTGTGAAATCGAGCTGGAAGCCCACGGTGAATTCGAGACCACCTCTGCCCTGCACAGCTATTTCAACGTCGGCGATATCGCGGCGGTGAAGGTGAGCGGTCTTGGCGAGCGCTATATCGATAAAGTGAACAATGCCGAAGAAGGCGTTCTGAGCAACGGCGTGCAGACCTTCCCGGACCGCACCGATCGCGTCTATCTCAACGCCGACAGCTGCAGCGTGATCCATGACGACGCGCTAAACCGCACTATCGACGTGGTGCATCATCATCAGCACAATGTGGTGGCCTGGAACCCGGGCCCGGCGCTGTCCGTCAGCATGGGCGATATGCCGGACGATGGCTACAAAACCTTCGTTTGCGTCGAAACCTGCTGCGTAACCCAGCCGCAGAAAGCCAGCGAAGAGACGCCCTCTCGCCTGGCGCAAACCATCAGCGTGAAAAAACGCTAATAGCAAAAGCCCCGTTGGTAACGGGGCTTTTGTTTTTCTTTGCCGTGAACGATGGGTTAAACCATATCCAGCCGGGTTTTTCGCTGCGGCGGCGGATAGAGGCGGTCCAGCTGCGCGAGCTCTTCCCCACTAAGGACGATGTCGAGCGCTGCGGCATTCTGCACCACATGCTCAATACTGGCCGCTTTCGGGATCGCCAGCACTCCCGGATGACGAATCACCCAAGCGAGCAGCAGTTGCGCTACCGTAATCCCCCGCGCGTTAGCCATATTAATGATATCGCTATGCTGAAAAAGTCCATCGCGTAAGCGCCCAGCCTGCGCCAGCGGGCAGTAGGCCATCACCGGCAGACTGTGCTGCTGGCACCAGGGCAGGAGATCGTATTCAATGCCCCGCGATGCGAGATGGTAGAGCACCTGGTTGGTTGCACAGTGCTCGCCATCCGCCGTCCGCCACAGCGCCTGCATATCCTCGGTGTCCAGATTAGAGACGCCCCAGCGGCGGATCTTGCCCTCGGCCACCAGCTTCTCCATCGCCTCAACCGTCTCCTGCAGCGGGATATCCCCGCGCCAGTGCAGGAGATACATGTCCAGATAGTCGGTCTGCAGCCGGCGCAGGCTGTTTTCACAGGCGCGGTGCATCGCCGCTTTGCCGGCATGCCAGGGATAGACTTTGGAGACCAGCACTACCCGGTCGCGCAGACCGCGGATCGCCTGGCCCACCACTTCCTCCGCCCCGCCGTCGGCGTACATTTCCGCCGTATCGATCACCGTCAGTCCATGGTCGATGCCCGCCCGCAGTGCAGCCACTTCCTGCTGACGCTGCGCCGCATGTTCGCCCATATACCAGGTGCCCAGCCCGATGGCCGGCACTGCCGCCTGCTCGCCGAAGCGTACTGTTTTTTTCACCATCTTCTCCTCCTTAACCGTATGCACCACCATAAAGCAAAACAGGGCGCAAGGCCCTGTTTTGCTGCATGAAGCGCACTGTAAGAATGCACAATCAGAAGGTGTAGGTGATCCCGGTGGAGATCAGACCGCTCCAGGATTTATCCACCATCGGACTGTCGGTAATTTCATCCGACAGACGCGTGTAGCGCGCCACGCCGTAAACGCTCCAGTCACCAAGGAAGCGATAGTTAGCCGACAGTTCCAGATACGGGTTCCAGCTACTGTCCGGGTCATAGCTGCGCATGCCGCTGCGGCGCGACTCGTGCCGGGAGACACCATAGTAGTATTCGTTCTGATTGTCGCTGTTCCACTCCACGCCAATACCCGGCGTCAGCGTCAGGTTACCGTTGGTGTAACGGTACAGCCAGGCGAGATCCCAGTTAATACCGTTGCTGTTATCCAGCGTATCGCCGGCAATCGTCGTGCGCAGGAAGCCATAGGGCGTGTTGTGGACATAAGAAAGACCGGCCATCACGGTCGATTTACGTTTATCCAGTCGACGCATCTGCTCGCTGTCGCTGTCGCCCGGCTTGAAGTACATTGGCGACCAGTAGGCCGTAATCGACAGTTTATCGTTGGTGTCATTCCACAGGTAGTAACCCCCGCCCAGACCGTGGAACCAGAAGTTTTCGCTCTCATAACTAATGACCGGCACCGGATAGACATCCGCATCATATTGCTTATACGGATGCTCAACGACCCCTACGCCAGCCCCAAGAGTGAACTTCCCGTCGGCATGCGCCGCGCTGGCGGACGTCGCTATCAGCACGCCGAGTGCCAGAAGTTTGATTTTAGTCACAATCCATATTCCCGTTGTCAAATAATCAGCCCGTGCAGTGTACCGTCGTAGGTCTCATGCCTCAAATTCTTTACCCGATATGACACAAATCGTTCACTTTGCCACCCTTCTCTTACCATCCGGTGACAGCCCGATGACAACTTTGCGTCCCAACGAATCAAAAAGCGCCATGTTCAGGATGAGTTATTGATATGTCATTGAAATTGATTTTCTGCGCCATGCAAGATTTCTAAATGCATCTACGCTTAAATTTAGAAGGTGTAATTGCCGGGCACATTCACGCTACCCCACCCGCAACCTGGCATAAGGGTTGCTGGATACCAGGAGAGCGATGTTCAGCTTATGTCTTCCGGGGGCCCCCACTATTCATATGAACGGCTCTCAACCTGTGCTAAAAAACGAAAGGACGGCATGCCATGAATATATTCGATCACTATCGCCAGCGCTACGAAGCTGCCAAGGACGAAGAGTTCACACTGCAGGAGTTTCTTACCATCTGCCGGCAAGATCGCAGTGCCTATGCCAATGCGGCAGAACGTCTGTTGATGGCCATTGGTGAACCCGTCATGGTTGATACGGCTCTCGAGCCGCGGCTATCCCGTCTCTTTTCAAACCGGGTTATCGCACGCTATCCGGCATTTGAAGAGTTTTACGGTATGGAAGACGCCATTGAGCAGATCGTTTCCTACCTCAAGCATGCCGCCCAGGGGCTGGAAGAGAAGAAACAGATCCTCTATCTGCTGGGGCCGGTGGGCGGTGGTAAATCGTCGCTGGCTGAACGGCTGAAAGCGCTGATGCAGCGCGTGCCCATCTATGTGCTGAGCGCCAACGGCGAACGCAGTCCGGTCAACGATCACCCGCTGTGCCTGTTCAATCCGCAGGAAGATGCGCAGATCCTCCAGAAAGAGTATGGCATCCCGACCCGCTATCTCGGCACCATTATGTCGCCGTGGGCGGCCAAGCGCCTGCACGAGTTTGGCGGCGATATCACTAAATTCCGCGTGGTTAAAGTCTGGCCATCGATTCTCGAGCAGGTTGCCATCGCCAAAACCGAACCGGGTGATGAAAACAACCAGGATATTTCAGCGCTGGTCGGTAAGGTGGATATCCGTAAGCTGGAACACTATGCGCAGAACGACCCGGACGCCTACGGCTACTCCGGTGCGCTGTGCCGCGCCAACCAGGGGATTATGGAGTTCGTCGAGATGTTTAAAGCGCCGATTAAGGTGCTGCATCCGCTGCTGACCGCCACCCAGGAAGGTAACTATAACGGCACCGAAGGGATCTCCGCCCTGCCGTTTAACGGGATCATCCTTGCTCACTCCAACGAGTCGGAATGGGTGACCTTCCGTAATAACAAGAACAATGAGGCCTTCCTCGACCGCGTCTATATCGTCAAGGTGCCTTATTGCCTGCGTATCTCCGAAGAGATCCGCATCTATGAAAAACTGCTCAACAACAGTGAGCTGACCCATGCGCCCTGCGCCCCGGGCACCCTGGAAACCCTGGCGCGCTTTTCGATTCTGTCGCGCCTTAAAGAGCCGGAAAACTCGAGCATCTACTCGAAGATGCGGGTCTATGACGGCGAAAGTCTGAAAGATACCGACCCGAAAGCGAAGTCCTATCAGGAGTATCGCGATTACGCCGGGGTTGATGAAGGGATGAACGGGCTCTCCACCCGCTTTGCCTTTAAGATCCTGTCTCGGGTATTTAACTTCGACCACGTCGAGGTGGCCGCTAACCCGGTGCATCTGTTCTATGTGCTGGAGCAGCAGATTGAGCGCGAACAGTTCCCACAGGAGCAGGCCGAGCGCTATCTGGAATTCCTCAAAGGCTATCTGATCCCGAAATACGCCGAGTTTATCGGCAAAGAGATCCAGACCGCTTATCTGGAATCCTACTCCGAGTATGGGCAGAACATTTTCGATCGCTATGTCACCTACGCTGACTTCTGGATCCAGGATCAGGAATACCGCGATCCGGACACCGGGCAGCTGTTTGACCGTGAATCGTTGAATGCCGAGCTGGAGAAAATTGAGAAGCCAGCCGGGATTAGCAACCCGAAAGACTTCCGTAACGAAATCGTCAACTTTGTGCTGCGTGCCAGAGCCAACAACAGCGGACGTAATCCGAACTGGACCAGCTATGAGAAACTGCGCACGGTTATTGAGAAGAAAATGTTCTCCAATACCGAAGAGCTGTTGCCGGTCATTTCGTTTAATGCCAAAACCTCAACCGATGAGCAGAAAAAACATGACGACTTTGTCGACCGCATGATGGAGAAAGGCTACACCCGCAAACAGGTTCGCCTGCTGTGCGAGTGGTACCTGCGGGTTCGTAAATCGTCCTGATGCGTCCAACCCGGCGGCACGCCGCCGGGTCAACTGCAGCTGAATGATGATAAGTAAAGTTGGCTAATGCAGTACAGGAGGGCATATGACCTGGTTCATAGACCGACGCCTGAACGGGAAAAACAAAAGCGCCGTCAACCGCCAGCGCTTTTTGCGCCGTTATAAGGCGCAGATTAAACAGTCGATCTCCGAGGCCATCAACAAGCGCTCGGTGACCGATATTGAGAGCGGAGAATCCGTCTCGATCCCGACGGACGATATCAACGAGCCGATGTTTCATCAGGGTCGCGGCGGCCTGCGCAACCGCGTCCACCCGGGCAACGACCATTTTGTGCAAAACGACCGCATTGAGCGCCCGCAGGGCGGTGGCGGCGGTGGCGGTAGCGGTCAGGGGCAAGCCAGCGCCGATGGTGAAGGAAAGGATGAGTTTGTCTTCCAGATCTCGAAAGATGAATACCTGGATCTGTTATTTGAAGATCTGGCCCTGCCGAACCTGAAGAAAAACCAGCACCGGCAGCTGAACGAGTTTAAAACCCATCGCGCGGGTTTTACCTCCAATGGGGTGCCAGCCAACATCAGCGTGGTACGTTCACTGCAGAACTCGCTGGCCCGCCGTACGGCGATGACCGCCGGCAAGCGTCGTGAACTGCGCGCCCTGGAGGAGGATCTGGAAGCCATCAGCCGCAGCGAACCGGTGCAGCTGCTGGAGGAGGAGCGCCTGCGCAAAGAGATTGCCGAACTGCGGGCTAAAATCGAGCGGGTGCCGTTTATCGACACCTTTGACTTACGCTACAAAAATTACGAAAAACGGCCGGAGCCTTCCAGCCAGGCGGTGATGTTCTGTCTGATGGACGTCTCAGGCTCGATGGACCAGGCCACCAAAGACATGGCCAAGCGCTTTTATATCCTGCTGTATCTGTTCCTCAGCCGGACTTATAAAAACGTCGACGTGGTCTATATCCGCCACCATACCCAGGCAAAAGAGGTGGATGAGCACGAATTCTTCTATTCTCAGGAAACCGGCGGCACCATTGTCTCCAGCGCCCTGAAGCTGATGGATGAAGTAGTGCAGGCCCGCTATGATCCGGCGCAGTGGAACATCTACGCCGCCCAGGCGTCGGATGGCGACAACTGGGCCGATGACTCCCCGCTGTGCCACGAACTGCTGGCGAAGAAAATTCTGCCGGTGGTGCGTTATTACAGCTATATCGAAATTACCCGCCGGGCGCATCAGACCCTGTGGCGCGAGTATGAACACCTGCAGGCGACCTTTGATAATTTCGCCATGCAGCATATTCGCGACCAGGAGGATATCTACCCGGTATTCCGCGAACTGTTTCACAAGCAGTCATCTAAAAGTGAAGCTTAATTAAATACTCAGCCAGTGAGTCGAGTGACTTGCTGGCTGTTTTCCTCAGACACAAGGCCCGGTGGCACATCCATACATCATGTAAAACGGAAACAACGGGGCCAGGGCAACGGCGCCAAGCGAGCTAATCGTTTTGGTCTTATCATTGATTGATACCACAACGGGGTGCGCTAACTGGTAGGCGGCGGCCAGATCTGACGCGTCCGATGCAGTCCAAAATCCTGTCGCTTTAAACAACACCCCGAGGCGATCGTTATCAATTTGCACCGCATGATACTGATTCACCAGCTCGCTATGCTGCCCGGCATCCAGTTTGCGCTGATCCATCACCACCAGATATTCCGCCGTCACCTCATGTTGTTCCACGACAAAGTTAACCCGCACGCCGGAAGCCTGTTGGTGAAAGCGTTCATAAAAGGTCTTATAACGCTGATATTCCTGAGGCACACCGTCACGGACAAAGCGGTAACTGTATTTCGCTGAGCTGGCGACAATACCGGACTCTGTGGGTTTCATCGCCACAATGGTATCCCGAGGCGGCAAGTTTGGCGTGCTGGTACATCCTGCGAGTATCGCCACCACCACCAGCGATAAGACATATTTCATCATTTTCAGCCGTTCCTGTTCGCGATTTTCTCTATGACATCTGGCGTTTTTTTAACACTCCAGGTACAAATCCCTAACCCTGTGTATCATAACTGCCTAATCTGCTTCAAACATTCGCGCGATCGTCAGCGTTGAACTGTTTCTACTCTCAGGAGCCTGCTATGACCCCTTTTTATCAATTGACGGCTACCCGCCTGCGCGGCCAGCCCCTCTCCATGGCTGACTATGCTGGCAAGGTGGTTCTGGTGGTGAATACGGCCAGCCATTGTGGCTTCACACCGCAATACGCTGGCCTGGAAGCGCTCTACAAAAAGTACGCGGCTCAGGGGCTGGTAGTGCTTGGTTTCCCGTGCAACCAGTTTGGTAAGCAGGAACCCGGCGGTGCGGATGAAATCGAGCAGACTTGTCACGTTAACTACGGCGTGAGCTTCCCGATGTTTGAGAAAGTGGACGTCAACGGCCCCGCCGCACACCCGCTGTTTCGTTATCTGAAACAAGCGTTGCCCGGCGTGCTCGGCGGACGGATCAAGTGGAATTTCACCAAGTTCCTCATCGGTCGCGACGGCACACCCCTCACGCGTTTTGCGCCGTTCACGACGCCGGAGAAAATGGAAGCCTCCATTGTCGCGGCCCTCACGCGCTGAGTGTTCCCATCATGCCACGTTCACCCAGCGGCGGCTGGCTGCCCATACAAGGTAGACGTCGCTCTCGCGCAGCCAGCAACCGCCTGCTGCTGGCCAATCTTCCACCTGCCCGGTCATCAGCCTACAGCGGCGACACGGCCTCGACTTCATGCTGAAACACATAGGGGTCGGAGAGGAGTTCGAATGCGTCGTCGTCCGGATAGGTGACCGCGACGTGATAGTCTTCGCCAGCGAAGGCTTTGACCGCCGCGAGATCCTGCCAGTAGGTGGCAAGAAAGAAATGCGCCCATTCGCCCTGGTTTTCCTGGCGCACCAGCGCCCCCCGGTTGCCGGCGATGCTCTGAGCGTGTTCCACGCCGGTCCGCTCGAGATGGCGGGCAAACCCCTCAGCATGTTGCAATGGCACACAGCCGTGCCAGGTCCTGACAATCATTTGCGTTCTCCTGTGGTGATAAACGTCTCACCCTAACATCGACAGGCATTTCTGGGGGAGCGCAACAATGCCGCGCTGGCAACAACACAAAATTATTTTGCCGGACGGGGATATCCTCTCACTCTGCAGTATTTTCGACTGCGGGGCAGCATTGGGCCGAATATTGCGCGGCGAGTATCACTGTTAGCTGGCGCGGAAAAAATCGTGACTCGTCAGCCTCGGGCAGTCTTATCGATACACGCCCAAGCCGCGCCCCATCAGGGCATCGCCAGCCGATCTTGATGGTCCGCAAAGAGAGCGATGAGATGGTCGGCGAGAACCCGCACGCGTCTGGATCCGGCCAGGTCAGAATGCATCACCAGCCAGAGGGTCTGATCCGCGCCGATCTCCGGCTGCAGGCACTGCAGGCCGCTGGCCCGCGCCATAAAGTGCGGCAGGACGCCCAATCCGAGGCCCGCGGATACTGCGGAAACCTGGGCCACGAGCGTATTGGCTTCGACTTTACACGGCCGGCCGCGCAGGGTGCGCGTGATCCATTGGGCGGCCGGCAGGTGCTGGTGAGTTTCCGGCCACCCCACAAAGTCCGCCTCGCTCAGCGACAGGCCGTCCGCCCCGGCCAGACAGTCGGCGGCGCCATAGACGCCAAACCCCACCGTCCCCAGCCGCTTTAACGTCAGATGCCCGGCCTCAGGCTTGACCATGCGGATCGCCAGATCGGCATCCCGACGGTGCAGGTTCACCGGCTGCACGCCGCTCAGCACCTCCACCCGCAGCTCGGGATAATGGTCCAGGAGCCCTTTCAGGGAGGGCAGAATAAAATGCGTGGCCAGGTTATCCGAGGTGGCCAGACGGACAACCCCGGCGACATGCCCCTGCAGTTGCGCCGCTTCGCCGAACGCCAGGCCAGCGTATTCCAGCGCCTCCGCCCGCGCGAGCAGGGCTTCGCCATCGTCGGTCAGGCGGTAGCCGCTCTGATGGCGGCTGAAGAGCGGAACGTTCAACGCCTGCTCCAGCCGATCCAGCCGGCGGGAGACCGTGGCAATCCCCATGTTCATCTTGTCGGCGGCGCCGCTCAGCGTTCCCGCCCGGGCGATGGCGAGGAATATGCGAGCATCATCCCAGTGGAATTCTGCGGTCATCTATTTTCCATGTATGGAAAACGGCTCTCCGTTTTCCGCTCTTTTTTATCAGTTTCGCAGGGATGATACTGCACGCCATTCGCGGAGACAACCAGGCCATCCGATCGCCTGTGCTCTCCTCACCTGAACGTCCGTGCACCGCGCGGAACGCTCCTTTCCTAAGGATACGCCTGATATGAAAGAGATTGCTTTACCCCTCCACCCGGCGCCGGCGCGCGTCTGGATTGCCGTCGTTGCGCTCGGGATCTGCGCCTTTTCGATCGTCACCAGCGAACTGGCGCCGGTGGGCATGCTCAGCGCCCTGGCGGCGGATTTTCACCAGACGGAATCCGGCGTGGGCCTCGCCGTCACCGCCTATGGCTGGGTAGGCGCCCTGGCGGCTCTGCTTTCCGGCGCAATGCCGACGCGTATTTCCCGCAAGGCGCTGCTGGTCGGGCTGATGCTGATCCTCGCGCTTTCCTGCCTCGCCGCAACCCGGTCTTATTCGATGTTCGCCCTGATGAGCGCCCGCATGATTGGCGCCCTGGCGCATGGCGCCTTCTGGGCCTTAATTGGCATTGTCGCCGCGCAGCTGGTGCCGCCGCACCGGCTGGGGCTGGCCACGGCGATCATTTTTGGCGGCGTGTCAGCGGCAAGCGTAGTGGGGGTGCCGCTGGCGAGCTTTATCGCCACCCTGGCGGGCTGGCGACTCGCGTTTATGTCGATGGCCTTGCTGTCACTAGCCGCCGCTGCGGTGCTGTGCTCGACGCTGCCCCCGCTGGCCGCCCCTGCCCCCGTCAGGCTGCGTGTTTATCGCGATATCTTCCGCAATCCGCTGCTCGGTGGCCTGTATGGCGCCACGGCCTGCATCATTACCGCTCACTTTGCCGCCTTCACCTACATTGAACCACTGCTGATAAATCTGCAGGGAGTCCCGGCGACCGCTCTCTCCGGCCTGCTGCTGCTGTCAGGGGTTTCCGGGCTGCTGGGTAACGTTATCGCGGGTAAGCTGATCGATCGTCATCTGAAGGGGCTGATTTTCGCTGCGCTGCTGCTGAGCGGGGGCGCGCTGGCGCTCCTTGGCGCCGCCCGTCTTGCGCCACTGCCGTTCTGTTTTAGCGGGCTACTGTTAGCCCTGTGGGGCGCCGGCATCGCGATTGTGTTCGTCGGCTTACAGACCTGGCTGCTGCGCAGCGCGGGCGCTGTCGCCCAGCCGGCGTCAGCCATTTATGTGGCCATTTTTAATGCCGCCATCGGCACCGGGGCGTTTGTCGGCGGCCAGCTGATCGCCTCAGCTGGCCTGTCGGGAATGGTGTGGCTGGCGGCGGGGATCATGGTGGGCAGTACGCTGCTGATCGCCCTGCTGAAAGCGCCTCTGCCCGGTCAGGTCAGTGCGGCGACGGCAGGCGCTTAGATTTGCGCCAGCCCGCCGTCGACATAGATCTCCGCGGCGTTAATAAAGCTCGACTCATCCGACGCTAAAAATACCACCGTCCGGCCAATCTCCTCCGGCTCGCCCAGCCGCCCGAGCGGTACACCGGCCGCCAGAGCATCGAACAAGCCCTGGCGGTCCGCCTCCGCCACCAGCCCTCCCAGACCCGGGGTACGTACCGGACCCGGGCTGACCACATTGATGCGGATCCCGCGGTCGCTAACCTCCAGCGCCCAGGAGCGCGCCAGGCTGCGTACCGCGGCCTTACTGGCGCTATAGATGCTGAAGTTAGCCGTCCCTTTTACCGCCGCCGTAGAGCCGGTCAAAATCACCGAGGCGCCATCGGTGAGCAGCGGCAGCGCTTTTTGCACGGTGAACACCACCCCGCGCACGTTGGTGGCGAAAATTCGGTCGACGTGCGCTTCGGTGATGGCGCTCAGCGGCAGCATATCCCCGCCGCCGGCATTGGCGAACAGCACATCCAGCCGGCCGGACTCTTCGGCAATGGTCGCAAATACCGCGTCAAGGTCGCTTAACACGGCGGCGTCGGCGCGGATCGCGCGGGCGGCGGGTCCGATGAATCTTACCGCCGCATCCAGCTCCTCCTGACGGCGGCCGGTGATGTACACCTTCGCGCCCTGCTCCGCCAGTGCTTTCGCCGACGCCAGGCCAATCCCGGCGCTGCCGCCGGTGACTAACGCCACTTTATCCGCAAGTTTTTTGCTCATGGTGCATTTCCTTGGTTAGAGTATAAACAGGCCAGGCTCGCGAACGCGCCCCGCCGGGTATGGAAAGCACTGTAATCGTCCCGGCGAGGCGGAAAAATGGCCTAATCTGAAAAACACTCTTCCCCTCGGTGGATAATGACCTCCAGTAACCAGGATAAAGCGAATAATGGACCGGTTTTCAGCTCTCAAAGCCTTCACTCGCGTTGTCGAAGCCGGCAGCTTTACCCGCGCCGCGGACTCGCTGAATATGCCCAACGCCACCCTCAGCAAAACCATTCAGCAACTGGAAGCGCATCTTGGGGTTTCCCTCCTGCAGCGCACCACGCGGCGTATTACCGTGACGCCGGAAGGACGGGAGTACTATGAAAAAGCCCGCTGTCTGCTGGAAGACCTGGAAGAGATCGACGCGTCTTTCAATACCGCCCGCAATAAGCCGAAGGGCCATCTACGGATCGCCATCGGCGGGTCGACCGCGTGCGATGTGCTGATCCCGCTGCTGGCGGACTTTATGACCTCCTGGCCGGATATCCGTATCGATTTGCAGGTGGCCGATAAGCCCGCGGACCTCATCAGCGGCAATATTGACTGCGCCATCCGCGGCGGTCCGATGGAAGACTCGACGCTGATCGCCCGTAAAATCGGCGAGGCGACGCTGGTCACCTGCGCCACCCCGGGCTATCTTCAGCGCTACGGCACCCCCGCCTCGCCGGATGAACTACATCATGGCCACCGGCTCATCAGCTATCTGTCGCCGGCCAGCGGCAGAGCGTTTCCGTTTCGCTTTACGCGTCACGGCGTCAGCACCGAGCTGAAGACAGAGCCCCATCTCGGCATCAATGAGAGCAACGCGCATATTGCCGCCGGCGAGGCGGGCTTAGGCATTGTGCAGACCTTTACCTATTCGCTGAAACCGGCGCTGGCGAGCGGCGAACTGGTGGAGATCCTCAGCGCCTGGCGCCCGGCCCCCTATCCTTTTCACGTTGTCTATGCCCGGCACCGGCACGTCCCGCCCCGGCTCCGCGTCTTTATTGACTGGCTGGCGGCGGTTTTTCCGGCCGCGGTGCAGGGATAGCGCGCGTTATCTGACGCGGAGCAGGTCGCCGTATCGCGTGGTGTAGCGCGGCGAGAGCATCTCTCGCTTCATCTGCCACTGCTGCTGGATCCCCTGGCCGGCAAAATAGAGCGCCCCCCTGCCGTTTTTCGCATTCAGCTGATCGAGAACCTGCATCAGTCTGGCGCTGTTGTGCCGCGGAGCAAGCTCGTCGAACAGATTCAGCTGGGCGACGCCCTGGCTGTAGAAATCGCCGAGCATCACGCCGGCCTTCTGATAGCGATGCCCCGCTTTCCAGATGGCATCCAGACAGCTCGTCGCCGCGGCGATAATATCCCGAGAGTCCTGGGTCGGCGTCAGCAGCTTTAGCGAGGCGCTGTTGCCGTAATAGGGTTCATTCAGCGCGAAGGGGCTGGTTTTGACAAAGGCGGAGACGAACCGGCAGTACTGATGCTCACCGCGCAGCTTTTCTGCTGCCCGCGCGGCATAGCTGCAGATCGCCTGGCGCATATCCTCATAGGCCGTAATCCGATCCCCGAACGAGCGGCTGCAGATAATTTCCTGCTTAGCGGGGGCAAACTCCTCCAGCGCCAGGCAAGGCTCGCCGCGCAGCTCCCGTACCGTTCGTTCGAGCACCACCGTGAAGTGCTTGCGGATAAAGCGGATATCGCTCTCCGCCAGCTGGAGTACCGTGCCGATCCCCATCGCTTCAAGCTTTTTGCCGATCCGCCGCCCGATGCCCCAGACCTCGCTCACCGGCAGCAGCGCCATCAGCTTTCGCTGCCGCTGCGGGCAGGACAAGTCCACTACCCCGCCCGTCTGCCGCGGCCACTGCTTCGCCGCGTGGTTGGCCAGCTTCGCCAGGGTTTTGGTCTGGGCGATGCCAACGCCCAGCGTCAGATGGGTACGCTGCAGCACCGTGGCGCGGATTTCGCGGCCAAAATCGGTCAGATCTCTGCAATGACGCACACCGCTGACATCGCAAAAGGCCTCATCGATACTGTAAATTTCGCAGCGCGGGGTGAGCTCTTCCAGGGTAGCCATCACCCGGCTGGACATGTCGGCATACAGCTCATAATTACTGCTAAACGCCACGACGCCGTGGCGAAGAAACGCAGCCTTCTGCTTAAAGTAGGGTTCGCCCATTTTCACAAACGGCTTCGCCTCCGCCGAGCGGGCGATCACGCAGCCGTCGTTGTTCGACAGCACCACCACCGGCCGCCCCTTCAGGTCTGGCCGGAAGGCGGTCTGACAGCTGGCATAGAAGGCGTTCACATCACAATGCGCGAACATGATCAGCCCGCCGCCTTGATGATGTAGGTTACGACGCCGAAAATATCGAGCGTCTCCTCGCGGCCGACCACGATGGGCGAATAGGCCGGGTTCATCGGGTTAAGCTGCACCCGCGGCAGAAGCTGCAGCTTCTTTACCGTAAACTCGCCGCCGACGGCGGCAATCACGATATCGCCATGCTCCGCTTTACGCGCGCTGTCCACCACCAGCAAATCGCCTTCGTCAATGCCGGCATCGATCATGCTGTCGCCAGCGGCTTTGACAAAATAGGTCGCGCTGGGATGCTGCACCAGCAGCTCGTTGAGGTCGATTCGCTTCTCAACATAGTCCTGAGCCGGGCTGGGAAAGCCGCACTGCACCAGGTCGGCAAAAAAGGGAAAGGAGACAATCTGACGTAGCTCAACCGGCGTGTAAACGTTCATTTTTCAACCCACCACACAACACTGAATATATATACAGTAGTTTTGCCAATTTTACCGGTCAATATCGGCTCCAGCTATCAATCGCCAGCACTGAAATAACTCCTTGATGTCAATAGGGGTCTTCTTCAGCGCCAGCGAACCGTTTGCTGCTTTTGCGCGCAGCCCGCCCGCCGCGCGAGGTGGTAGATGCGCAGCGCCGCGGCATTCGCTTGACACTGTACATTAATACAGTAAAACTATCGCCCGCGATCAGCATACAGAGGACAGAAGATGTTTGTGGAACTGATTTATGACAAGCGCAATTTTGCCGGGCTGCCGGGCGCCAGAGAGGCCATTCTTAACGAGCTGACCAAACGCATGCAGCGCATTTTCCCGGAGGCGGAAGTGCGGGTGAAGCCGATGATGACGCTGCCGGCGATCAACACCGACGCCAGCAAGCATGAAAAAGAGCTGATCAGCCGCACGGTGCAGGAGATGTTTGAAGAGGCGGATATGTGGCTCACTGAAGAGTGATCCCGCCCGTCAGTCGCGGCGACCACCTCTTTAAGAGCTTTCCCGGATGTGGCAGAGCCGCGGGCAACAGTACAATAGCGGCGGTTGCAGACTGGCAATGCAACCTTCGCTCACCTGCTGGCTCTTGCATACGGCCAGCAGGTGAGCCCTACCTGTCTCCCCTCATCGCCTCACAGCGTCTCCGGTAGCGCCGCTATAATTCTATCCACTAGCCCGCGATGCTGATGGACCTTCCCGCATTTAACAATGATCTGCCTGGCGTTGTCATAGCCCGGGGCCCACAGCCGGTTATTAAGCAGAACGTCCTTATAGACCGCGATCAGCGGTTTGTTCCACGCCGCCGCCATGTGCACCACCGAGGTGTCCGGGGAGATAATCAGCTCCGCCTGGGCGATCAGCGCCATCGCATGGTGTAACGTGTTAAATGGGTTAATCACCACCTCCGGCGGCAGCGGGATGCGGATCTCGCGCCGGTGATCGAGCAGAATAACCGCGCTCCCCGGGTGGCGGGCCAGCAGTTTGTCGAGCAGTTCCGCCAGCTGCGTCTGCGAGAGACTGCGGTCGGCATGGCCGGCAAAAATATTAATCACCACCGCTTTTCCGCTTAGCGACGCCAGATACTGCGCCACCTCCTGCATAATCGGCCCGGGCACCACCAGGTCGTAAGCGTCCAGCCCGCGGGTGTCCAGTTGGAGATAATCGGCGATCAGCTCGAACGTTTTCGTCACGTGCCAGCGCTGGCAGTCAAAATCAAAAGAGTGGGAGTAGTGCTTAATCGATGGCCATTTATTAAACCCGAGCACTGATTTGGCTTTTATTTGTCGGAAAAGCCGCAGGCGATGCACGGGAATATCGAACAGCGAAGGGTCAATAATAATATCGTACTTATTATTAGCCAGTTCATTAATAACGTCGCGAGGAACGTTATGATTAAATTTACGCAAAAAATCGGCGGACGTGACCGGATCAGCTTCATAAATATGGCGGATCCGCGGGTTATAACGCATCACCTGGCTGTTAGAGGTCGTCAGCAAAAAATCAACGATATAGCCTGACTGATGCAGGCATTTCACCAGCGCGGAATCCACCACTACATCGCCGACCGCCCCCTCATTGCGCATCAACAGGACGGTTTTCGCAGACGACAAATCTACCGGCTGACGGCGTCGGCGATCCCAGAGCGCTTTCGCCACCCCCACCCGCAGGGCATTACGTACTTTCTTAGTAAAGTAATTCCGCCGTCTGTTGAGCTCCCTTATTTTATTAAATTTCTTGCGTGGGGAACCCTGCATGGTTGCATCGTGCATCATCCTAACCTCATTACGGCAATTATTAATATTCTGTGTCGTCCGATAGAGACTGAGCGAAATAAAAAAAGTTCGATTGAAAATGAAAATCATTCTTTTTTTTATTTACAAAACTCATCTGCGCCTGCGGGATTGCACCACAGCACTGTGAAGTAATAATGAGCGAATGGTGAATTTCCCGGCCCACCGTTGGCAGGCCGGCGCAACAGCGCTAAGCTGGCTGCTTTATGATGTCAGGAGGACGCTATGCTTGAAGCAGTAGAAGGTAATATCCACCAGCGGCTGTGCGCGCTGCTCGACGAGCACCGGGCCCGCTACCGGGTGATGGCGCACGAGGCGGTCGGTCAGTGCGAAGCCGTCTCGGCAATCCGCGGCACCGCGCTTGGCCAGGGCGCGAAAGCGTTAGTCTGTAAAGTGAAAGGAAACGGCGTCAACCAGCATGTGCTGGCGATCCTCGCCGCCGATCGGCAGGCCGACCTCGCCAGCCTGGCCCGGCATATCGGCGGCAGCAAAGCCTCGCTGGCCAGCCCGGCGGAGGTGGATGCCCTCACCGCCTGCGTGTTCGGCGCCATTCCCCCCTTCAGTTTCCATCCGGCGCTGCGGCTGGTGGCGGACCCGCTGCTGTTTGAACGCTTTCCACAAATCGCCTTTAACGCCGGGCGCCTGGACCGGTCGATCATTCTCGACACCGAAGACTATTTACATATCGCCCGACCAGAGATCGCGACCTTTCGCCGTCTTAGCTAACCGGGCATCCGCCCAGATTTCCGCCGCATGGCGTAAAAATCCTGTTTATTCACGCCACGATGCGTAGAGTAAGCGGGATATTTTTGGCATTCTTATTTTGGCAAGGACCTCTGTACATGTTTGATACCACCCTGTTGATCCTGCTGGGTCTGGCGGCGCTCGGCTTTATCAGTCATAACACCACCGTGGCGATCTCCATCCTCGTGCTGATTATCGTGCGCGTCACGCCGCTGAACGCCTTCTTTCCCTGGGTTGAGAAACAGGGACTGACCGTCGGGATCATTATTCTGACCATCGGCGTGATGGCGCCTATCGCCAGCGGCACGCTGCCGCCCTCGACGCTGATCCACTCCTTTATGAACTGGAAATCGCTGCTGGCGATTGCGGTCGGGGTGTTTGTTTCGTGGCTCGGCGGGCGCGGCGTCTCCCTGATGGGCTCCCAGCCGCATCTGGTGGCCGGGCTGCTGGTCGGTACAGTACTCGGCGTCGCCCTGTTTCGCGGCGTCCCGGTCGGGCCGCTGATTGCCGCCGGGATCATCTCATTGTTTATTGGGAAGTCGTAGCCAGGCTACCGTGATAGCGGCCCGGTGTCTGCCCGAGCCCTTTTTTAAACATGGTGATGAAGGCGGTGGTGGAATCGTAGCCCAGCGCCTGAGCCGTCTGCTGCACCGTCTGCCCGCGGATCAGCAGCTGCAGCGCGAGGATCAGCTGCAGCTGATGGCGCCAGCGGCGAAAGCTCAGCCCCGTTTCGCGCACTACCAGGCGGGCCAGATTCCGCTCGCTCATCGCAAACACCGCCGCCCACTGGCTCAGGGTCTGCCAGCGCGCCGGATCCTCAGCCATCATCGTCACCATTTGACGAATTTTCGGGTGGTTTGATACCGGCAGCTGCAGGTGCTCCTGCGGCTGGCGGGGCAGCTCATCAAACAGAACCTGCACCAGCCGGGCCGTGGCGGGGGCGGCCAGCGACTCTCCGCCGCGCTCCGCCAGAGTAAGGATCAGCTCTCGCACCAGCGGGGAAATCTTTAGCGTACAGCAGCGATCCGGCATCGGCGCGGCGCCCGGCTCGATGAACAGGAAGCATACCTGGGCGCCGGGGGTAGCGCGGTTACTGTGGGACAGCTGCCCCGGAACCCACACCGCATACTGCGGCGGCACCATCCACATTGCGTTCTCCACCTCGCAGGTCAAGGCGCCGTGCAGGGCAAGGATCAGCTGCCCCTTACGGTGGGAATGCGCCGGAATATACTGCTCCGCCTCCACCACCCGGATACGAAAGGCAATGGCCGATTCGTGGCCACTGTCCGGTTCATAGCCATCCAGCCCCAGTCCAATCATCATCTTGTCCGATATTAGCGATAATCTGTCATTTTAGCTTGATTTAAACGAGGGACAAAGCCGCTATCGTAACCCCCCTCGTTAGTTACCTTGAGAATGATATGTCTTCTGTGATCTCCTCTACCGGCCGCCGCCCCGCGCTGCTGATTGCCGGTATCCTGCTCATCGCCACCACCCTGCGCGTGGTCTTTACCGGCGCGGCGCCGCTGCTGGACGCGATTCGTAGCGACTATGGCCTGACCACCGCGCAGACCGGGCTGCTCACTACCCTGCCGCTGCTGGCCTTTGGCCTTGTCTCGCCGCTGGCGGCAGGGGTTGCCCGCCGGTTCGGCATGGAACGCAGCCTGCTGCTGGCGATGCTGCTGATCTGCGCCGGCATTGCCCTGCGCTCCCTGCCCTCCGCTGCGCTGCTGTTTATCGGCACGGCGGTGATCGGCTGCGGCATTGCGCTGGGTAACGTGCTGCTGCCCGGGCTGATTAAACGGGATTTCTCGCAGCATGTCGCGCGGATGACCGGCGCCTATTCCCTGACGATGGGCGGCGCGGCGGCGCTTGGTTCGGCGCTGGTGGTCCCCGTGGCGATGGCCGGATTCGGCTGGCGCGGGGCGCTGCTGCTGCTGATGGTCTTCCCGCTACTGGCGCTCCTCAGCTGGCTGCCGCAGTCCCGGCGCCGGGCGGAGACGCCATTGACCGGCTCAGGCGCTATGCATAACCGGGGGATCTGGCGGTCGGCGCTGGCCTGGCAGGTGACGCTGTTCCTCGGCATCAACTCGCTGGTCTATTACGTGATTATCGGCTGGCTGCCGTCGATTCTGCAGAGTATGGGCTATAGCGAAGCGCAGGCCGGCTCGCTGCATGGCCTGCTGCAGCTGGCGACCGCCGCGCCCGGCCTGGCGATACCGCTGATCCTGCATCGGCTGCGCGACCAGCGCGGGATCGCGGTGCTGGTCGCCCTGATGTGCGCCATCAGCGCCGCCGGGCTGTGGCTGTTGCCTGAGCTGGCGATCGGCTGGACGCTGCTGTTCGGCTTTGGCTCCGGAGCCACCATGATCCTCGGCCTGACGTTTATCGGCCTGCGCGCCAGCTCGGCGCATCAGGCCGCGGCGCTGTCAGGGATGGCGCAGAGCGTCGGCTATCTGCTGGCCGCCTGCGGGCCGCCGCTGATGGGCAGGATCCATGATGCCAATGGCGACTGGCATATTCCGCTGCTGGCGGTGGCGCTGATTTCGCTGGTGATGGCGGTCTGCGGCGCGCTCGCCGGACGTGACCGGGAAATTCACCCCTGAAGATGACCGGCAGCGCCCGCTGCCGGTGGAATTATTGTGCCGCGGCGCGGAGAAACGCCTGCACCAGCGGCGCGGGACGCCCGTCCAGCGCGTGACGCTCATGCTGGAACAAGGTGGCGACAAAAAACGGGTGCGTCACCAGCTCGACGGCGCGGATCTCACCCTCTTCATCCCAGCCGGTGACGCGCAGATCGCCCTGCTCCAGCTCCGCCGCAAACGCGCTGCTCACGCCGTACCGGCAGTGGTAGCCCTCTTCAATGCTCTCCCGGCCATAGGCGCGGGCAATCAGCGTATTCGCCCGCAGCTCGACGACGGCAGAGGTCTCCACCAACGAGCAGCTGAGGGGAGCGATCACCATCCGCCCTTCGCTGTCGGTTTCCGCATGTCCGGCGTCCTGCCAGCCGAGCACGTTGCGGGCGTATTCAATCACCGCGTGCTGAAAGCCGCCGCAGGTGCCGAGGAAAGGAATGCTGTTTTCCCGGGCATAGCGGATCGCGGTAAACGCGCCTTCCGGGTGACGATACGGGCTGCCGGGAACGACCCAGATGGCATCGTACTCCGCCAGCGCCTCGCCGGAGGCGATCGACGGGGTGGCGAGCCAGTCATATTTCACCGGCTGCTCCAGCACGGCGGCGGCATCGTCTATCGCCAGGGGAATGGCCTGATGGGCAACAATATCGGGGTGATAATCGCCGACAAGGGCGAGGCGTAAAGGGGTTTTCATAGCAGGTTCCTTATGTCTGGACGAGACGGACAGCACAAGGCACGTCAGAATAGCGATCCCTCCTGTGGAACACAATCCTTATTTTCACCCCACCGCCGTGGCCGACGGGTGAGGTATACTGGAAAAAGCGCGTAAGGGAGAGAGAATGAAAAATAAGCTTTTGGTCAGCGCCTGCCTGATGGGATTCCAGGTGCGGTATAACGGTAGTGAGAAGGCACAGCTGGCGGCGACGCTGTCCCGCTGGCAGCAGGCGGGGCGGCTGGTGATCCACTGCCCGGAGCTGGCGGCCGGTCTGCCTACGCCCCGACTGCCGGCGGAGATCCTCGGCGGTACCGGCGGCGATGTGCTTGCCGGACGGGCGCGGATCGTGGAAAGCGACGGCCGCGACGTCACCGAACATTATCAGCTGGCCGCCTGGCTGGCGCTCAGCGCCGCCCGGGAAGCGGGCTGTCAGGCAGCGTTACTCACCGACGGCAGCCCTACCTGCGGCAGCCAGTTTGTCTATGACGGTTCCTTTCGCGGACGGCGCAAAGCGGGCGCCGGCGTGGCCGCCGACCTACTCCGCGCCCACGGCATCACGGTATTTTCCGACGGGCAAATCCCGCAGTTGCTCGCCTGGATGGCACAGAAGGAGCAGGATGATGATTCAGTGTAAACGGGTGTATGACCCGCAGGAAAGCAGCGACGGCTATCGGGTGCTGGTCGACCGTCTCTGGCCGCGGGGGATTAAAAAAGAGGCGCTGGCCTGTGATGAGTGGTGTAAGGAGTTAACGCCTTCCGCTGAGCTGCGCAAAGCCTTTCACGGCGAGGCGATCGATTTCGCCCACTTCAGCCAGCGCTATCGTCAGGAGCTCGACGCCCATCGCGAAACGGGCCTGCGGCTGGCGGCGCTGGCGCAACGCCAGCCGCTGACGCTGCTGTACGCTGCGAAGAACACCGAGCAGAATCATGCCCGGGTGTTGGCCGCCTGGCTGGCGGCCCTGCCGGTTACGATTTAGCCGGATGATCCCGGCGCCACAGCGCCCACTCGTCGAGGGTTTCGCCGCTGGGTAGTTTGCACTGGGTGCTGACGCCCTGCGGCGTTTGCACCGGCACCCGGGTGCCGCCGGATTGCTGACAGTATACCGCCGCGGGGTTGGGCATGCCGATGGTTTTCGTCGGCGCAGTGGGCTGCGGCTGGGCACAGCCGGCTAATACCAGTGGCAGAATAGCCAGTAACTTTTTCATTGTTCCTCCCTTTCCTGAATGCCCGGGGATTTTAGCCTGAATCTCCACGTTTTCTCCATCTTGCCTGCACTTTTCCCCCGTAGAGTAGCCCTGTTCTCGAACTGACCAGAGAACAGATCATTCCATAATCAATGAGTTTTTCCCCGTCGCCCCCGACGGGGCTTTTTTTCCCACCGCGTGGACAAGTATTCCCCAGACAGATGTGATAAATTTAAAAATATCACTGTTTATTTGACGCTGATGTCCGTTTGCAGCCCAATATGCTGGGGTGACGTTTGGCGTGCTGGAGCTGTATTATTCATGTCAGATTTTATTCTTGCCCGGGTGTCGCAAACCCTCGCTGCGGAACAGTCCCTGGAAACCCTGGTGCGCCAGCTGCTGGAGATGCTGGAGGCGGTAACGCGAATGGAGTCCACCTACCTCACCCGCATTGATACCAACGCCCAGCGGCAGCAGATCATGTTCGCCCACAACAGCAGCGAAATGCAGATCCCGGAAGGATTTTCCGTCCCCTGGGATGAATCCCTGTGCAAACGCGCCCTTGAGGATCAGTGTACGTTTAGCAATGACGTTGCCAACCGCTGGCACTCCTGCATCGCCGCCCAGGAGCTGGGAATCGCTACTTTTTTAAGCATTCCCGTCCGCCTGGCCGACGGCTCTCTGTTCGGCACCCTCTGCGCCACCAGCCGGCAACAACAGCCTTATAACCTCGAAGGCGAACAGGTCATGGGCCTGTTTGCGAAGCTCATTTCCCACTACGTGGAAAAAGACACCCTGGTGCAACAGCTGCAGGCGGCAAACGTCGCGCTGGAGCTGCACTCGTCTACCGATGAGCTCACCCAGCTTCCCAATCGCCGCGCGCTGTTTAAGCAGCTGGCGTTACGCTTTGCCTCCGCCCGCGCCCAGCAGCAGCAGGTCTCGCTTATTTTTATCGATCTCGATGGTTTCAAAGCCATTAACGATCGGTTCGGCCATCCGTGCGGCGACAGCTTTCTGGTGCAGGTCGGCAAACGACTCACCGCTGTCGCGCGCCGGGAAGATATCGTTGGCCGCCTTGGCGGCGATGAGTTTTTGATCGTCGGTAGCGCCCAGCAGCCTGCCGCACAGCAGGCGTATGTCACGTCTCTGCGTCAGGCTCTGTGCGGCGTCTACTTCCTCGGCGAACAGCGTATCGACTATGAGGGCGCTAGCTTCGGGGTGGTCACCTGCGATCCGCAGAGTATCGATGTTGAAGCGGCCTTACGCGCTGCCGATGAGGCGATGTACCAGGATAAGAAGTCCCGCCGCCAGGAGAATTTCATTCATATTGACTAAAGTACCGCGATATCCAGTATCATGCAGGGCATCATTCGTGGGTACAGGGACACAATCATGAAATTGGGTATTCTTTTCCCGGTGGCGATCTTTATCATCGCCGTCGTCTTTCTCGGCTGGTTTTTTGTCGGCGGCTATGCGGCGCCGGGTGGGGCATAATGAAAAAAAGCACCATTATCATGCTGGTCGTCGCCATCGTGGCGGTGGCCAGCACCCAGTTTGGCTGGTGGTGATCGCCGCGGCGATATTGCGGATTTATCCTATCCCATCAATAAGTTAACCCTTTACACTCACGTTATCCGCCGCGGCATTCTCGGCCCCGGGGAATAAGAATAGCGGGAGAAGTAAGGATGAAAAAACCGATCGTGTTACCGTTGATTATTGCGCTGTGCACGCTGTTATCGGGATGCATTATTGACGATGGATATCATCCCCATCGCCACCACCACCATCATCACTATCATGACGACGACTAATGCTTCACGCTGTTGATAAGCCGATAAGACAGGGCGAACCGCGGTTCGCCCGTTGACGCTTAATCCTGACGATCGGCGCCGAGGAAAATAAAGCCGAGGGGGATAGCGAAGAGCGCGGTAAAGACAATGCTGTAAACCGTCACCATCGCCCCCTGCAGGAAGAACATGGACGTCGTCCACTCTGAGTACGGCATATTGTACTCGCTCACCACGCCCCCGAAGGTCGCCCGCCCCACTACCGCCAGCGCGATAGCAAACACCACCGCGAGCGACAGACAGTATTTTTTGCAGTTTTTATTGCTGAGGAGTTTTTGCAGAATCATCGGGGCTTCCTTTTTGCTGAGCGATAAACGGCTGTATATGTAACACCAATGCAATAAAAAATGAAGGGTTTTTGTTACAGGGCAGAATAAGAGACGGCGGGCCGGTCAGCGGGTAACCGGCCCGTGGGGATCAGGACTGCAGGGTAGCCAGGCGCGCGGCGAACCCGACGAAAACCAGACCAATCAGGCTGTTGCCAAGTTTAGCCAGCTTCTTGCGGGTTTTGACGTAGCGGGTGACAAACGAGCCGGAGAGGATCAAAAAGCTCATATAGCAGAAGCTAATCACCTCGAGGGTCAGCGCCAGGATAAAGAACGCCACGCCGGGGGTTTTGGCGTTGACATCGATAAACTGCACGAAAAACGACACATAGAACAGAATCGCTTTCGGATTGGTCAGGCTCAGGGTCAGGGAGCGCTTGAGGATCGCGCTCGCCGGCTCCGCGCTGGCGTCGGACTGGCCGTCGCGCTGGGTCAGCACCGCATAGAGCATTTTGCCCCCGAGCCACAGCAGGTAAATTGCCCCGAGGTAGCGCACGACGTTAAACAACACCGGCGTGGTTTTAATCAGCGTCGCCACCCCGGCGAAGGCCAGAAACATCAGCACTGCGTCGCCAATAAAGACGCCCGCCGCCGCCAGATAGCCTTTCTTCACCCCGTGGGCAATACCCGTTTTCAGCACGAAAAACGTATTAGGGCCAGGAACGAGGATGATAAACACCGCCCCGACCAGATAGGTTAAATAATTCAGAACACCAAACTCAGCGAACACTCTGCACTCCTTCGCGCACGACTAAAACATGATCCGGCTCACGTTACCCCAACTGTCGGGATTTTGAAAGCGCAGCCTGTGCGGGAAGGTTAATAGACGGAAGGTTCGCCCAGCGGGCGAGTTTTAAAACGACGGTGTACCCACAGATACTGCTCGGGAGCGCGCAGGATCTCGCGCTCAATAACCTTGTTGATATAGCCGGCGGCGATCTGCTTATCCTCACCCGGATAGTCATTCATCACCTCGCTGATATGCAGGCTATAGCCCCGGCGATCCAGCTTACGTACCATGCTGATGCTCAACATTTTCGCGCCCGATAAGCGGGACAGGACATAGGTGCCGTTGGTGGTCGCCGCCTGCGGGACGGAGAAAAAAGGTGCAAAGACGCTGCCCTTGGGACCGTAATCCTGATCGGGCGCGAACCACACCGCTTCACCGGATTTCAAGGCATGCACCAGACCGGTCAGATTGTTGCGATCGATCATCGCTTTGTTCGAACGCAGGCGACCGCGGGTTTGCACCCACTCCATCAGCGGGCTGTTGTGCGGCCGGTAGGTGGCCATCATTGGCCGACACAGCCCCATCGCGCGGCCGCCCAGCTCCAGCGACATAAAGTGCACGCCGACGACCATTACCCCTTTCCCACCGCTAAGCGCGTGATTAAGGTTGGCGAACCCCTCGACATCAAACCATTTTTTGACCCGCTCGTCGCTCCAGAACCAGGCCATGCCGGTTTCGATAAGCCCCATTCCCAGCGACATAAAGTTTTGATCGATCAGCGTCTCGCGCGCCGCTGGCGACATGTCCGGGAAGCAGAGTTCGATATTACGCCGGGCGATATGTTCGCGGCGTTTAAGAAAGCGACGGGAAAGGCGACCAGCGCTGGTGCCGATAAAATGCAGCAGCGGATAAGGCAGTTGCACGATTAACCAGAGGATGCCGAGCCCGAACCAGGTCAGCCAGTTACGCGGGTGTAAAAGTTGTTTATTAAATACGCAGGCCATGATTTTTCCTGTAAACATTAATTATGTGGTAACGCTTAAGGAAAACAGAATCCATTTATCATCATTAGGCGGTACGTACAGCAAGTTCGACAATACTAATCCGCTGAAATTCCCTCCGGCAAGTAAAAAACAGCAAGCTGACAAAAAAACATAATTGCGGCACATATGTTACTAAATGTAAACTTAAATCTTGAACCACGCTTAATATATTCATCATGCATATCATTTTCACGCTAATCATCAGCGTTACTAACGAAAACAACCGAAAGCTGCCGCAGTGTGGCCCTGGCCGCCGGTGGCAGGCGTCCGCTGAGCCGCGCGATCGGCGGCCTGACCGCGTTGGGATGCATCGTAGTCTGGCAAAGCGAGTATTAAACGCGTCCCACTGCGAAATGCATCTTTTTTAATCCGTCAGCATAAAAAAGATTAAAACGACTTTAAGACAACAATTAAGAATAGACTTATTTAAACCTGCTTTTAAAATAAGCGCGGTGCATTGAAATACTGTGCCCGCCGGACAATAAAAAATATTTCTTTACGCCTCGTGGGAAACACAGGTGGAGTGAATGATGGGCAATCATCCGCCATCGATTTGCATGGAAGCCAGGTCATTGAGAAGAAAGCACGGCGAGGGTGTGAAAAACGCCCTCGCCGCAGAGGATCAGTAGGTATGGAAATATTGCTGAATCAGCTGCGGATCTTTAGTCTGCGTCAGCGCGGTCATCAGCAGTATACGCGCTTTTGCCGGGTTGAGGGAGTCGGCCACCAGCCCGGGCTGGCTGTCATCCGGCGGTACGACGCCGCTGCCGGTACGGGAGGCTCGCACCACCACGATGCCCGCCTGCTGCGCTTTTTTGATACCGGCGGCGCTACGTACCGACACCGACCCCGCCCCGGTTCCGGCGTAGATAATACCGTCGGCATGATGGGCGATCGCCGCATCGTACATATACTCCGGATCGTCCTGGTAACCATAAATAATCACCACCTTCGGCAGAACCTTCAGCTGACGCACATCGAACACCGAGCGCAGCGTGTGAATTTTATCCACCCGCGTCTCGAACTGGGGTTTTCCGCCCACCACGACACCAAGATAGCCCTCCTCGGGCGCCCGGAAGGTATCCAGCGAAGTGGCATTAGTTTTGGTGACAAAGCGCGCCGCGCCGATGCGGTCGTTAAGCACCACCATTACCCCGCGTCCCCGGGCATCAGGATCGGCGGCGACCGTGACCGCTTCCAGCAGGTTCATCGGCCCGTCGGCGCTGATCGCCGTCGCCGGGCGCATCGCCGCGGTAAAGACCACCGGCTTGTTGCTTTTCACCGTCAGATTGAGGAAATACGGGGTTTCATCCAGCGTGTCCGTGCCATGGGTGATCACCACGCCATCGACATCGTCCCGAGCCAATAGCGCATTCACCCGCTTCGAGAGCTGGAGAATAATATCGCTGGTCATATTCTCACTGCCAATATTGGCCACCTGCTCGCCCTCGACGTGAGCGATTTTACTCATTTCCGGCACGGCGTTAATCAGCGTCTGCACCCCAATCGCCCCGGCTTTATAGCCGGTTGTTTGGGTATTGCTGGCCGCCGAACCAGCAATCGTTCCGCCGGTGGCTAAAATAACAATATGCGGAAGACGCGTCTCGCTAAACGCCAGGCTGCTCATCGTCAATAACGCAATGGCAAGTAATGCTCTAAAATTCATACAGGTCACTCCCTTCATAGACATTAATCAAACTTACGCTTGCTTAATGCAAAGGGCTTGCCAGAATTCATTTCTTTTCTGGGGGGGAAATGGTTAACTATCAGACAATAATAAGGTTCTTAGGACGATATCGCCCAACTCTGGTGCACCACTGGATCTGAAACGGGCAGAGCTATGAACCAAAACATTCTGAGGATTTACCTGTTCAGCAACACACAACACGCATTGCGATCAGATTATCGACACTTCCGTCACCGGCGAGAGCATTTTTGCCCGCCAGGTCACGCGAACGGAGAACAGAGATGCGTATTGCCCTGAAGTCGGCCCTGATGCTGACCACCAGAGTCATCCAGATCATTACCCCTGAACTGCACCGGCATATGCAACGAACGGCCTTAATCGCCCTGACGCTGGCGCAAAGGCTGGAACTGCCTGACGAACGGCAGCAGACCATTTTTTGCGCCGCGCTGCTGCACGATATCGGCGTGCTGGGGGATAAACGCACCATTCATTCGCTGGATGCTATCGATAATATCCACGACCCGCATCAGCGCCAGGGTGTGGCGATGCTGGAGGGATTAGCGACCTTCCAGCCCATCGTTCCCTTTATTCGCGATCACCATTTTAGCCCGAACCACCGGGGCTCCCGCGAACAGCACATTGTCTATTTCGCTGATGCCTTTGAACGGCTGCTGCCGGCCGATAGCCACGTTGCCGCCTGGCCCACGCGGGCGGTGGTGGAACAGTTCGTCGCTTTGCATCGGGAGATCGATCCGCCGCTCTGCGATATCCTGTGCGAGGTCGCTGAAAATGCGAACTTCTGGCAGCACCTTCACCCCGGCCATATTCAGCGGCTGCTGGAGATTATTGGCCCCATCAACACGCGCTATCTGGATATTCACGGTCTGAAGGATGTCTGCCTGCTGATTGCCAAAATCGTCGACACCTACAGCAGCTTTACCGCCACCCATAGCATCATGGTGGGGGAAATCGCCCGCCAGCTTGCCCGCTGGATGCTGCTGCCGGAGCCCACCTGCCAGCAAATACAGATAGCCGGCTATCTACACGATATTGGCAAGGTCTATATCCCACTCTCCATTCTCGAAAAAGAGGGCGAGCTGGATGATGAGGAGCTGAGTCAGGTGCGGGAACACAGCTACATGACCGGCGAACTTCTCAGCGACTATAGCGAGCTCGGCGACATCATTAACTGGGCCTCGAATCATCATGAAAAAATGGACGGCAGCGGCTACCCTCTGCATCTCGAAAAGGAGCACCTGACCCTCGCCGACCGGATTATCTCCATCGCCGATATTTTCACCGCGCTGACCGAAGATCGCCCTTATCGTAAAGGGATGGCCTGGCAGGAAGCCTTACAGATTATGGAAGCGGATGTTATAAATGGCGCTCTGGATAGCGATGTCTTCCTCGTTTTGCGCCACCATGCGGAAACGCTACACGCCATCATTCTTCAGACCCTTGCCCCTCTGCATAGCGAGCGCCGCCTCTGAAGCGGGCCGCCGTCGTGGCGGGGGCGGAGTTCTATAATCAAAACAGCTTCATCTGCATGCAAGGAAATTCACGGTGAGAATCGCCACCATCACTAACTGGGCTTACGGGATCACCGTTGGCCTGACGCTGGCTTCCGGGAGCGCTATGCTCATGGCCTCCAGCGCCGACCGCGTCGAACGCCAGGCGGTACAGCAGCGCCAGGTCTTTGATACCCTCTCCGACGAGGTGGAAAACGACGCCTGGGCGCTGTCTGACCTCGCCCGGCTGTACGTGATAAAGCCTTCGCCGGAGACGCTTACGCAATATCAGCAGCTGCAGCAGACCGACAAGAGCATAGAGCAGCGGCTGGGCGGCCTGAAAGATAACGGCGCCAGCCGCGAGGAGCTGGCGCTGCTCCAGGATGGCCTGCGGATCGCCAATGAGCTACAGGATGAACAGCAGGCGGCCCTGGCGCATGTCGCTCGCGGCGATGCGCCAGCGGCCATCGCGGTGCTGTACGGCACCGCGTACGAGACTGAACTGGAGCGCATGCAGACGCAGATCGATCGCTTCCGCCAGATGCTTGAGCATCGCGCCGCCGTCGCTATCGACCAGGCCACCGAGCGCTCGCGGATCTGGCGTACGCTGTCGGAAATCATGGTCGGCCTGACCGCCCTGATGTTTTTGTTCGTCCTCGGCTTCATTCTCAAACGCCGGGTGCTCTACCCGGTGGTTCGCCTGAGCGACGTAGTCCAGCGTCTCGCCTCCCAGGATTATGCGGTAGAGACGCCGCACTTTACCCAGGTGGATGAGATTGGTGACATGGCTCAGGCGATCCGCATTTTTCGCGAGAACGGCCTGGCCCGCCAGCGGCTGGAGCAGCAGCGCGACGCCGACTGGGCGATCCGCGAGCTGCTGGCGCGTATGACTCAGCGGCTGCAGGGCTGTGAAACCATTGAGGATGTGATTAAGGTGGCGGAGCGGTTTGCGCCGAATATCGCCCCGACGATCCCCGGTAAACTGTATGTTCTGGATACCGACCCCTGGCAGATGCGCTGCGTAGCGCAGTGGCTGTCGCCCGCCGGTGAGACGACGCCCTTTTCTCCCGACGACTGCTGGGCGATACGGCGGGGACTCAGCCATCCGCCGGTGCAGGGCGAGCCCGATATCACCTGCTATCATCTGCCGGAGACGCACGCCGGCCAGTCGCTCTGCGTACCGCTCATCGCCCAGGGCGAAGCCATTGGCCTGCTGACCTTCCAGAACGTCACCGCCGGTGACGCTCCTTCCCGGGCCTATCTCGAGCTGATGGCGGAAGCGTTGGGCCTGGCGCTGGCCAATCAGCGTTTGCGCAGCGCCCTGCTGGAAAAAGCGCTGTTCGATTCCCTGACCGGCCTGCGTAACCGCCATCATCTTGACGAAGCGCTGCATTCGCAGATGGCGCTGGCGGTCCATACCCATACTCCGCTGAGCTGTCTGATGATCGACATCGATCATTTTAAAACCATCAATGATCGCTATGGCCATGAGGCTGGGGATCTGGTGATTAAGAGCGTTGCGACCATTGTGCAGCGCGCGGTGCGCGATATCGGCATGGCTTTCCGCTACGGGGGCGAGGAGTTTTTAGTGCTGCTCCCCGGGATTGACGAAGCCGGGGCGCACCAGTGCGCCAGCGAGATCTACACCCAGGTGCGCAATATGACGCTGCGTGATGGTCTGACCGAGATAGGCCAGGTGGATGTGTCGATTGGCATCGCCAGCTACCCGCAGCACACCCAAAGCGATAGTCTGCTTCGCGCGGCGGATGCCGCGCTGTACCGGGCGAAAGAGCTGGGCCGTTCAAGGATTGTCAGCTTTGGCCGCCTGAAGACCAGCTAACCGGGACTATCGCTCAGCGGTATTAAGCAGCGAGATAACTTTCCTTACCACTGCCGAACGAATATGGCGGTGGTAAACCATGCTCAGCTCACTCTCCGCCAGCCGATCCTGGAGATCGATATACACCACGTTATCAAGGCGTAAGGCCCGCGCCGAGAGCGGAACCAACGCCACTCCCACCCCGGCGGAGACCAGGCTAATCATCGAGGTAACGTCGTTAATCCGCTGCGCCACCTGCGGCGTAAAGCCCGCGACGCGACAGGCATCCATAAAAACCTGCTCCAGTCCGGTGCCCTGCGGATCGTCAAGCGAGATCCAGTTGTCAGTGCGCAATGAGGCCAGATTAAGCGCGCCCACGCCGGCCAGCGGATGCTGTTGATAGAGCGCCAGGCAGAGCTTTTCACGTACAAACGGCCTGACCACCAGCGCGTCCGGCGGCGAGGCCAGCGGCGCGCGGATGATGGCGATATCCAGACGCAGATCCAACAGCGCTTCGTAGAGCATTTGCACATCCCCCTGGACCAGCGACAGCTCAATCCCCGGCCAGTCGGCGCGCAGCCGGCGCAGGAGCCCCGGCAGTTTACTGTCGTACATCGCGCTGGAGACATACCCCAAATGCAGCCTCCCCTGCTCGCCCCGCGCGGTGCGCTGGGCGTCCAGCACCGCCTGATCGGCCATTTCCAGCGCCAGCCGCGTCTTGTGTAAAAAGGCCTCGCCCGCGGCGGTCAGAGTCAGACGGCGGTTAGCGCGGGAAAAGAGCACCACGCCCAGGCGCTGCTCAAGCTGCTTAATCTGCTGACTGAGGGCGGGCTGGGCGATATGTAACCGCTCCGCCGCCCGGTGCATATGCAACTCTTCGGCAACGACCACAAAATGGCGTAACGCTCGCAAGGACATGGTCGGACTCCTCCCTACAAATTGATAAGAAAAAGCTTATCAATAAAGCATAAATGATGCAATTGATAACCATTAGCCTGCGAAGCATACTGTGCGCATCGATACGCTAAGGAGAACATCATGACCGCACCGATTCAGGATCTGCGCGACGCCATCGCGCTGCTGCAACAGCATGACAATCAGTATCTCGAAACCGATCATCCGGTTGACCCTAACGCCGAGCTGGCCGGTGTTTATCGCCATATCGGCGCGGGCGGCACCGTGAAGCGCCCCACTCGCATCGGGCCGGCGATGATGTTTAACAATATTAAGGGTTATCCACACTCGCGCATTCTGGTGGGTATGCACGCCAGCCGCCAGCGGGCCGCGCTGCTGCTGGGCTGCGAAGCCTCGCAGCTGGCCCTTGAAGTGGGTAAGGCGGTGAAAAAACCGGTCGCGCCGGTGGTCGTCCCGGCCAGCAGCGCCCCCTGCCAGGAACAGATCTTTCTGGCCGACGATCCGGATTTTGATTTGCGCACCCTGCTTCCGGCGCCCACCAACACCCCTATCGACGCCGGCCCCTTCTTCTGCCTGGGCCTGGCGCTGGCCAGCGATCCCGACGACGCCTCGCTGACCGACGTCACCATCCACCGCTTGTGCGTTCAGGGCCGGGATGAGCTGTCGATGTTTCTTGCCGCCGGCCGCCATATCGAAGTGTTTCGCCAGAAGGCCGAGGCCGCCGGCAAACCACTGCCGATAACCATCAATATGGGTCTCGATCCGGCCATCTATATTGGCGCCTGCTTCGAAGCCCCTACCACGCCGTTCGGCTATAACGAGCTGGGCGTCGCCGGCGCGCTGCGTCAACGTCCGGTGGAGCTGGTTCAGGGCGTCAGCGTCCCGGAGAAAGCCATCGCCCGCGCCGAGATCGTTATCGAAGGTGAGCTGTTGCCTGGCGTGCGCGTCAGAGAGGATCAGCACACCAATAGCGGCCACGCGATGCCGGAATTTCCTGGCTACTGCGGCGGCGCTAATCCGTCGCTGCCGGTAATCAAAGTCAAAGCAGTGACCATGCGAAACAATGCGATTCTGCAGACCCTGGTGGGACCGGGGGAAGAGCATACCACCCTCGCCGGCCTGCCAACGGAAGCCAGTATCTGGAATGCCGTCGAGGCCGCCATTCCGGGCTTTTTACAAAATGTCTACGCCCACACCGCGGGTGGCGGTAAGTTCCTCGGGATCCTGCAGGTGAAAAAACGTCAACCCGCCGATGAAGGCCGGCAGGGGCAGGCCGCGCTGCTGGCGCTGGCGACCTATTCCGAGCTAAAAAATATTATTCTGGTTGATGAAGATGTCGACATCTTTGACAGCGACGATATCCTGTGGGCGATGACCACCCGCATGCAGGGGGACGTCAGCATTACGACAATCCCCGGCATTCGCGGTCACCAGCTGGATCCGTCCCAGACGCCGGAATACAGCCCGTCGATCCGTGGAAATGGCATCAGCTGCAAGACCATTTTTGACTGCACGGTCCCCTGGGCGCTGAAATCGCACTTTGAGCGCGCGCCGTTTGCCGACGTCGATCCGCGCCCGTTTGCACCGGAGTATTTCGCCCGGCTGGAAAAAAACCAGGGTAGCGCAAAATAAGCAATAGCCGCCGGTAAACGGCGGCATTTTTCCATGCCGCGCGATCCTGAGCGGATGGCGCAGGCAGGATTAATTGATCGCAGCGGCGAGATCTTTTTTCACCAGCTCGCGCAGCTCAGAAGTCAGCACCTGGCTTACGTCGAAATGGCGATCGGGGCGTTACGCATGGGGGTATTTACAGGGAATGATCCTTCATAAAAAAGAGAGGCGCTTATCACTGCGCTAATAAAGACTATCTGTAGCAAAGGGGGTATTTAAAACTGGATAATAAAAGAATAGCAGGTAACCGAAACCAGCCCCCGGTCGACCCTCAACCGCAAAGAAAAATATATTCTTCCTTCCAGTAGCGGCCCTGACCTATGATGTCCCCGGCAGAAGTGATTAACCGTTTTTGCTTTTCGGTTTCGATACCCTCAACGATCACATGGCCGGTCAGGGTATGAATAGACTGCAACAGACCGGGCAAAGCGGGGTCGTTTTCTTTATCCCAGAAGTAATCCTTATCCACTTTGACGCAATCGAAGCGGAATCTCTCCAGCAGCGGGAAGGAGGTTCGCCCGCGACCAAAATCATCCAGCCAGACCGGACAAAGCGCCGCCAGCGTGCTTAGCGCCGTCAGCTCGCGGCCGGCGATAAACTCATGAAAATTCTCATTTATCTCCAAAGCAATATGCTTACACGAGCGCAGAAAATCGCAGAGATAGCGGTCCGTCAGAATAAAATGGCTTAATAAATCATCGATATTGAGCGAGATCGGCTTATTATCGACCAGGGAAAAATCAAATACGGAAAGCAACTCGATTTGTCGGGTAAATAGTGCAAGCTTATCGCTTTCGGTAAGCGTGGAGAAAGAAAACGCGGGCGCTGAGGCGTTATTTCGTGCGGGTGCTATAATATCTTTAGTGAGCAATTCCCACGAGTGGCAGCTGCCATCATCGCTAATAGCGGGCTCCAGTACGAAGCGATAGGAGGTATTTTTCGCGTTTTCTTCAACCATTTAAAAAATACCAAAAATAAGAAAGGGTTAAAGCATGTCATATATTTCCCGCCAACAAAAATAGTTTAAAATGATCGATAAGAAACATTCGATAGCTAAAAACTATCAACATATAATTTATTGATCGGTAAAGTGAATTAATATAAATTAGCCACCGCTGTCGCATGCGTTTAGACAACAATTAAAATATTGTTTCAAACCAGCCAGTTACATGACGAGCCGCATCCAGTCGTAGCCACATTACGCTTTTCCCCGGCGGCAAAAAAAAGCGTGGTGTAATAAAAATCAAAAATACAAGCCGCCAGTTTTCGTCCTCTCGTATGCCAAAAGATGAATAATCTCTGGCCCAACGCAACCGCTTGCCGATAATAAAAACGCTGCCCCGGTCAACGAAACGTCATACTTTACCGCTACCTTGCTGGCAGAACAGGCGCAGCGGATAAAGGGCAGTGAAAAGAAAATACATGGTTCCACTGGCGCTAATGCTCCTCATGCTCATCGCCAGCGCATGGCTGGAACCGGCCCCGCGGCCTGTCGCCAGAGGGCTGTGCGTCTGGTTCGACGGGGCAATGGTCAACTGTCTGCAGAGGCAACGGCTGGGCGAAAGGTTGCCGATTCACTCGCTGGCCAGGCGGTAAACGGGCACTCGTCGGGTGGTATTGAACAAATTGTCGCTGACCTCCACCTCCGTCGTGACAATCGCCATGCCGGACCGGCGCAACTGCGCGATGTCCGCCGCCACTCGCTGACTGCCGAACCAGAACAAGGCGTCGAGAGCGGTGACCGGCAGGCCGGCGTTCAGCGCCTGGCGGAGCCGCTCCCGGGCCGGCTTTATCTCCCGGGCAATCTGCTGGTACGGGGCCGCCGTCAGCCCGGTTGCATCGACGCGACGAATGCGGTTTGCCAGGCGGTAATGAAAGGCTTCCGGGACAGCCTGTAAATCCTGTTTCAAACTATAGACGCAGCCATAACGTTTGCCGTTGAAAACGGCGGCTTTACGGCTAAGCTGCAACGTCTCGCGAACATCGGCGATTAGCTGCGGCGCGCGCACCAGCAGCAGGCGAAAAGGCAGCTCGAAGCTGGTGACATAGTCGACGTTCAGTAACGCAATGCGCAGGCGCTCCTCTGCCCCGGCCCGCAGCTGACGACACTCCAGGTATACTTCGCGCCACTGCTCCCGGAGCCGTGGCGTCTCACCGGCTTCGGTAAACTGGTATTTTTCAATATCGTAATCAATTCTCCCGGCCACCGCGCATTCCTTTCTGAATCAGTCCGCGGGTTATATTATCATCCTCCGACGCCGTCCCCTATGCCCAACGCCGCTGTCGTTGTCGATTATTTACGATAAAGATAACGGGTGATGATCACATCAAGAACAAACAGCAGGAAGATAACGCTGCTTAACCATAATAAGCCTGCGAATAAATCAAGTAATTGCATCGTTGTTCCCTCGCCGTTGGCCCTAAAAAAGACGCTCCATCACCATAAAGTAGTTAACAACCACCTTAACAGCCACAGAATAAAATTATTTAGCACGATGCCATCCCAAGCCCGGACAGATTCATTTTATTGTCATTAACTTGTCATCAAAAAATGTCTATCATCAACCGGCGCCGCAGGGTCGTCTCTGCCGTCATGGTATGGCGGACAACGCGTCGCCACGCGGTTTAACAACACGGAATAACCTCGCCCTGCCTCATTCTTACTGTCATTGCATAATTTTATATCAGGCACGTTTGTCATCCTGCTGAATAATCCGTAAAAGCGCCGTAAGCAATAAAACCCCTGCAGATCGGTTTACCATGGAGAAATAAGATGCCTAGCGAAAAAGCCCGCAGCCTTGACCATTTCTATGAATTACTGGCGACAGGACAACACTCGAAGATTGAGCTCGATTTTGATGTCGCCGCGGACGATTTTTTTAAAATCGCCACCGAGTTTGGCGATATTGGCGCGAGGATCACCCGGGTTAACGAACGATTTATTATTAAGATCAAGCCGCCGAAGGCATAAACACCCGGCCAGAGTCGTTGCAGCAGATCACCGGTTTGTGCGCATCCCTCTCGGTCATCCCTGACCGGACGGCGCGACGCGCCAGCAAATCCTCACCTGCCGGCGCGAATCAGGCTCAGTGATAGCCCTCGCTGCCGGAGACTTTGCCGCGAAAGACGTAGTAGCTCCAGGCGGTATACATCAGGATCACCGGGATAATGAGCAGCGCCCCCGGCAGCATAAATACCTGGCTGGAGGGCGGCGCAGCGGCATCCCACAGGGAGATATGCGGTGGAATAATGTTCGGCCAGACGCTGATCCCCAGCCCGCTGAAGCCGAGGAATATCAGGCCCAGCGTCAGGATAAAGGGACGGGCGTGGCTGGCGGGGCGCGCGCTCAGGCGCCAGATCCACAGGCTCAGAGCCAACACCAGAATCGGCACCGGCACGAACCAGAAGAAATTGGGCAGCGTAAACCAGCGTTCCGCCACGTAGCGCCAGCCCAACGGCGTCCAGACGCTGACCACCGCAATCACCACCATCAGCGCCAGCAGTACCTTGCGGGTCAGCTCGCGCATCCGCTGCTGCAGCGCGCCTTCGCTTTTCATAATCAACCACGTGGTGCCCAGCAGCAGATAGGCCACCACCAGCCCCAGACCGCAGAACAGATTGAAAGGGGTAAGCCAGTCCAGCGTCGAACCGGCGAAGCGGCGGTCAGCCACCGCAAAGCCGTTGATAAACGCGCCGACGACAATCCCCTGGCTGAAGGTCGCCAACAGCGAGCCGCCGGCAAAGGCATAGTCCCAGAAGATGCGATGCGAGGGAACCGCTTTAAAACGAAATTCAAAGGCCACGCCGCGAAAAATCAGGCCGATGAGCATCGCCGTCAGCGGGATAACCAGCGCATCGGTGATCACCGCATAGGCCAGCGGAAAGGCGCCGAACAGCCCTGCCCCGCCGAGCACCAGCCAGGTTTCGTTACCATCCCAGACGGGGGCGACGCTGTTGACCATCACATCGCGCTCTTCGCCATCATGCACCACGCTGAACAGCATCCCAATACCTAAATCGAAACCATCCATCACGATATACATCAGCGTGGCGAAGACAATGATGACAAACCAAATCACCGAGATATCGATGCTCATGATGCGTTCTCCTCATCACGCACCGGCTCAGCCGCTGAGAGCGGACGCGCCGGGGTGCCTGCGGTTTGCGAGGTCAGCTCCGTCACCGGCTGCGGCCCTTTTTTGATAAGCCGGAAAATGTAGTAATACCCCACGCCAAACACGGCGCAGTAAACCACGATAAATACCAGCAGGCTGATGGCCATCTGCAGGGTGCTGTGCAACGACACCGCATCCCGCGTGCGCAGCAACCCGTATATCACCCACGGCTGGCGGCCCATCTCGGTGGTCACCCACCCGGCGACCAGGGCAATCAGACCGGCGGGCCCCATACAGAGCGCAAACCACTGGAAGGGACGCGAGTGGTACAGCCGCCGCCGATAGCGCAGCCAGGCGCTGCAGATCCCTAAGGCGATCATCAACACGCCCATCCCGACCATGATGCGAAACGACCAGAAGACGGCGGGCGAATAGGGTCGGTCCTCTTTCGGGAAGTCTTTCAGGGCCGGCACCTGCTTATGCAGGCTGTGGGTAAGGATCAGGCTACCGAGAGCGGGGATCTCCAGACCATAGCGGGTCCGCTCCTGCTCCATGTCCGGCAGGCCAAACAGCAGCAGCGGCGTGGCCTCGCCGGGGCGATTTTCCCAGTGCCCTTCGATGGCCGCGATCTTCGCCGGCTGATGCTCAAGGGTGTTAAGACCATGCATATCCCCCACCACCGCCTGGATCGGCGCTACCAGCAGCGCCATCCACATCGCCATCGACAGCATTTTGCGGATGGCCGGCGAGTCGTTGCCGCGCAGAAGATGCCACGCGGCAGACGCCCCGACGAACATGGCGCTACTGAGAAACGCGGCTATCGCCATATGGAACAAGCGATACGGAAAAGAGGGGTTAAAGATAATCGCCAGCCAGTCCTGCGGGATGAGATGGCCATTTTCGATGATAAAACCCTGCGGCGTCTGCATCCAGCTATTGGAGGCAAGGATCCAGAAGGTAGAAACCAACGTGCCAAGCGCCACCATGCTGGTGGTAAAAAAATGCAGCGCTGGCGGCACTTTATTCCAGCCAAACAGCATCACCCCGAGGAATCCCGCTTCAAGGAAGAAGGCGGTCAGCACTTCGTACAGCAGCAGCGGGCCGGTAATACTGCCAGCGAACTGGGAAAATCCGCTCCAGTTGGTGCCGAACTGATAGGACATGACTAATCCGGAGACTACGCCCATGCCAAAATTGACGGCAAAAATTTTCAGCCAGAAATTGTAGAGTGAACGCCAGACATTATCCCGGGTTCGCAGCCACATCCCCTCAAGCACCACAAGGTAGCTGGCAAGGCCGATGGTGATGGCCGGAAAGAGGATATGGAAGGATACGGTAAAGGCGAATTGCAATCGGGCCAGATGAAACGCGTCGAATTCAAACATATTCCACACCCATCATTGTGAATCGCCCCGGCCGCAGCCGGGGCTCATGCGAACATCACTTAGCTGATGATGAAGTGTTTTGCTTCCCGGCGCCGAGTTCGGCGCCGGTCAAAGGATCGCCCTGCGGGTCAGACTGCGTTCGCTTCAGCATCGCTTTGCACAGCGCTTCCTGCTCTGGCGTCAGGCCGACAGAAGCACTGCCATCTCCGCCGTCTACGCCCGGCTGTGGATCCTTGACATAATCGAAGTGTTTGTCACTGTTCCAGCTGCCGCGTACTTCTCCACCTTCAGACATATTGTAGTAGGTGTTAGCGTACTCGCTAATGGGCGGCAGTTTGCCCGGTGGATAGTTGTTGCGAATCGACTGCAGGGCCTTCTCAAAAGAGAGCTGATGCGCCGCTTCGCGGGTCATCAGGAAGGCCAGCGCGTCTTTCACGCCAGGATCGTCGGTCACGTTGATCAGGCGTTCATAGACGATCTTCGCCCTCGCCTCCGCCGCGACATTCGACCGCAGGTCGGCGGTGGGTTCGCCGATAGTATCAATGTAGGCCGCCGTCCACGGCACGCCCGCCGAGTTGGTCAGCGGGGTACCGCCGCCGTACAGCAGGGATGTAATATGGCTGTCATTGCCGTTGGCGGTGAGCGAACGATAGAGTTCCGCTTCGCTCTCGGTGCCCTCCGCCAGGGCTCCTTTGGCGCCTTTATTCAGCATGCCGACCAAAGTGCCAATGATCTCCAGATGGCTCAACTCCTCTGTCGCGATATCCATCAGCATATCTTTGCGGCCGGGATCGTCATCGCTTAATCCCTGGGTGAAATAACGACACGCGGCGGCCAGCTCGCCCTGAGGGCCGCCAAACTGTTCGAGCAGTAAATTCGCGAGCCCCGGATTCGGTTCAGCAACGCGTACGGTATACTGCAGTTGTTTCACATGACGAAACATAGGCCTGCCTCCTGGGTTATTTTTTCGCTTCTACGCCGTCAGCATCTGAACGCAGGAGAAACTGCTCCGTGGTCTGAGGAATATGTTTAATCAGCCAGTCGGCCATTTCCCGCTCTTCCGCCAGGATGGCTTCAATGGCTGGGATGGAGGCGGTATCGCCCGCTTTTTCAGCGGCCGCCAGCAGAGAGGTATAGCAGGCGATTTCAAACTGCTCGAAAACGTACCCGCTGATCGAGCCTTTGACGATTTCATCGGAAGGAAACATCCCGCCGATGGACTGGCCGAGAGCCGCCATTTTACTCATCGAATCTTTAATCACCGAGCGCGAAATCTCATTGCGGTCGAGGATCTCTTCCAGCACGGTAATTTGCCGTTTGGTCTCGTTAACATGCTGTTCGATTCTGGCACGGAGATCCGGATAATTATCGATACGGCCAGCCATTGATTCCAGCATGGACTCTGCCTGTTTTTCCATGGCATGCGCATCTCGTAGCCAGTCATGGTAATGTTCAACGTGATTCATCGTGATTTCCTCGTGTCAGGGAGAGTTTATTTTTCCGCTTTCTTATTAATATTACCTACCGCCAGATCGGTTAATTTCACATCGGTTTGTTTTTCTTCTTCCAGGGTTTCGGCAAGCAGTTTGGCTGCTTTTTTATAGCCCAACTGCTCTGCCAGGGTGACCAGAGTACCGTAACTGGCAATTTCGTAATGCTCGACCTTTTGCGCAGCGGCAATTAATGCAGCATCACGTACCTCATTTTTTTCCGTGCTCTCAACGACTTCATTAGCTTCTTCGATTAATCCTTCCATGGCCACGCATTTCATGCGTTTGATTTTCAGGTTGGATTCCTGTTCAATAATCTGGTCGATACGTTCGATCTGGCCCTGGGTTTCTTCAAGATGAGCATTGAACGCCGCGCTGAGTTTTTCACTGGACGCCGCTCTGGCTAGTTTAGCCAGCCCGCGGGTTAATTGTTTCTCTGCGCTGTAGGTATCTGAGAGCAGGTGAATAAATACATCTTCAATGCTTTTCATATTCATAGAAATACCTTCTGGAGTCAGAAAATAACTGCGAGTCTGTGACAGACTCGCAGGAGATACTTTCACTTCAGGGTGCAAGGAAAAGGATAATCAGGAATTATCGGACTTGCGGCCACCGCCGTGGCTATTCTGTCCGCCTTTTTTACCCGCTTCGGACGCACGCTGCGGATCATTTTTAAAGTTCCCGCCGCTGTGCTGACCACCTTTACGACCTGCTTCAGAAGCTTTTTCACGGTCTTCAGCAAAATTACCGGAACCACCACGATGCTCTGCCATATTTCACCTCATGTATATCGGTTATGTCAGTACGATACGAAAATATTCCGTATCACTCGTCGTTCGATATTTAAATCTAGCGGGTAATGCTGGTTAGTCAAATTATTATTCCGTTTTTTCGACACCTTTTAGCAGTAATTCGGAATAATTCTACAAGACACCTCAAAAATAACCAGACGGCACCTTGACGCTAACTCACTGTGTTCAGGGAAATAATGTATGCAGATCACCTCTGCGGCAAAGAATTATCTATACCGGAGGATTACTACCGTTGGGTTATATAACGAAGCGGCAGCATTGTCCTTTGCCAGACGGAAATTAAGAATTTTCCCTGATTTTACGGATAAAAAAAAGCCGCTGGGGAAGCGGCTAGCAAACAAAATGGAGCGAATATCATACCCGATTAATACTGGCACACATAAGGGCAATAGGCAAATAACTCGAACAGACCAGCCGGGAAATAAGCGAAGCGTGGAATATATTCAGCTCCTGGAATATCACGCAGTTCCATTATTAGTACTCTACGCTTTATTTTTTACGATGATTTATCGGTGACGATAGCAGCCGTTCACCAGGCCGAAGAACCGCATGCTGTCAACCTTTCTCTCGAGGAGAATATTCTATGAAAGCACTCACTTATCACGGCCCGCATCATGTCAGCGTCGACACCATGCCTGACCCGGCTCTTGAGGCAGCGGACGATATTATTCTGCGCGTCACCGCGACAGCGATTTGCGGTTCCGATCTGCATCTGTACCGCGGAAAGATCCCCGGCACGCACCATGGTGATATTTTCGGCCATGAATTTATGGGGGAAGTGGTGGAAGCCGGTTCCGAGGTCACCGCGGTCCGCAAAGGCGACCGGGTGGTTATCCCGTTTGTCATCGCCTGCGGAGACTGCTTCTTTTGTCGCTTGCAGCAGTATGCCGCCTGCGAAAGCACCAATAGCGGCCAGGGAGCGACGCTCAATCGAAAAGGCATTTCGCCACCGGCGGCGCTGTTTGGCTATAGCGATTTGTACGGCGGGATCCCGGGCGGCCAGGCGGAATATGTACGGGTCCCCAAAGCCAATACCGGACCGTTTAAAGTGCCAGACACCTTACCCGATGAAAAGGTGCTGTTTCTGTCAGATATTCTGCCCACCGCCTGGCAGGCGGTTAAAAACGCCGAGGTCAAACCCGGCAGTAGCGTGGCTATTTTTGGCGCCGGCCCGGTAGGCCTGCTCTGCGCCTCCTGCGCCAGGCTCAATGGCGCAGAACAGATATTTATCATCGATCATAACGATTACCGACTCGATTTCGCGCAACAACGCTATGGCGCGATCCCGATAAACTTTGACCACCATGACGATCCTGCGCAGTGGATTATCGATAACACGCCGGGCCATCGCGGCGTCGACGCGGTGATCGACGCCGTGGGCTTCGAGGCGAAAGGTAGCCTTACGGAAACCGTCCTCAGCACCCTGAAAATCGAGGGGAGCAGCGGAAAAGCCCTGCGCCAGTGCATCGCCGCCGTGCGCCGCGGCGGCATCGTCAGCGTACCCGGGGTTTACGCCGGTTTCATCCACGGCTTTATGTTTGGCGATGCCTTTGATAAAGGACTGACCTTCAGGATGGGACAAACCCACGTCCACGCCTGGCTGCCGGATCTGCTGGCGCTTATTGAGCAAGGGCTGCTTACCCCGGAGGAGATTGTCACTCACCATATGCCGCTGGAGGAGGCCGCGCGCGGCTATCAGATCTTTGAGAAACGTGAAGAGGCGTGCCGCAAAGTGATCCTCGTACCGGGAATGCAGCCCGGGAAGGCGACCCTCTGAGAAGGCGATTACCGCGCAAGGAAATTCTCGGCGGACCGATCGCGGCATGATATAAACATAGCGTGCTTTGGCCCGCCGTCGCTGATATAGCCGTTCACCAGAGGAGAAGTTGATGCTCGAGTTACGTCCGAATTGCGAATGCTGTGATAAAGATCTGCCGCCAGACTCACCCGAGGCGTTTATCTGTTCATTCGAGTGCACCTTTTGCCGGGACTGCATGACGACGCGACTGAACGGACATTGCCCGAACTGCGGCGGCGAACTGGTGCGGCGCCCTGTGCGTCCCGAAGAGGCGCTGCGGCGCCACCCCGCCTCCACCCTGCGCCGCCATGCACAGTAGGCGAGACGCAGGTCTCCCGGCTAAGGTAAAAATCCACGCCCGAGGAGAGCGCGGAGCCTGAAGGCGTGACCGGTGGCAGACAACGTGCTCTTCCGATTATCGCCCGGCGGCGCTTCGCTAGTCCGGGCGAGCGTTTCCGGGTTCATATTCTGCATGTCAGTAAAACGGCTTTCCCGCCCGTACTGCCCGTCGGCGATCGCTTTCATCGATAGCCGCAGCCGTCAGGGTTTATCCCCCCACATCGCGATTTCACTAAAACTCAGCCAGCCCTGTGCGCTCAGGCTGCCGTATCGCATGGCTGGCGTTCTTTTTTATTCACCATCGCAAAAACGCTTGGGAGCATTTCCGTTGCAATCGTTGATCTCCTGCCAGGCATATTTCGCTGCACACCGAAGCTTCCTGCTCTGACCGTCAGTAGACTGCCGGGAAATTCACCACGGAGCAGACTTATGATTGCGGTACTTTTTGAGGCCGACGCCTTACCACAAGCACAGGAAAGATATCTTCAGCTGGCGGCCGGGCTGACGCCTTTGCTTTCAGACACGCCGGGGTTTATTGCCATTGAGCGCTTTCAGAGCCTGAGTACGCCCGGCAAAATCCTCTCGCTATCCTGGTGGGAAGATGAAGCCTCGGTGGCCAACTGGCAGCAAAATGAGCGGCATCTGGCTGCCCAGCGCGAAGGCAAAGCATCGATTTTTTCATATTACAAAATACGCGTAGCCCGCGTGTTCCGGGATTACGCATCGGATCGGGGAGCACAGTCAGATGTATGACATTCACGTGATTCTCAGCAACTCGCCGGGCTCGCTTGGCGCAATGGGTATGGCGCTGGGTAACAACGGCGTGGGGCTCGAAGGCGGTGGCGTATTCACCACGCCTGATGCCGGACATGCGCATTTTCTGGTGGAAGACGGTGAGAAAGCCCGCAGGGTGCTGACCGAGGCCGGCTTTACGGTCAGCAATGTATGCCGTCCTCTGATACGAAAGTTACCTCAGGAACGTCCTGGGGAACTGGGAGACATCGCGGACACCCTGGCCCATAATGGTATTAATATTCTGGTACAGTACAGCGACCACCGTAACCGGCTCATTCTCCTTACCGATGATGACGCCCGGGCAGCGGAAGTGACCAAAAAATGGGCCATACTTTCTGAATGAATCTCCTGAAACCGCAGCAAGACAGTGAGCCAGAGGAGGCGCTGGAAACAGCTATGGCGATGGTGGCCTCCGCCCTCTCTGACTCGTCAAGGGTCAGTATTCTCTGCGCGCTGATGGACGGGCGCGCATGGACGGCAACCGAACTCAGTACGGTCGCCGAGGTGTCCGCCTCCACCACCAGCGGCCATCTTGCCCGGCTGCTCAGCAACGGACTGGTGGTGTGTCTCGCGCAGGGGCGCCACCGCTATTACCGCCTGGCGGGCTCGCATATTGCCGGGCTGCTGGAAAACCTGATGGGCGTCTCTATGCAAGCGCATAAGACGCTTCTCCCCAGCACGCCGGTTAATCTTCGCTACGCCCGGACCTGCTACGATCATCTGGCGGGCGAGCTGGCGGTCAATATTTATGAATTTATGCTGAGGGAAAAATGGCTGGCGGCAGATGGCCTGGCCCTGACGTCAGCCGGTAAAACCCAGCTTGAACGCCTTGGCGCAGTACTGAACGCCCGCCCACGGCGTAAGCCTTGCTGCCCCTGTCTCGACTGGAGCGAAAGACGTTTTCATCTGGGAGGCGACGCCGGCTCGGCGCTAATGACGCTGTTCCTGCAAAAAGGATGGATAACGCGCGCGCCGGGATATCGGGAAGTACAAGTGACGGATAGCGGCAGAGCGGCGCTGTCCCGGCTGTTTAATCTGAAAGTGAGCGGATAGCCTGAGTTTAGGCTACAGCACATTTTCGCCGAACGGCACCGGTTTAAGCCGGTCGGGCCATCAGTATGACGCCTGGCGTGCAATCCGTTTTCATGCGAGCTCTTACGGCAAATGGATCTCTCCCTGTCATGAGGTATATAGCTTTGTTGAACGTTGCGCTGCGGGACATTCGCCATCGCCTAATGCTTCAAGCGTCCGGCAGAATAATTGCCTGAAGGCGAAAAAAAACGGGAGCCCATCGGCTCCCGCTTTTACTTAATCCACCAACGGGATTACATATTCGCGATAATCGCGTCGCCAAACTCTGAGCATTTCAGCAGTTTAGCGCCTTCCATCAGACGTTCGAAGTCATAGGTTACGGTCTTGGCGGCGATAGCGCCTTCCATGCCTTTGACAATCAGGTCTGCGGCTTCGAACCACTGCATGTGGCGCAGCAATACCTACCACAAAAACAGATAAGATATTGTTTTTATTATTTATTATATCAATTTAAAGTAAATTTTTTACCTCAAGTATCCATTTTCAACCCATTGATTTATCTTATGTAATTCTTCATTTTGGGGAATGTATATCTATCAATATTCATGCTCACGGCTCTATGTCTCACAACACTGGACAATCATCATCATCCTTCCCTGTCCGATTGATAACGAATGTCACTACCCCGACAACTGTAACATCATCCAGGGCCTCACCTTCCAGCGCTTCACCGTCTCGTGTAATAAATGCCCGGCCCATAATTTTTGCAAAATCAGTGCCGCCGCCGTATTGAATTAAAACGGTATCTCCTTGCTTTGGTTTTACGGAGCAATCCACTACGGCATAGCCGGTTTCTGTTTGTACTATCCGAGTATTGGGGCCGGTACCGCAGAGTGAATCAACGGTCAGACGCCGTTCAACATAGTCAGCAGCTGGCGACGGAAATCCCACGTTATAGCCCTCCGTTTGGGTTGTATAACTGGAACGTGCGCTCATCGCCTTCCTGCGTTGAGACATCCCGGAATGTCGTCACATAGTGCTCTATCCACTGGTTAGCCTGGCGCGGTGACCATATCCAGTTAACTTTTGCGAGTTCCCGGATAAAACCGGACGTTGTCACGGTGCGACGGCCATTAGGCTCAATGACAATTGCCTGACGCCAGGCTATTTCGATATCTGAGTTTCGCGGCATAACTTCACCTCCCGAAAATACTGTTTTTATATACAGTAGATTCATTAAGAGATCTGATCAATACAGGTTCCAGCTATCAATCAGGAACACTGAGGAGGAAACCAGTCACCTTTTAGCCTCTGATATTGGTTTCACTTAGTGATTATGTTGTCTATGTGCCAACTATGAACTATCTTTTCTCAAAACCTGCTACTGCAAAATGGATATAAGATGTCACAGACGGACTTGCTGATTGTTGTTTTTACGCTGGGCATTTTAGCCTATGGCTATTCCATATGGTTCATTTCGAACAGAATACTTTGCTCGATATTTCATAGACTTAAAAAGAATATATGAATTGGGATGGTATAGACCCAAATTCATGGTTCTTGCCCCTCGACGTCGGAAGGTACTTACAGATCATCTTCGCTCTTAACCTATCACATCGGCACCTACTCCATGATGTAACAGCTCAGACCAGAAATATCTGGAAGCTTTAGGCATATTCTTGGAAGATAGACGAGCGCAAAGACGCACACAGCAATGATGTTATGTAGTATTTTCCCCTTGAGTGTGCCTGCTCAAGGGGATTTTTTATCGGCGTATTGTACTGGCAAATATTTGTAAATCGTCTTCACTCCCACGCCTGTCACATCGGCCACACGCTACTGGACGGGCGCTTAGTCCGGTATGTTTCTCGCGCTACTACTGCTTACGTTAACGTCTGGTAATGATCTAGCGGCGCGACGTAAAGCGGCGTTGAAAGCAATTATAGTGACCGGCCGGCGATGGTACTTCACACGGTTAGAATGACTCTGAAATAAATAAACATCTTCTGGATAGCGTTCTCTTCTACGAGCAATCATCGCGTCCACTGGAGGGGTTGATTTAACACGTAGCTCCTTCAGGTGACCCTGTTTTCGTATCAGTATCAGGTCACCATCAATATCATCATATCGAATACTCAGCAGCCTTCCAGCGCTTAAACCCGTGTGAAAAATTAACGCCCACAAGTCAGCCCATGTATCTGAGATGGAAACAAGATTGCTGTTAATAGTTAAAAATTGCTCAAAACTTATTGTTTTCTTACCGTTCACGAACAAACCAAACTGTTTTCAAGGCTGAATGAATTGATTAAGCCAAACGTAACATATCAGGAAAAGTAGTGAAATCTTTGTCTTCAAGTCGCCGGGAGGTACTTGTAGATTGTTTTCACGTCCACGCCTGTCACATCAGCCACCTGCTGCCGGGTAGCGCCGTTCTCCAGCATTCTGCGGCACTGCTCCACCACATCTTCAGTCATAACCCGGCGACAGCCGCCTATGCGTCCCTGCTCTCTCGCTGCTGCCAGCCCTGCGCGCGTAATGAAAATATAAAGCGCGACATTTATCGCGCTTTTTTAATTGCATTTATCGCGATCGGCATCAATCTCTGATATCAAACGGCGATGCCGTGCACATTCAGGCAGTGATTCCTTATTTGGTTGTACTGAGCGGCAATCTCGTCATCAGTCAGCACTCTGTTCCACGCAGCCATCTGTACAGTCGTTAAAAACAGAAAGCATTCACCAACGCCTTACCGTAAATACTGAACTCATAGCCTCCAGGGTGGTTTCGAAGGTCAGAGCCACAAAGTGAGGTTGGAACAATACCCATCCCACCACGGCTGTTTTCATCCGTTAACCAGTCTGTCGGCACATACGCAGCGACCTCATCCATGGCAGCCCGGTATACCTGCCCGTTAATGTATCGCCACTGTTCCAGCGTATAGCGACCATCATCGTGTGAAGGGGTGCGCGGCACGGGCATTATCACGACCTCAGAGCCTGCTGCCTTGAGTTTTTTGATGATGTTGCGGAGGTTGCCATACAGAACATTCCCTGCATTATCATTCATCCCAAAACAGACAACGGTAACGTGTGGCGCTGTCGCGATGACTGCATTCATGCGGGTATTTCCCACACCGCTGGTTGAATTGGTACCCGATACGCCGAAGTTAAGATAATCAACGGTGACGCCGTAGGTTTCCTCCATCCATTCCTTCAGTCGCCAGTTCCATCCAATCTTCACATGTACCGCGCCACCTCCGTCTCCCCAGTCCTGAGCGGGATATAAGTTTGTCAGTGTATCAGTTGCATAACCCTGCAGGATGCGCTGCAAATCACGGGTGCTGCCGTTTGCCACGGTTTCCGGACTAGCGATATTCGACACGGCTGTAATCGAATCACCATAACCGACCAGCGTAATATTTTTACCCTGGTTGAGTCGCGCCAGAGTCTTTTGCAGGCAACGGCGATTATGCTGTCGTAGAAAATCAGCATCCCCCGCCCCCAGCATGTCACATCCGGCCTCGGGCCAGCGATATACCGGCTCCAGTTCAACGCTGCTACCCGCGACTAATGCATAGTAAAGCGCAACTTTTCCTGATGGCACAGCCGGGCGGTATTCCTGCACATCAAAAATCCTGTCCGTCCCTTTGGTTATTCCCACAGCAAGCGTAACAGGGTCGATGTACACAAGGTCATACCGTTCATTAACGTAACTGAAGGTGACGTTCACGGCGCGAGTCGTGGCAGTCAGGCCGCGCAACTTCCCGCCATAGCTGTCAATGTTATAGTCGGTCCCTTCAACCAAAGGGGTACCGGTACTGGCATCCGTTACGACAACATTACTGATGCGCTTATAACCCAGCCACGCATTCACATTTGACGGCCACTGCGAAGTGGCGGCGGTTTGCCTCAGGCTATAACCCTCAACAGTCGCAGAACCAGAGCTTGTCGCATCCAGCGTCAGCGATCCTGTTACAGGCTGACTCACTCCGTTGGCTACGACCGCCGATCCGGAAAAGTCGAGCGCTCGCCCCAGGACACTAACAACTGGAAGGTAGCGAGTAATTAATGGATGCACTGCCGACTCAACGGCTGTAAGCCTCCCGTCAATATCGGCTATTTTCCCGGGAATATCTTCCTGCTTTTTATAAGTAACAGAGTAAGCAACCGCTGCTGTTTGCCCGTCACCAATGGTTGTCCATGCTCCGCCATTAATTCCCCGTCGACTATACCAGCCGCGCTGAGCGAGAACGGGTAATGTTGCGGAAGAATAGAGCGCTGCACCGGCCCCCAGATAACCGATAACCTCAGACGAACCATTTTCCGGGAGAAAAGCCTCAACAGAAATGAGGGGGAACGCACCTTCCGGTATCGCAACATCAAGGCGGAATGGAACCCTGGTCATTGCTGTACCTGTAGATTTAAGGTAGACAGGGATATCTTCACTATAGATTTCCGCATCCCCCTCCAGCTCTCCGGGAGGTGTTTCACTTCCGGTCATGTCAATCGCGCGAGCAAAGACCTTAATGCGCAGGTAATCATTTAATGCCAGACCGTCCAGCCATAGCTCGATTTCATTGAGCGTATCCATTTCATGGGGAATGGGTACCGCCCAGCGGAAAAAAGTACCGGCCAGGGGTTGGGTTGCATAGCCCCATTTATTGCTGGATGATTCACGAATTACAGACTGTGCGCCCTCATCGTTCACCTGTTGCTGTAACGCGTTCAGTTTTGCCATGGTATCCGACAGGGTGACTTCATTTACCGAAGCCTGTTCAACAACGCCCACGAAAGATACATTATTCAGCCAGTACGCAACCCCTTTTGTGCCGGTAATCATCTGCCATGTATTTGTCACCCGGTTGATAAATGCGCCCAGTGCAAAACCTGATGGCGCGGTTTCGCCAGCGGTAGAATACTCATGCGCCTGCGTCCCCATATCGGCTGTTTCACCAGCTTCTGTGCGCGGATAGACAACCAGCATAACGAAATATCCAGCCGGGATATTCAGGTTGGGGATGGAATAATTAACGCCATAGAACCCGTCATCAGGCGCATCGGGGTGAACGCGGCCTGCGTAAACCTGAATATCACCAGCCAGCGTACCGGGCATGGATGTTGATGCTACATCAGAGTTTTTACGTAAAACCGCGCGATAATAAATCTGATTAACATGCGTCAGATTGCTGTGGCGAAGCGTGATGCTGTTAAATCCTGTTTTACCAGGGAAGCTCAGTACCCATCCATAAAACTGACGATTCGCGCTCCCCGTAATAGCCCAGTCAGGAGAATTGGGCGGAACACTGGCTACGGAAACAGACTCACCATTAAATGAACCGTAATTTACCGGACTTTCATACCCAACATTAAAAGCGATGCGATATAGCGATGTTTCTGGAATAGTAATGCGACGCCACTCAGACTGGTCAACTGGCATCCAGAAACCGCCAAGGGAGTTTGATAGCGCAGCAGTCTCGCTATTAGCAATATCCTGACGTCCACACCCCATATAAACAGGATTACCGCTTGCATCGAGCGGCTGAACCACGAAAAGCGCTGTTTTGTCTGCTGGTACCGCCGTATCATCAAAAACAAGGCGGATAAGCTGATATCCGGTTGCAATAGATGACTTAATCGCAACGTCATTCATATTGATGATTTTCGAACTCAGCAGCTTATCGCCATTAGCACCAGGAAAGATAGTTGCACCATCAACAGAGCGAGAATAAATGCTGATTTTCAGGCTATCAATATTGTTAATTCCATCAACCCACATCTCGATAAAATTAAAAACTCGACCATCAGATGTAGATCCTACCGCCCATGTACTTGTGGTGGCATTGGTCCAGTTGCTGGTCCTTATCACGGACGAATGAAACGTTTCTGTAGAACGTAACTCCCTCGACAGAAATTGAGGTTTTGTTTCTGCGTCGCCAACAGCTTCCTGAGATGGCATTTTCCGCCCGGTAGCCTCCAGCGTGCCGGCGTTGTTGATGTACTCATCCGCCAGCGAACTCCCGTCTGCACTTCGCACGTAGGTTGCGGAGCCATCGGGGATATTCGCGATATCCGCCTGCGCCGCAGCCAGCGTCGCATACTGGCGGCTGAGAGGAATCAGATTCTGTCGTGTCTCCTCTGTAAGGGCTTCATTCTTCGCCATCATTCCGCGCCAGGTATCCAGATCATCGCCAGCGCGATCCGGCTCAGTCAGCGCAGACCCATTGACCAGCTTATCCAGACGCTCAGCGTTATCAAGCAGCACAGCGGGAGACGTGCTCCCCAGCTCCGGGTTAAAGTCCATGTTTTTTGCTCCAAAAAAGGCGTTCGCCCAAACGAGGGTTTGAGCGAAAAGATTAATTAGGGGGGATTTTTGGTATTAAGCGACGTCGCCGGGGTATGTGGCGTCGTCGTACTGGTAGAACGATTCGAGATATTCTTTAGCGGTGACCTGGCATGTTCCGTCAGACTGCGGGGCGATCTCCTCTACAATGGCGTCGTAGACGTGGCGCGTTGAGCCGCAGAACACCAGGCGGATCGGCTCGATGGTTGCCGACGACAGGTCAACCTTCATCGGGTCATCAAACTCGCTCAGGTGCGGGACTGACAGCTGAAAATCGCCTACCCTACTCGCCACCATCAGCCCGGATGCAGAGCCATCCTGATAGCGGATCAGCGCGCGGGGGTTTTCGAAAGACCAGTCCAGCGGCTCCGTGACGGTGAACGTTGTCACGCCACCAGCCGTTGTCATCGCCTCCACCAGACAGGAAATCGTGTTGTTACCCGGAATATCATCCGTGAGCACAATGCGATCGCCCGTGTTGTAGCACAGCGCGTCCAGCTCGGTAGTGGTCTGGAACGTCACCCGCTGCTGAAGGTATTTCATCAGGCGACGCATCCCGATCTGGTAGGCGTGATCCTGATTCAGTACCCCATCGAGTTTGTAATTCTCGATTTTCACCGGCGTGGGATTGTCCGGCGTCCGGCATTTAACGGTCTCCTCCGCCCAGGTAGTCCCGTTGATGTATGTCACGTCGACGCCATCAAAATCATCGTCGGACGGTACGGTAAATCCGCTCTGCAGCTCCTCCACCATCTCATGCGGAGTGAGCACGCCAGTCCAGGGCTTAATCCCCTCACGGTTGACCGTCGCCAGGCCATCACTCAGCAGAAAACGTGACTTCCCGGCATTGGCTATCTTCTGCAGCATTTCCAGCGCTGAGATACTGTCGCCGGTAGCAAAGTCGAAATACTCGCCGCGTGGCGTCCAGTATGCAGACTCCAGCACATTGATGGTGTCGACGTCCATCTCCAGCCCAAGAGAGTTCGCGACATGCAGCAGCGCTCCCGAAATGGTTCTGGCCGTTCCTGAGTCGTAGGCCCGCGTGGCCACAACGTTTACGCGGCGGTCCGACTGAGCCGCCAATTTGCCCCCCGTCTCAACGGTCACCGCCATCAGCGACACGCCGGGATAGGATGAAGGGCGCGTCAGCAGTCGCCCGCGCAGTGCCTGCCAGTACATCGTATCTCTGGCATTATCCTGCCCCTGTTCATTTTTCCGGCGACACCGGACCTCAACGAGGCCTGGTGAAGACAGAGTGATACGCTCAGTAAATCCAAGTCCGTTAATATTTTTTAACTTGTAAAATCCGTCGCGCGTTTCCCATCCTCCCCCTGAGCCGTAAATACGGTATTGAATTACCCAGCCAACCCACCACGCTTCTTTCTTGCCCTTCTTGTTGAATCCACAGATACCACTCGGGAAAGAGAAATTTACTTCGAAAGCGTCAATCTTTTCGTTCTCAGGGCAGGCAAGAAATGGTCCCATCCAGGTATCATTATCGTTTATCCCGGTAGCCTCATAGTCGATCATCGTCCTGGCTATGAATCCCGGCCATGACTCATCAATAACACCGTTAACCAGACGCGCCACCGTTGCCGTCGCGCCGTCACCTGACACAATCCGGTACTCATTCCCGCGGTGAGCAAGTGAAAGCCGTTGCACCCCCTCTGGAATGCCGGAAAATGCCGTTCCCGTGGCGGAGTTATAGGCGAGTGTCACATTCGTCGTTACCGCCGGGCTGCCGCCGGTTGATGCCGTGCCGGAGGTGTAAACCGGGGAGGTACCGAAAACAGCTGCAGGCAGCGCAGAGGAAGTGATCGCCCCACCCGCGAATGGACTGGCCGCTTCGGTTATCAGTACGGTGCCGCCGTTGTCCTGCGCGACCAGGCCGGAGCCAGTGAGTCCCTCGGTGATGGCCGCCAGCAGTCCCGACATCGAGACATAGTTAGCTACCAGCGATACGGTATAAGTTGTGCCCTGCCAGGTGATCGTGAACGTGCTGGAGCTGGTCGAAAAATCGTAGGTGGTCGGGGCCGCACTGGCCTGGAGTTTTGCCGCACTCCCCCCGGTGCCGGGCACTGCAGCCTGACCGGGGGTATATGACGCGATAAACAGATCGTAATCGACAGAGTTAAACCCCAGCGTCACCGGCATACCTACTACCGGTGCGATCTCCGTCAGCAGCGGGCTGGCGATAACACTGTATCCAGCCGCCGAAGTGATCTGGTAGTTCGCCGGGGCTTTCAGTTCGACTACTGCGCCAGCGACCCAGCTGGGCGGTAGCGCGTTTTCGTTCTCGTCGTGGTCATCGCCGTCATCCGTGTCCAGCCCGGTAAACGTTACGCTCGAACCGGATACGGTCATGCTGTCTGCGATAATGTCGTTTGCGTCCGGCGACGTCTGGGCCATATCCAGACCGGTACCGGATGATGTCCCGCCGACCTCCGTACTGTTGAACCAGTTTTCACTGCGCTCATCACCGGAAACGTCCGCGCCTGGCGGGTAATGGGTGCTGCTGAATCCCGGTAGCGTTGAAGCTGGCGTACTGCCAACCCGGATATCGCCATTGGTATAAATCAGATCACCGACACCGAGACACAGCAGCATCTGGACGCGCATTTTCGTAGGATCGGCGGCATCAAACCGGGTAACGGGCTGCACGACATAATCCGGATAAATACGCACGCGCCCAAAAACTTCACGAATCGCATCACCCAGTTTCGCGCTGTTTGCTTTAGCGGGGTTCAGGTCGAGGCTCCGACCTGTGGATGACGTATAGCCGCCGGCATCAATGTTACTCATCATGAACAATGAATAAGCCGCAGATGCGACGGCAATGCCCACTCCTATCCAGGCAATTGTCGCGGCCTCAAGCCCGAAAGGCACCGGATAAAGCCTGACATCACTATCAGGGCGAATCACACACTTAGCCCACTCGCCTGGCGGAATTAACAGCCCCTCAACCTCAACGGTCAGCGGTGGGACATCCCGATCCTCGTAGCCTTCAACATTTGCCACCAGCCAGCTGCGAATACTGGTTACACCATGCTCATGCGTTTCGAGTGGTTCACCGGGAAGCCGGGACGGGTAAAAACGAATGGTCATTGCCAGAACTCCACTTTGACAAATCGGCGCTTAAACCGCGGCAACGGCAGAAAGGTGACGTTCGTACCCGGGTTGCATTCCGCCACATGCAACAGACCACCGATACTGACCACGATCCCTACGTGGGTGACGGTCGACCCGGAATAACAGGCCACCCCGGCCCCTTCGCAGGGTTCGCAGCGCTCAAGGGTAAGCATCATCCTGCGCGCTTCCCGGTCGAGGCCGCCGTCGTCTTTGGTGACCCCTGCAAAATCGGGCCAGACGGGTAAATTCAGGTCGCGGCGTATCTCGTTCACAATGCCGAAACAGTCGAGTTGCGGGTATACGCGCCCGCCCTTCAGCCAGGTGACTGAACGGTATTTATCAGGGTTAAACATTGGGATTCCTTAGCTGATATAACGCAGTCCGGGGAATACAGGGAGCGTGTAGCGGTATCGCGGCCAGGCGGTATCGAGGATATTCATGTAGCCCGCAGTGATCTGCACCTCTGTCGCCGTCCAGGAGCCCGACTTGATTTTCAGCGTATACGGCACTTCCGCAGGGGCCGCTAAATCCGTGGAGATATAACGCCGGTACGTCAGAAATGCAGACAGACGGTTAGCCAGCGCATTGCGGATCGCCGTGGACACAACACCATCGATATTGCACAAGGCAAATTTGAGGTCCTGCGTGCCGTCCGCATTGCGCGCCGGCAGCGCAATGTCTATCGCACAGGCTGAAAACGTTACGGTATCGCCGTTCTCCGTCGTCGCCGTGATGTTGTCGTAACCCTGGCACAGATAATGGACGTCAGAACCAATGGTGATCTGCAGCGTCTCAATGATCACCTCCGGCCCGCTGCTGGCGTAGAGGCGTTTAATCTGCGTCATGCTTCGGCCACTCCTTATTCAGCGCAATATCCAGCAGTGAGCTGCCGACGATCCATTCCGGGTAATGCCCCCATCCAGACGGCGGCAATGGACGCTCCCAGAGTTCTACTGGCGCGGTATATCTCCAGTAAAGTCCGCCTTCGGGAGTGGGGCCTTTATAAATATCCGTGAAACGACACACGTAATTTTTCAGCCCTACAGGCGTTAATAACGGTATGTTGAACCACGCCGCCCCATCTGATAACTCATCCCGAAACCACGCCTCAAAAGCCTGCGCCTGGGCGTCAGAAAAAATCCAGGCCAGATCTGTTTGGGTTGGTGTCGAGGTGTAGGCACGCCGCTGTCGTGCCCGGCCAGTTACCATCTGAGTCCGTTTCAGAGGAGATACAGGAGTTAAACCAAAACTCTCTTTAAGCGGTCCAGGCAGGTAAGCGGAGGGGTAATAAAGCGTTGTGGTGATAGCCATTAGCTAATTTTCCTCCCCGAGGTAGTTTTCCCCATCAAGGCCTTATGCAAATCACCCTGACCGCTTGCGACTGAATTAACCGCCTTCCGGTATCCCCTTTCTGCCCCCTCATCTGCAGCCTTACGGACCAGCGCCAAAGTTGCATCGGAAGGGTTACCATTGATGGGAATAGTGATCGTGGGAGAATAAATAGTTCCACCACCGGTTGACTGGTTTGCAACTCGATCCAGAGTGGCATCCAGTTTGGCGCTGGTCGCTGCGGTGGTCACCCGCTCTCCTTTTTGAAGCAACCAGGTACCTGTTTCAGGAACTGCATCAATCCCGTCATGCGCCATTCCGACTGCAGAAATATTTGAAACTATTCCAGCGGTTGCAGCAGCAACTGAAGCCATAGCAGCCAGGTTATAGGGGAATGGGTTTGCCGCAGCCATGGCGATACCCTGCTGGATAGCGATAACAGACTGAGCAATAGCCGCGGCTTTCTGAACTGCAAACGCGGCTTTGTATACTCCTGATTGCTCACCAAAAGCTGTACGGGTCAAATCCACCATAGAACCAAGCCCATCGACAACACTGCTCAACATCAGCTGATTACGTGCGGCATCAAGATTATTCATTTCATCCTGGTGTTTTTTCTTCAGCTCCAGCTCTCTGGCGTCCCACTCCTCATTAAGATCAGAACGTGCCTGGCGGTTCTGTTCCAGCAAATCGAGCTGATTCTGATACCATTTTTCCTGCTCTTTCTGTGCGTCATCAACTTTTTTCAACTCTCCAGACTCACCGCCAAACATCGGATCAAGACCACTAAATTTAGGCGAGTCGGAAAATGACGCTTTCGATATGGCCTTGGCGGCTTTTTTATATTCTTCAGGGCTGATCCCCTTCATTCCCTGAATATCTTTTAATACTTCAAAACGCTCTTTCGTCGTTTTAAGTAATTTTTCTTCTGGAGTTAATAACTCATCCTGCAAATCTCGAAATTTTGACAACGCGTTATATTTATCAACTTCTGAGGCCAAGCCCTCAAGCCTGATTTGCTGTTCTTTATTTATCCCAACCAGACGACCAGATACTAAATCGAAATGTAGTTTTTCTACTTCCGTAGCATCTTTTGTTTTACCGGTTAGTTGATCCACCAGTGCAATTTGCTGGAGATAAGATTGTTCTACGGCTTTGTAGGCATTCTGTAGCTTAGCCGCAGACGTATCTTTTTTCTCGGGTTGCTTCTGATTAGATTCGTTTTTCCCAAGTTTATAATCATTTTCTTTTGACGGGTCTATACCCATATCAGAAAGTAGAGATGTGAGCCCTTTCGCTCCTCTATCTACCTGCTCCGGAGTCATGCTTGACTTTATCGCGCGAAGAAATTGAAGACGTTTAGTTAAAAAGTCTAATTCGTCTTTTTGTTCCTTACTTTGATTCCCTCGTTTGTTAAGGAATTCAATGCGCTGTGCAATATCACTTTCATCAGCAGCGTTATAATTACCAGATACAGCACCGATACGAGAGCGGGTATAAGTAGCAATGGCCCCCAAGCCACCAGCAATACGCCCCACAACCCCGGCAAGGCTTATGGCTTCACCAACCAGGTCTGATAGCCCCTGAAGAACAGCAGGATCGGTGAAGACGTCACGAATATCATCAAGCCCATCCTGCAATGGTGTAAGGTCAACCTTAGCCAGCCCCGAAGCAATTTCCATTTTAAGGCCGCGGGCGCTAGTCTCTATGTCCTGAAAGAACTGATTAACCTTAACAAGGTTATCAATATCTTCTTGCGGCGGTGCGATACCAAAATCCTTTGATAGCTGGATGAACTGTTTCAGCTTCTCGTTGTTGTTGTCGAACAACGGCAGCATTTTTGACAGGTCATTCCCCAGGCTTTCGAGAATATTGGTTTTCCCGGCCTGAGAGGGGATTTTCTGCAATGCCGAGCTGATAGCCAGTAACTGCTTATCAGGGGATTGCTGGGCCAGTTTCTCAGCTGAAAGCCCGAGAGTATCCAGAGCCTGAGCAGCCTCACCAGATTTATTCAGAACCGCATCACCGACTTTATCGTTAATATCCTTGAAGATGTCAGCAATGTTATCCCCGGTTAAACCTGCTTGTTCAGCTGCGTATTGCCAGGATAACAAATCCTGAGTGGACATTTTTAATGACTTAGCCCAGCGATCTGCTTCGGTAACTTGCTGCGCTGTATTTTTTACTATCGCCAGTCCGGCCGCACCAATTCCAACGGCAGCCGTTGCAGCTGCTGCGCCAATAGCAATAATGGATGTTCCGATTTCCTTAGCATCTTTTTTTACCTGGTCACGCCATTTTTGGGATGCCCTTTCGGCTTTATCCATACCCTGGACAAATCCGCCGACCTTTGCAATAAGGTCAATTGTTAGTGTACCGAGGGACTTGCCAGCCATTTATTTTCTCCAGGCAATAAAAAACCCCGCGTGGGCGAGGTTTATGTTTATTGGTGCTTTCCAAGGGGGGCTTTCGGCTATTGATGAGCACTTTGCTCTCAGTTCTGAGAGGCTTTACCACCAGTACATTGATACTCAACTGATACGTTAGTCATGTTACAACCATACGCCCCCATCTGGGCACAGACAGATGTTTGCCCACCAAACGCTTCGGCTCCATCATATCCCCAAGTCTTACATTTTTGTGAGGCGAGATCTTTAGCCTGATTCAAATCAACTACCGGACTTTCGAACATTGCTACTGTGTAGCCCATTCTCACTGTCCCATCAGCTTTGCTACCCCCCATCGGGGTCATTTGTTTTTTTGCGGCACAAGCCGTCAGTAAAAGAGCCCCTAAAGCAACTATCAATATTCTTCTCATTCCATGTTTCCTTTGATTGCAATCGGAAACATCCTAACATATGAAACTTACAAAACAATATAGCGCACCGCTGCCAGATCAATAAATTCTAATCATCAGTAAATGAAACATATTTTTTTAAGCATATGGTTTGTTAACTTAATTTTATGGTCCTCAATGCCAACTTTTCATAGCGTCCTCAAGCGACACAGGAGCTTCGTTGATGTGTGGTGCAAAGTCGCTAACCTTAAACGGGGGCGTGTTCTTTGCCTTATTGATGTTAGCCAGGACAGAAGCCACCAGCGAAGCCCCCCACTCGGTTCGCATCATAACGTTAAGCTGACCATACTTATTACGGTACTTTACCCACACCTGAAACTCACGAAGGCTCATTCGCTCCTGAGCCTCCGCTATGGTCCGCCCACCGATGCCGTTCATGACTAACTCACACCAGAACTCGTCTTCTCCTGTGAGTTCGTAGTCTTTCCCAGATCGTTGACTTCCTGGATGACGGCCAGCAAAGCAATAACGATTGGCCCATCGAGCGCGCCACGGTCTTCAGATGCAGTTCCGAGAATGTCTGCCTCAGTAAAGATTTGCTTCCCTTCCTCATCGCAAATATGGGCAGCAATACGCCCAGCCACCGGATCAGATTTTCCGTTGTACGCCAGCAGTTCAGCTTTAGTGGTGTGGTAGCCCATCGGGCGCACATAGACGGTTGCGATATGCTCTTTCCCGTCACGGCCTTTCCACTTAATTTCTTTTTCCACGGGACGCCCGGTAAAGGCACCGGTTTCTTTTAACGTATCGAGAGTAAGTTGCATTTCAGCTCCTGAATTGAAAAGCCCGGATAACCGGGCATATTAATTACGCTGCGACCTTCGGCACCCATACGGAAGAGCCAGACCGCTGGATCGTGGCGGAGGTCGTCACAACAGCGTTACCCTGGAAATCAAACGGGAAATCGGAAACGTAACCCTGGAAAATGAACCAGGTGCGATCCGATGGCAGCACCAGGCCATCAACAGCATCCTCAGCGCCAGGAGCGGCGGCTGTCGGGACACTGGTTCCATCTGACCAGCCAACCGCAAAAGTTAACGGCGTCTGGTCATTCGCTTCAGCGAGGCCATGCAACATAATGTGGCTGGCGTTCGTCGGATCAGCGTTAAGCCCGACGGTTGCGGCCGCAGGCGTTTTAAGCCCCTTTTTGTAGGTTCTGGAATCCCGTTCACTCAGACAGGTATCTTCAATCTGATCGGCAGGGTTCCCGCCGGGGTTGAAACTGGTGATGCATTCAACCTCGCTGACCACGCCAGACTTGAGCACAAAAAACTGCGTGCCTTGCGTTAATACAGACATGTTTTGTCTCCATAAAAGAAAAACCCGCACAAGGCGGGTCAGTTTGGGGTTGTTGGTTATCTGGTCGTTATCCAGTCAACATCGAAGGAATAGCGGTATCGCATTGTTTCAGGGTCGCGGCTTTGTTCACCCCATCGGGTGATATAGGCCTTGCCCTCTATTGCGTCACGCAAAGCGCGGGCAACGGCGATCACATCGGTGTCAGTATCACCATAGACATCAACCTGCAGAGAATAGTGATCTGCATCTGGCCGCTGGTTCAGATAATTTTCAGGGTTGCCACCTATGTTTTGCCAGACTGCATAGGGGTAAACGATATTATCGTCCTGCATACCGAACGGATAAAGCCGCACGGGGGTAGAACCTAACAAATCCCTGACTGCCTGGCTGGCTGCGCAAACTGCAAATATTGGAGCAATCATACCGGAGTTCCTTTTTTAGCCGCCCGTCGTACAGCGCGATCGATGGACTTTTCCAGCTCCAAAGCAAAAACGTTAATCACATCGGCATCGACCCCATTCAGTGCAGGCCTAATTATTGGCCTCGCTGCAGCATGTTCTGTGCCGAACTCCAGGAATCGCCAGTACCAGGTATCCCCGCCGGGATTACCTTTATCTCCGGCAGTGTTAAAACTTTTACCCGCCCTGCCTTTTCGGACGTTGGCCTTAGTATTGGCGTATTGCCTGGCGCCGCCCATCACCCCGACACGAAACGTCGGATCGCCGGTTCTGCGAAACGCCTTGCTGCTGAAGCTGACCACAATGTTTTTGTAGATAGCCTCTTTGGTGAGAGGGTCATCAACCCGCGCGGCATTATTGCGCGCTCTGTCCCTGATGACGTTCGCCGCTTTACGCAGCGCTGCACGACCGGATTTATCGCGAGTGACCTGTGAGACGGCATCCAGTTTCCCCAGGACGGAATCGAGGCCGGTCAGGTTTACTTCCACGCCATCAGCCATCGTTAGCCCCCTCTGAACAAGGCAGTGTCAGGTATTCCCTGCCGCTCCGTGGATCAGGTAAAACGCCCTCAATGTTGTAGATGCGACCACGAAACAGGATCCGATGTTTGCGGGTAACACCCTCACGGTAACGAATCGTTATCCGGGTGGTAACTTCGCCCTGAGAGGCCTGGGCGGCGATAAACTCACGTGCGGATAAAGGAGCGACTTCGGCCCAAAGGGTTGCGACATCGCGCCAGGTATTAATTACGGCTCCCGTTGTCGGGTTCTGTTCTTTGACCGGTTCCTGCAGGGTGATCCTGTGACGCAATTTTCCGGCCTGCATATCACCCCCTGGGTTTCCCACTCAGATAGGTTTGCTGCTCTGGCGCCACTTCGAGATCGCCGGCAAGCGACTGGATAATCACATCGGACAGGGCGACGTTAGACTCAGCCAGGCGGTTTATCGCTTCCGTCTGCTCTCGCTGTGCTGCTGTTTGTTCTCTCAGCGCTGCAATCAGCGCGTTTACCAGTTGCTCGTTCATAGGCTATTTTCGTCCACTTTTTTAACCATTCACGCCGACGGAGACACCCTTCACAGGCCATAAATCACCTCAAAGTGGGATATATCGGTAGGGTTCAAGCAACGAAGTGAAGCCGAAGGGGATGCTCATTTTATTTACATCGGAAGCTTCTTCCCTGCTGTTGAACCAATGCCCAACAAGAAGCATCAGCGCCAGGAGGATATCGTCAGCAATTTTTAACCCGTCTGGATCGGTATCAGGCACAGAGTCTTCATGCAGTTTCCGATTAATGAAGTTCTCTGCGCGACGCCGAGCAGCTGTGAAATACAGCGTCAGCAGTTCATCTTCGGTTGCATCGTCAATATCGATCCGACACTGCGCCCGCAACATCTCAATCGTTGTGCTCATGTATTTTCCCTGGCCCGCAGCGAACTGCGGGCATAAAAAAACCGCCGGAGCGGTGGAGGTTGAAGCTGATTATTGCCTTAGCCGCCAGATGCCGGTTTACCCACCAGCGCCTTAATCGCGCCGGTATCTTCCAGTACGCAGTCGAAGCGGTGGAAGGCCAGGAAGCCAGTCTGATCGTACTCTGCGTAACGCTCAACCAGCCGTTTCAGCGTCATGTAAGTGACGCGACGAACGATAAAGCGGTTAAAATCGCCGAAGTAGGCAAATTTGGCATCAGCCGCGATATCAGGAATAGCCTGGTCAACGACATACGGCACCTGCAGAACAGTAGCAGGTGCGCCACCGATAATGTTCGGTAACCAGAGCGGGCGGCCCTGTCCATCCTCCATTTCCTCCACCAGCTGCAACGTTGCATCGTTAAAGGCCCAGCGCACCTTTGGACCGTTACGGTATGCCGGGTCGACAGAGTGCTTCAGGGCGTTCAGCTCTTTCCAGGTAAAGGTGGTCGCTGCTGCGGTATTTTTGGTGCCAGTTACCGACGCAGCCAGCCCTTTAGGCTGCAGCGGGGTGCCGGTGCCGGTCCCTAATACCAGATACTTCGCTTCACCACGTCCGATGCGAGTGGCGATACGCGCGGCCAGGAACGCCTCGATATCTACGCCGCTGTCCTGGAGCAGTTCATTGGATACGCGAATGATTTTAGAGGACAGTTTTTTAGCCCCCAGCGTTGCACCGCCGAAAGACACGTCTTCTTCACTGGTTTCAGTGTTTTCGCCCAGCAGTTCACCTTCTTCAGTGGTACCGTCAGAGGTTGCCCAGTCAATGTCCTGGCCGTTGGCGGTATTCAGAATTTGCGCCACACTGGCAATTCCACCGTAATCTTTCAGTGCTTCGACGATCTTATTGCGGAACTGGGTTGGTACGGTGTACCCCCCTTTTTCATCCGGCGTCGTGCCCTGTGCACGCAGCTCCTTTAAAGCCTGGCGTTCTTCAGCGCTCATCTCGCCAAGACCACGGCGCAAAAACGCATTAAACGCCGCAGCACGGCGTTCGTTAGCCTGTGCTTCCGGGTTTGCTGGATCACGATTCTGCTGCTGGCGCTGTTCCGGCTCGTTTTCGTGGATATAGTCCTGATCCTGGCGGCGCAGTTCCTCTTCGCGTGCAATACGCTCATCAAGGGCGTCAAGCTCCGATTTTGCAGCGTTCCACTGAGTACGCTGCTCATCGGTCCAGGGTGTATCACCAATTTTGTCATGCAGGGCACGCATATCTTTGGCGATGATGTTACGTTTTTGCTTCATTTCATGCAGTTTCATGATTTTTCCTTACGCGTTAAGAAGGGTCAGCAGGCGCTCACGCGCCATTCGTTGATTAATGGCGTTCTTTAGCGCACCGCTGTCGCGCGCCTCCTGCCAGGCTTTCATCGATCGGACGCCGGAGTCGGCCTCCTGATATGCGGGATAAGTCACCGGACTGACATCAAACAGCCGGGAAAACTTCGATATTTCACGAATAACGATCCCTTCATCGTCCTGGTACCAATTTTCACCGTCATGGGATACCCGGAAGGCAAAAGATGACTGGTTAATGTCACCGCGCATCATCGGCGCCAGCACCAGATCGCGGATAGTTTGCGTATCCGGCGCTGTAATGTCATAACGCAGGCCGCGCTCATCGACAGACAGGGATAGCGTCCCGGCAGCGCTCCGTCCGAGAATAAAGTTGGGGTCATGGTTAAACAGCCCGCGAACATCATCATTCAGCACATCGTCAAATGCTCCGGGCTTGATGATTTCACGGAATCCCCACAGGGGTTCAGAACGGCTGTTGAACACCGAGCCATAGCCCAGAATGCGGGTAGGTTCATCGGTGCGTTGCTCGGCTCTGACCTCCCCGCTGTAACAGCGCGTTTCACGGTCATTCATTGGGCTTTTCCTCGTCGGTTTTAGGTGCCTTAAAATCGTCTGCGGGGTTCGCGGCGTTAACGCTCACCAGCATTTCATCCAGGCCATCTACCGGATTCATGTCTTCGAAGGCTCGCGCTTCATTGCGGCTCATCCAGCCATCAGTGATCGCAAAGTGGTAGAACTGAGCACGTTCCTGCGGGGTCCCGCGTAGCAGGCCTGTCAGGTTAAACCTGACGTAATATCCGGCGGCCAGTTCAGCACGGGTGAACAGGCGGCGATTGAGTTCCTGTTCCCAGTTCGTTACCCACGGCATGATCGTGTAGCGGACAAACTGAATGGCCTGCTGCGTAATATTTGAGAAAGTGGCTTTTTCGAGATCGTTAATCATGTGCGCCGGTACATTAAATATCCCGGCAATCATCGACCGGTTCAGCTTCGACATATCAATAATCTGGGCATCAACCGGGGAAACGGTGAGCGCTTTGTAATCCAGCTCTGCCGGGAGAAGCATTGTTTTATTCTCCTGGCTGCGCAAAGCAGCTGTAGCTTTTTGCCACATGCTTTTTAAACGCCCCCAGCTTTCTTCATTCAGCTGGCTTTTCACCGAAATAATGCCAGCGGGTCGCGCATTACCGTTGAAGAATGAACTGGTATAAGCCTGCCCGCTCATCCCCATGCCTATCGTCTCGGCATGCTGCATGATTGGGCTAAGCCCCATTTTCTGGTTGTTACCCAGCGCCCGGATATGCACCATATCGTCGGGATTGACGGCAAACGCCCCCTCTTCGTTGTAAACGCCATAGGTATACCGACCACCAGTGTTAAGCAGTGTCGTTTCCCAGGGCATGCAACATTCCAGCCCGGAAACTTCACCACGACGGGAACGCTTCACCCAGGTGTAACCATTCCCCCAGCCCAAAATATGACGCTGTTTTAACTCACGCCACTTATAGCTGGTCTGCCACATATTCGGCTCATCGTGAACCAGGTAAAACACAGGGTGATCGCGGGCAGCTTCAACCTTGTTATTGGTTTTCCGCATAACATGCAGCGGCATCTGAGCGATATTCGAAGAGATAACGTAAATACAGGCATACACCGCAGCCAGCTTCATCGCCGTTTCCGGGCTGACAAATACGTCTCGGGCAAACACATTATCGGTTTCGGCCGATTCACTCGTGATCGGCGTGGCCGGATTTTCCAGTGGTTCACTGCGAAAAAGAGCATCAAGCAGCATTATTCCCCCTCATTGCCGCTAACAGCGCATAAATGAGTAGCAGGGTTCCCGACATCATCAGAGACATCGCCAGACCGAACTGGAGATACACGCCTGCAGCAAGCGAACCGAACCCGGTAAGCCCGATAACATCAGTGATTAGAGTTTTCATAGAAGTAAAAGGTCTTCGTCAGGATCGATAGTGGACAGGAAGTCAACTTCACCACCACCGTTAACAAGCAAGCGACTCATCGCAATAAACATCGCGACAGGACCGTCAATTTTGTTTTCTGGGGTGGCCTTGTTGGGGAAAATATTCTCGTTTTTGTCTGGTTTGACGGTGACGTTTGACATCATCCATGTCATCACCGGATTGCCATCGTGATGAAAACGCCCGGCGTAAATTTTCGCCTCGACTTCCTTCATTGCTTCAGAAAGGTTTTTAACCGTCTGAGGGACTTCAACAATCGGTACGCCTTCAGCTGCTACCGACAAAGCAAACTGAGTGGCACTCCACGGATCGTATGCGAACTCGTTCAGCGAGTCGCCTCGCGCCCATTCGATCGTTTCCTCTTTAATTACTGCATGGTCGACAACATCACCATCGGTAAACTCAAGGAATCCAGCGAGATTCCATTTTCTGTATAGGTCCGCCTGCTGTTTAGAACAGGCTTCCAGCCGACCTTCAGGTATCCAGAATCTGGAGCGGACATAGACATCGCCATTTGGAGCAAGCCAGACTTTAACTGCAGCTGAAATATCAATTTTGTTGGAAAGGTCCACGCCGAGCCACATTGACCAGTTGGCCGAAGTGGAGCCGTCCCAGTCGTCACGGCATTTTTCCCAGCGCGCCATATCCATCCATGCTTTTTCACCCTGCACCCAGATATTGAGGTGCTTGGTAAAAAAACCGACACGCGCCGCTACCTGCTCTTTCGCCTTTTTTGCCAGGCGGCGCATATCGTCCCAACGCTTACATATCCCCAGGCCGGGATTTGCTTTCGGCCAGTTTGCCTCGTCGAAAGGATCGTCCCCCTCATCCAGGGTATAAATCAGCGCAAAATAGCTGTCATCCTTAATTGAAAGCGGGTCAGGGTTATCAAAGTTCTTCAGAACCTTGATTGCATAATCACGTTGCTCGTAGCAGATACCTTCTTTATTAAAACCCGCAGTAGTGATTGCAAAAATAAGGGACTGCAGGCGCGCACCGGTCGCTGTTTCCAGAACTTCCCAGACGTCACGGGTTTTATGTGCGTGCAGCTCATCAACGATCCCGCAGTGAATATTAAGGCCGTCGAGGTTATTCGCATCACTGGCTACAGGTTCGAATTTTGAACCCGTCCGCTCCTGGTGAATATTCAACTTGTTACTACCAAACAACCGGCCCAGAGTTTTCGGAGCCAGCTTAATCATGCGCTTCGCATCATCAAACACGATGCGGGCCTGATCCCTGGTTGTTGCTGCGGAATAAACCTCAGAACCACCCTCACCGTCGGCACCAGTCATATAAAGCCCGATGCCAGACGAAAGCGTTGATTTTGCATTTTTACGCGCTACTTCGTCATAGGCGGTACGAAAGCGACGCACAAACATGGGGTCGCCATCGTCGTCAAGAATGCTCTCAAACGTTATTTCATCTATCAGCGGGACGACAAACCCGAAAAGGTTAATCAGGATGAAGGTGTGCCAGTCCATCAACTCGATCGGCTTGCCGGTCAAGTGCCCCTTCACATGAGGGACGAAGTTATAAAAATCGAGAACGTGCTGGGCGCGGCCTTCATCAAAATAAACACCGCGCTCCGGGCCGTGCTCTAAATCATGAAAGAACCGCTGGCACGCAAGACGCACCAGTTCGCCAGCAACGATATCGCCAGATACCACGCGCTCGGCGTAGCGGAATCCATCTGCAACGGTTGCCATTCATCATTTGCGCTTTTTAAGAAATTCTTCCAGTGGGTCGGCTTCTGCCGGGCCTTTTGCACCAACCTTTGATCGGCTGGCAGGTGTCATGCCGAATTCGCTCAGCATCGCTCTGATCCGTTTCCACGCATCAGCCTTCATGACTGCTGCAGGGTGCGGTTTTATCATTCTGATTTCCCGCTCCCCTCCTTCATCTGAATCATCTTCGCTGTAGACGGCATAGGTGTAACCTTCACGATCAAGCGTGTCGCAGTGATGCCGGTATTCAACATAGGCTTCTATCAACAACTCCAGCGCTTTAGCATCCAGCGTGGTCAACACGCCGACGGCATCAAGTTCATCACCAATACGTTTGAACCAGTACTTACCCTGTTTATCGAAATGTTTCGGTATTGGGGGGACCCCTGACGGGGGTTTTGGCTCGTTCTTATTGATCGGGCGCTTGGATGGGTTCCCCTTCACTAAAGCCAGATGTGTCGGGGTTTTCGGTGGTCCTGGCATAATCGAAAACTCCTATTAATCATTGGATGGGGGACCCCAAAAAAAAGTTTTCTAACCTGCGGCGGTGTGAAAAAAGGTTAGGCGGCGGTCCTTTGGGCCTTCGTCGTCAGGGATTTGACCCCGCCCCCCCTCTGCCTCGCCTCAAATGAGAATCTATATCATTTGATGCGTTCGCGCCCGGTTTTCGTTCGATGGCAGGGCCAGCACAGGCTCTCGAGGTTCGAATCGTCATCGGTACCCCCATGAGCCTTGGCCTTGATGTGGTCAACCGTCTTTGCTGCGACAGCTCGCCCGCTGCGAAGGCAGTTCTGGCATAAATGGTTGTCGCGTTTCAGGATGCGCGCACGCCTGATATCCCACTGGCTACCGTAGCCACGCTCGTGTCGACTCTTTCCCTGCTGGTGCTGTTGCCAGCCTTCATTGCGGTGCTTTTCGCAGTAGCCTGAGCGGTCGGTTGTTGTGCCTGCGCATCCACGCTTGCGACAAGCTCGGGGAATTAGTGCGGGCATGATTAAGTCCTTATGATATTTTCATTATCACAGGCACTCAGTGAATGCCTGCTGTAATGCCTTAACTGGCCTGCTCAGCGCCGGTATCAAACAGCGCCAGCGCTTCGGTCGCTTCCTGGATGGCCTTACGGGTCTTCGAGACAATCTCACTTTCAGTGAAGACGCGATCGAAAGAGTCAGCGAATAGCTCAGCTTTCAGATTGCTATCACCAACCCAGTCAATGGCCAGCTTGGCCGCTGCGGTGTCGTAGTTAACTTTCTTGATGATATCTAGGCGGATTTGCTCGGATGCGGTGATCTCTGACATGTCTTACCTCTGTGCGATGTGGGGAGCATTATCGAAGCCACTCGGTGAATGGCTCCTGTAATGCTTTAGCTGCGGTGCTCCATTATTAGGAATACCCCGCTACGCTTGTTATATCCGAAATGTTACCTAAACTAACTTATAACTTTGCTCTGCCATGACAAAGTCTGCCGTTCTACCCGTGAGCTCATGAATGAGCCACTCTCAAGCCTTCCTGGCTCTCAGTTTTATTCTCAACCAGTAGAAAATAAACCAACTTCGTGGCTACAATCAGTCATTGGCTGGCTGTACAGCACCCCGTAGCTTTGGGATTTCCTCCACGGGGTTTTTTATAACACTTAAGGCAGATGCTTCGGTTTATCATTATTGATGCCCTTCAATGAAGGGCGCCAGTGCTGCTTATTGTCAGGTCAAGTGCTCGTAACGGGAAATGGTCTTTCCGTTTGCGTTCATCACGTACGCCACTTCTCCCTGCTTCAGGAAAACGTTCTGGTCCATTCCCGACACTGCGATACTCTGCTGATTGGGGTTGAAACCAACGCTCAGGCCGCAATGGATTTCTTCGCCACCATCTGGTGACATTACTTTTACTGTTAACATGCTTCTTCTCCTGCTTCTGGCAATAAAAAAGGCCGCCATTGGCGACCTTGCGATTGTTTTTGGTTAACTATGAAGTATGACAAGCTCTACAGCAGTAATAACAACCATTTGATTGAGAATAATATTTCTTCGCTTCTACTACTGCAGGACGGCAGGTTTCAAATATTCCAAGGTACACGCGGTTTTCTGATGCAGGCATAAAGGTACACCCGGTGACATGCACCTCATGATCTCCGTTTGCCTGAACATTTTTATTGACGTAGTAATACTGTCCCATTGTTATGTCCCAGAGTGATACTGCCAATTGCAGCATCTTCAATCTACTTCCTGGCACTAAAGCAATTAAGATAAATCTCATTTAATTTTGAGCAATATCACTTCCCTTTCTGGCAGTTGACTTCCACTGCTTTGTTATGCGCCAGAATGTCGCGCTTGGTTTGCTTATCCAGCACATCGATATCGTGGTCAGTCAGGTAGATGATCTGCACCCAGCTGCAGGCTGTATCAACGACTACCGGGACGGGTAAACTTTTCGCGCAGCTCCCGATCAACATCGTCATCAGGCATATGGCTAACGGTTTGCTGTACATCGCTTGCCTCTTTCACAACTTCCGCCTTACGTTCTGCCGCGGCGACGGTGGCGGCGGCGTTCTCTTCGGTACGCTGCTGATCGGCTTTGGCTTCTGCCTTACTGGTCCCGCGAGCATGACCAATACCAAACGCGCCAGCGATAGCGCCCAGGATGACGACCACCAGCCCAGCAATAATTTCGTAGCTCATTGCTGCGGCTCCTTCAGTTCGTCGGCCTTAGCTTTCAATACTGGCTGGCGTACGTATTGCGATAGCACGGCCAGCACCACCAGCGCAGGGCTAATCAATGCAACGATGTTTGGCGGCAGAATATTTTTGATATCTGGCGGCAGCATCGCCCAGGCGCGCAGCGCAGCATCCGGGAATGACTGCGCCCATACACCAACCAGCGCGCCGATAGCTCCCAGCTTTACAGACCACGTTTTCAGCAGCAGGCTGGCATGGCCTACGAACTCCAGCCGGGTATATCTGCGCAGAAGTAACAGAACGAGCACAGCCACCAGCACGAGCAAAGCGAAAATGATCATCTTCACAGGACACGCTCCTTAACCCAGCCGTAGAGAAAATCCTCGTTGGCTTCGCGGCCCTCCGCCAGTTCGAGATATCGGGCACCCTGGCTGCAGTTCAGCGCGCGCAAAAGAACTTGCTCACCCTCTTTCCCGCGGGCTGAAAGATATCCCTTAAGCGCAGTGATGGTTCGGGGGCCAATGGCGCCATCCGGGATCAGATCGGGGTATAGCTTTCCGCGCATGTTTAGAGCAGTGAGCCAGCGCTGGAAAAACTTACTGGCGACAGATGGCCCCATGTTCACGCCAGTGTCGCAAAGCTCATCTGCCAGTAACGTAGACAAACTCGCCACCTGGTCGAACCGGGGGCCAGTCCAGTAATCGCTCAGCAGGATTTGCTTTGCTGTTTCCCTGGGCAGGTTCCGCATATCACCGGTGTAGCCATGTGCACGGGCGGTGGTTTGCGTGATGCCCCAGCGGGTCGGCCCGCCTTTATCAGAGGGGTGATCGACATAACCCCCTTCCTTTCCGAGGATGCCCTCGATAATTTGATCTGCTGTCATGGTTAAGCCTTGTTATCGCCGCCACCGATACCGAATCGGCCGCCAAGATATTTCATTACAAACGCCCTTATGGCATCTACGCCAACGAACCCCACCCCACCGCCAATGGTGATTGAGAGAGATTTGGGGAAGTCTAAGTATTCAAGCGCCGATGCGAATGTAAGCGTTAGCGCCCCACACAGAAGCCCCTCAAGAAGCATCTTTTTCCAGCCGCCACCGCTATAAGCGATTCGAAGACCCGCCATAACAACTGAGAGCAGTACGGCCCCCAGCGGCGTATCTCCGCGCCACCAGCTCTGCAGCAACTCCAGCAGATCAGGCCAGTTACTCGGGTTAGTAGGCATTTTCATAGTCTCCACCTCCGGGTTAACGGGGTGCTGTGGGTATTGGAAAGGGATCAGGCTGGCGGGCTCTTATATCAAAGGGTAAGTACGGAGTGATTCCCGAAGCCTGAAATTTATGGTCACCGAAGCATCTAGAGGCCAGGTTCTCTTGTGTTTTATTGAATTGCCTTTTTTGACCGGCATCTCACACTTCCTTTCCATTTTAACGGTATATGTTAAGCGCCAGCTTTTTCTAGCAATGACTTCACACAGGAGTAGAGATGCTTACAGCTAAAGATGATGCCTACATTTTAAAAAGTGATGGCAGCAGATGCGGTCCATATAAGGCAAAGTTTGCAGGGGATACAGTTATCGTAAACGACAAAATGGCCGACATTGATGACGGAGATACTGTTATTCGAATCCTTCCAAACGGCAAGGAAGAACATAAGGAAATTTATAAGGCTAATTTTTACGACACTGGCGTTGGCGGATTTGGTCCACACTTCCAACTCAAAGTTGGTCCCAAAAAGGTTCAACCAGCTGTCTCTTCACAGCAAATCAACATTCACGGAGGAAATGTCCAGATTGGAGATCATAACCGTCAGGAGATTACCAATAGTATCGAAACTCTGAATAACTTAATAAATAGCTCACAGGGTACGCCACAGCAGAAAGAAGAGGCAAAGGGGCTGCTAAGAAAGTTAGCAGAACACCCATTGCTTACTGCTATTGCCGGTGGGGCTATAGGACTGCTCTAGATGTGAAAAACCCGCACAATGGCGGGTTTCTTTTTTCTGTTCAGTTGCTCAGTTCGCTTTAACGTCCCGAGCCTATCACAATTCAAGCACTTTCCGCGCAACTATTCAAGTAAAATCTGTCGCCATTTGTGCCAAATGCGTCACACATTGGTGCGTAAAGCATCGATTCTGCAAGATTTAACCAAACATCGATCCTGCTCTCACAAGTCCGCAAGCACCATTCTGGATGCTTTTCGTTTAGCTCTTTCGCCATCGCCTTCTTACTCATGCGGTAGACATATCGATCCCTGATTAACTGATAGAGAGCTTTATTCCCGGAACGCACAAGTTGAGCACTAAGCACAGAATCAATTATCAACCCTTCCTCGTCAGTACAAAAAGCCAGACCGCTTTTATTTTTACCACTGAGGATTTCCTTAAAGAACGCTTCCAGCTCTGGCTTGGTAATGCCTGATTTTTTCATACGGCGCAAAGCATCGTTTATAGCGGTCTTCGTTATCTTCCCTGACGCCAACAGCTGATTGAACATATTTCCACCACTACCGCCGCCGATGTACGACCAGCGGCCCCACATGCGCAGCTTCCCTTGAATCCAGATGGCCTCCAGCGTTTTCAGCCTGACCATTTCACCAGCTTTTCCAACCTCGGACGGGTTAATCATTATGCGTTCTCCACTATGCCAGCACGCCAATTGCCAGCGAACGATCCAGAAATCGAAACAGCAGCTCCAGCTGTGAGCCGTGCTTCTCCTCAAATGCCACGGTGTCAGCGTGCAACTCGTCGTGATGCGCTCTGCAAAGCGGCAACACAAACAAATCGTGCGCTTTCGTTCCCATTCCACCTTGTCCGTGGCCTATCAGGTGATGGGGATCATCTGCTTGTTTGTTACAGCAGATACACTGCTGGGACTTAACCCAGCGCGTCCAGCTCTCGTTTACCCAGCGGCGGCGCTTTGGTCGCAGCATGAATGATTCCGGCGTTTCAGGATCTACGCGAAGACCGAGAATCTTTTTCTGCACCACTTCGCTCGCCGCTGGCTCCGGCACAATATCGCTCTCCTTCATCACTGGTTGATGCTTTATTTCCGGCAATCGCAGGGCTTTCCGGGCCAGCGATTCAGGGATGACGTGCGCCAGATTGTTTATTACCAGCCACCAGCACAACTCGGGGATCGTCAGTTGATGGTCTTCGTTGAACCCCAGCTGTGAGCGGATGAACGTTATCAGCCAGGATACCAGGTTCTCACGCGCAATGCCTGCCAGTGTCTCTGTGTACTGATCACGCACCAGGTTATCGCAGGCCCAGCAAAGGCGGATGCTGCCAGGCTCATGCCGGAACAGCGTAAAATTTTCGCTGTGCCACGAGCCGTGGGGATACTGGCATTCAAAACGACGCTCCAGCTCGGCCTCCAGCGAGCTGATACCACCCGCGCGCAGAATGACGTCTTTGTTTTCGAAGACTGGCTTCAAAACCGGGTCTTCTGCCAGTGGCTGCCTGGCGGGAGGGATAGCGCCGGTTGCGTAGTCGCTGTATTTTTCCGGTGCAGGCTCAATCAGTACCCGCCCTCTCCTGAACATCGGCATGAGATCAGCACCTGGGCGAAGAAGAACAACGCCCATGCGTGGGGCAATCTCAGGGGTTAGTAGTGCTCTCATATCATCTCCACGTCAGGCAGCTGCACGAAAACGTCGGATGGTGATTTCTACTTTCCCTTTCTTCACGATGTTCCCCCACTCCACCAGCATGCGCTTAACCTGACTGTCGTCTTCCCAGACGCCTGTTAGAGTCAGGGCATCGAACAGCGCTTTGTTGTAGTTATCGATATCCCGACGGCGCTGATCCGGCGGATACAACACTATGTGAACCTCGGCCAGATCAGAGGATGGCCGGGGAACGGCCCGCAGTTGCTCTATAATCGCCGCTCTCGCTGCCTGCTGGAACTTGCGCCCTGTCTCGCTTACCAGATGCCTGCCTTTCAGCGGTCCCTTGCTCGGGGCGCGCCAGTAACTATTTACGCTCGGTGGAAATGGTAAAGTCAGTTTCATTTAGCCCCCTTAAAGGATCGCTACAACGTCTTTTGCGACTTCCCGCGTACTGCTTTTGCAGGAGATCGAACGGCGCGCGTTGATGAATTGCAGGTTAAAACCATGCTCCCGGTACAGGTCGAGAACCTTCGGTGCAGATGAGTTAGAAATCACTACCCGAGCCCCACGGTGAAAGGCAGATACACATTGCTTCGCCAGGTCTACCTGGTTCTCCCAGTTAAAACCACCAGCGGCGTAGGCGGTGAATCCGGTTGTTCCCGGCATCGGTTCGTAAGGCGGATCGCAGTAAACCACATCCCCTTTCCCGGCCAGGCTGATAGTTCGGCGATAGTCAGCAGTCATGAAGACGCAGTTATGCGCCATAGCCGCGAAGGCTTTCATCTCATCCATCGGGTAATACGGGGCCTTGTAGCCTCCCCAGCCCACATTGAACTTGTTCGCCTGGTTGTAGCGCATCAGGCCATTGAAACAATGCCGGTTGAGATACAGGAATGCAGCTGCGCGTTCAGTAGCATCCAGCGTCTGTGCGTTGAACTCGGAACGGATCAGCTCATAGCCATCTGGTGACCGCATGTGCTCGAACATCCAGCGGGCCTTCAATTCCACTTCATCCGGCACCACCGCTAACATCTGATACAGATTAATCAGGTCCGGATTAACGTCCGCCAGCAGGTAATCTGCGTGCTTTTCGCTGTTCAGGAATACCGACCCACCACCAACGAATGGCTCTATCAGGCGTTTTCCTGCCGGGATATGCACGAACAGGTCAGCCAGCTGGGTATACTTTCCACCAGCCCATTTGAGAAATGGCTTGCTCATGTGCGGAACCCCGAGTTTTCTGGCAATGAGTAATCAACCCCATCGAAGCTGGCTCGCGAAATGGACGACTCCTGGCGGGAGCTATTGAGTGGAGCAGATAGTTTTAACGACAGCTCATCCCATTTTTCCCGAAGCTTCGACGGGCTGAGCACGTTTTTACACCAGAACGAATCTTTGTTGGCGCGCTTGAAAAGTGAGCAAATTTGTTTATGGGTTCTCCCGTCCTGCATCACCATCAGGCGAACCTCATTCGCCCATGCGGTCCAGTTTGGCTCTTTAGGGCGAACTACCTCACCATCACTTTCAGCAGCCAGTTCGTACATGCTGATAATTTTTCCCCAAATGAACTCGGCGCAGGTTAAATCGTCCTGGCTGCCCCACTGCCGCTTTGCAGCGCTGTACACCACCGCGTCAGGATGTCGTGACAGAAATTCATCTGCAGATCCCTGTTCGTCCGGTTGCGAAGCGTCCGGACAAGAAGGATTTATATCTGATGGATCAGTAGTTGATTTTACTGACGGATCCCCACCAGATTCTGACGGGTCAAAACTGGTTTTTTTGATGGATTCCGACGCCTCAAATTTTGAGGGGTCAATTTTTGACGCATCAGATATTGACGCATCAGATTTTGACGCGTCAGATTTTGATGTGTCAGAAACTGACAGGTGAGAAAATGCCGCTTTCTGTAGTTTGGAAACGTTGAGCTGGTAGACGTTCGAAGCATTACGGTTGCCGTTGCGGCGCTGCGTACGAGTGAGCCACCCCTCTTTCTCAAGTGCAGCTATCGCCGTTCTGACAGTACTTTCACCAGCGCCAATCTGACGCGATATGGTCGCAATAGAAGGCCAGCAAACACCCTCATCGTTGCTGAAGTCAGCCAGGCGCGCCATGATTGCCACGCTGGATAGTTTCATCCCCGAAGATGCGCAAGCGTCCCAGACGTATCCTGTTAATTTAGTGCTCATGATCGTCCTTTATTTCTCTGAATTTACGTCTGAACTGCTCAAGGGGGCTAAAGCATTCATGCTCGTACCCTTTACGCAGGTATATAACGCGCTGTGTCTGGGGCTCCCAGCGTATGACCCTGACCGGGACACCGTAGTGATCTCTGAACCATCGGTTGAGCTCTCGCATACTTTCTCCGCCTGGCCGTTAAAGTCCCCTACCACCCACTGAGCAAACTGGTAGCAGACAGGCTCGAACCCGCCTGGTACTCTTACCCCATACACGAACTGCACCGGTCCTGCTCCACCAGGAACTGGCCGCGCTACAAGTTGCGACCTGCGGTACTGTGTTGATAAACTGTTCATGCGTTAGTAATCTCCACTGATGACGACACGCCACGACGCCAGGAGCTGCAACTCGCTGGCGTCACTTCTTTTTGCGTGAAAATAACGTGATAATTGCGGCAATCTCTTCTTCCCGAGCTGCCAGGTGGCGGCGGTGATGCACCATGATTTCTTCGGCCTCATGCCTTTCAATAACGCCATCTTCAAGTGCCTGTTCGATAATCTGATCAACCTGCCCCCTGGCGGCAGAGGTACGCATTGCCCGGCTAAACAAGTCCACTCGGTCCAGTTCTTCCAGGTGCGGAACATCCACCAGCAGAGCACCACGGCGGCGAGCGAAGTAATCAGCCAGTAACGACGTATTGGAAATGTCCTCCATCGCTTCCAGCTCGCTGACTTCGAAGAAACGACAGCCGTTTTTCTCGTAAAGGTTGTTGTTAAACTGCGTCACCGTCATTCCCAGTGCGCCAGCCATTGCTTCGCGCCCACCTGGATATGCTTTGCACATCGCTTTGACGGCTTCTTTGAGGTTTGGCTCTACCATGTTGATTTTCCTTTTGTAGTTATCGAATAACCGTTTAAGCAGTACGATTATTTGCACTTGGTACGTCATCTGTCTGATAGCGACTTGGGTACAAAATGTGTAATTCGCTTATTTCTCCTCTAAAGAACTTGGCTAATCTCTCCGCCAATTCGACAGATGGGACTTGCTCGCATCTTTCAATGCGGCTCAACGTTGCAGGATCTACCTGTACCCCGGTTGCAACGTGCAATAAGGTCATGCCATGCGATTTTCGCAATTTTCTTAATGGTGATTGCATAATGCCTCCTATTTTTGCGTATTACGCATGTTATTCCACGCTAGCGAATTGCGCAAGTTGCTTTGCACGAAACGCAAAAACAACATGTAATGAGTGAATGAAAATAGGATCTCGCATACGACAACTTCGCTTAGCGAAGAACATTAAAATCGCAGAGCTTGCAGAAGCTGTGGGCGTTGATGCTGCCAATATTTCCAGGCTTGAAACTGGTAAACAAAAGCAGTTTTCAGAACAGACACTTAACCGACTTGCTCAAGCTTTAAGCGTAAGTGTACCTGACCTATTTACCTCTGACGAAAATGATACTACTGTACATATAAACAGTGAAAAACATGCATCTCCCGTAAAGGATGTGGATGTATACAGAGTCGAGGTACTTGATGTGAGCGCAAGCGCCGGGGCAGGACATATACACGGTAGTGACGTCATAGATGTCATTCATGCTATCGAGTTCAGCAATGATCAGGCATTGGCAATGTTTGGTGGCAGGACTCCATCTGGAGTAAAGGTCATCAACGTTCGCGGTGATAGCATGGCCTCAACGATTGAGCCTGGCGACCTAATCTTTGTGGACGTAACTATCAATGAGTTTGACGGGGATGGGATTTACGTCTTTGGTTTTGATGGAAAAGTTTATGTTAAACGCCTGCAGATGATACCAGACCAACTGCTAGTCATCTCTGATAACCCTCGTTATAGAGAATGGAATATAACTAAAGAGAACGAACACAGATTCTATATCTACGGAAAGGTTTTAATAAGCCAGTCTCAGTCCTTTAAACGGCATGGATAGCATTCATCATCATAAACTAGGCCTCATTCGAGGCCTTTTTTTTCGCCTTAAATTTGCGCTTTACGCACTTAACTATTGCGTTACTCGCAATTTATGATTATCTTCTATTCGTCGGCACATGACGCAACTTACGGACAAGGATGAACAGAACACAACATGGAAGCGCATTCCCCTTCTTTCCGGTGGGGATCGGTTTGTAACTGAAGGAGTGCGCTTCCAGTTGTGAACGGCAATATTCATGACCGTTGTATGGAACATGCAGCGTTAGCGGCCTGAGAGGCCCTTTATCCATGCCTCTCAGAACAACCGGAATGTGCAAGCTAAGTGTTTCAGGCACGACGTGCGCCCCACCAGCGCGGCGAAAAGGTGTGACGCCTCGGAAGAGACGAGGGCACAACCAAAAGAGCGCTGGCATGCAAAAAACATCTCGCAGCCGTTGCGGTACCAAAAGCCAGGATGGAACGGCAGAACGCTGTAGTGCTCTTTTTGTTGTGTGGAGATAACTAACCTGATGCCATTGCAGTGGCGGATCGAGGAAACGAAATGAACTTCTTCAAAAATGCTCTTATTTACCGGCTCTCTCGCGATATTACCATCGTGGAAGAACACACCATCGCGGATCTGGCAGACAAGCTTGAACCATTCCGTTTCTCTCCTTGCGGGAGTCAGGATATGGCTAAATCCGGTTGGGTATCTCCCCTTGGACAGTATTCTGACCAGCTATTTCATTTTGTTAGCGGTCAGCTTCTGCTCGTGATCCGCAGGGAAGAGAAAATTATCCCACGCCCAACCATTACCGATGAGCTCAACAAGAAAATTTTTAAGCTTGAATCAGAACAGGCGCGACGTCTGAAAAAGACTGAAAAGGATGCTCTACGCGATGAGGTTTTACATAGCCTTCTCCCCAGGGCTTTCTCACGGAACATCATCACGCGAATCTGGGTGAATACCACCGATCACCTGGTCATAGTCGATGCCTCCAGTGCGCGCAGTGCTGAAGATGCCCTGGCACTCCTGCGCAAGACCCTGGGATCTCTTCCCGTCGTTCCTTTGACAATGGAAGAGCCTGTCGAGCTAACGATGACTGAATGGGTTCGTTCAGGCAGCGCGCCTAATGGTTTTAATCTGGGTGATGAAGCAGAAATTAAAGCTGTTTTGGAGGCCGGAGGTATTGGACGCTTCAAGAAACAAGACCTCGTAAGTGACGAAATTCATACCCACATCGAAGCTGGAAAGGTTGTCACTAAATTATTCCTCGATTGGCAGGATCGTATTCGCTTTACCCTTTGTGACGACGTATCCATTAAGCGTATTAAATTCGCTGATGAGCTCGTATCTCAAAATGATGATATCGATCGTGAGGATGTAGCACAGCGGTTCGATGCAGATTTCATTCTCATGACAGATGAAATGAGTACTCTGATTTCTGATTTGACCAAAGCTCTCGGCGGCGAAGCTAAGCGATAAATTTACCAAGCATCTAACCCATTCTCATGGGTTGGGTTGCTGCACCCTAAATTTACGCGTTGCAGCGCGTCAGATGGAGAACAAAAGATGGCTAAGACAGCAAAACAACTGATTAAACAGGCGTACGAAATAGCCAAAACTATGCCACCAGAACAGGCAGCAATCATCAGGGAACTGGCTACCGTCCTCGATGTGTCGAATGTAGCTCTGCGCCAGACGCGCACCGAACGTGACGCCCTTCTCGCAGAGGTCAAATCCTGGGCGAAGGAGTGTGATCGTATTACTGAGCGATATACCAAGAAGCGCATAAATCTGCATGTCCTCGAAGCAATGCGCGATTTGAAAGCAATTTCCCCCACCAGCTTCCGTAACGTGGAGGCTCTCTGATGGCTAAAGACTCAAAGGTTGTATACGGCGCCAGCGGCAAAACGAACGTTTTAACGTTCGAACCTGAAAGCCTGCACCTGGTTACCGACAAAACACACCCGCTTTACGATGAACGGGTCCACCTTCCTATCGACGAAGGGATGGTTCTGAACATCAAGGAGCTGGGTGTACTGGAACCTATCATCGTCTGGAAAGACCCTGAAACGGGGCTCACCTGCGTAGTTGTAGGCCGTCAGCGCGTAAAACATACCCTGGAGGCAAATAAACTCCGTCTGAAAGAAGGCAAAGACCCACTGCTTGTTCCCGGAGTCGTTAAGCGCGGATCAGCAAATCAGATGGCTAAATACATGGTCAGCGAAAACGAAATTCGCCGACCTGATACCCCGCTTGGCCGGGCTAAAAAAATGTCAGACGCGCTCGACCGCGGGCTCGATGAGGACGACATTGCGGTGTTGTTTGGCTGCAGCGTTCAGACCGTTCGTGCAACGCTCTCCCTTCTCGATGCCACTCAGGCCGTCAGGGAAGCGGTGGAGGCTGGCACAGTCACCGTTACCCAGGCGCGTCAGCTGGCATCGCTTAAACCCGAAGAGCAGCGGGAGAAGGTCTATGAAATCGAAGCGGCAACTGCTGGCACAACCGGCCATGAAAAAGCCCGGCGTCAGCGTCAAATCCTCGGTGAGGCAAAGCCTCGCCTGAAAACCCGCAAAGAAATCACAAAAGCCCTGGAATCTGCCGAGGGTGAGTATGCGAGCGCACTCCGTTGGGTGCTTGGGGAGGCCGTATGACAATCGTAAAAACCCATACCGGCACCGTGATCACCAGAGACGGTCCGAAGGTAAAAAAACTGCACCAGACAGAGCGGATGTGGGTCGTCGGCAAAAACGAGTTTTACCACAAAGAAACCGGGCGCCGTCACTTTGCAGAAAATACGCGCCGCCGGTTGCTGCTCGACACCATCAAGCCTATCGAGGTGAAGCATGTTTAAACAGAACGAAAAGGCTATTTCACAGATTGCGGAATATATCCCGCGCGCCTGCCGGGGTATGCAGCTGCAGGAAGCGAAAGCGCGTCTGGAGAAAAAAATCGCGCTCTATACCGATGACGGCTGTGATGTTGCCGTTCTTAACGCGGCGTTTGCATCAGCCCTTAACAGTCATACGCGGGAGTCTTTTTTTTCGTGCATCGCCAAGCAGCTGCGCGAGGGGGCCAAATGATCACTGGGACCACGAATTACGATGAAGAAGCTCTTGACGAAATTGCGTGTGATATCTGCGGTTTCAAAAGCACAGACCCTGGCGGCGATCACTACTGCTGCGAGGATAACTCCGATGACTGATATCACCGAACTGGCGCAATCTGAAATTAATAATGCGTTGGCCCAGCTGAAGCAGATCAGCGAATACGCCACGCCGTCTACTCAATACGCTCGTGTGCTGCGTAAATACATCGCCACGCTGGTAGAGGCGCTGGAGAAGGCGCAGCAGAGGATTGATGAACTGGAGAACGATGAAGTTCGTCAGCGCTTGGCTAACGCAGAGCACCAACTCTACATGGCTGAACTGGCTAAAAATAATCTGAGAGCCAGTCGTAAGGCGCAGTTCCGCAAGCGCAAGGCGGCTGAGCAACGAATCGCCGAGCTGGAGTCTCGCACCGTCACTGTAGAAAACCTGCAGGAGAGCGCCTACAGAGCTGGCTTAACTGCTGGCTGGAATCTTGGGCTGGCTAATAACAACGACGGGTTCAATAAATGCCTGGCGGCTCATACGGCTGGCATCAAGGTGGAAGCTGAGTGATGGCTATAGAAAACCCGAAATCATGCCCGCACTGCGGCGGTGAGAATGGATTCCACACGAAAGAGGTTGTGGATTACAAACAGTTTTATGCTTGGGATGGTTCATTCCTTGAGGGGCAGCACACCAGCGGCATTCGCGGCGGAAAAGCGTTCTACTGCTGCGACTGCGGTCGGAATATAACATCGCGCATCAATAAGCCAGGAGCCAACCAATGACCAAATCAACCATAACCAGAGAGCGCTTGGAACAACTCGCTGATAACAACACTATCTGCAAAGTTTCATGGGATGAGCGGATCGAACTGGCACAAATCGCGCTGTCCGCAATGGACGGCGAGCCGGTGGCATGGGCATGGCACTATCGTGAGCAATGGCATGTTACAAACGATGAACGCCGCGCAGAATTTGTTGCAAAAGATGGTGATGTGGCTGTACTGCCGCTCTATCGCCACGCGCAGCCGGCGCCGGTAGTGCCGGAGGAAAAACCAATTCCAAATACACTGAGCATGTACGCCGTGGATGCAGTAGCAGCCATCGCTGAGGTGAAGGGCTGGAACGCCTGCCGCGCAGCCATGCTCGCAGCCGCCCCGCAGGAGGTGAAAGGTGAATAAAGACGAATTGCTTCAGAAGATATCGGCGCTCGCTACTGAATGCCACGCGCTGGCCTGTGAGCTTGATATTGGTGATGAGCGAACCGAAATGTTCGAAATCTACAGCGTGCTACACAACCTCGGTCGCCGCGGGTACGCCTGCCAGGTAGGGCGGCGAATGAATCCATTGCTCGCATCCTGCGATGACGACGATGATGAGGATGATGACTGATGCCAAGTAAATTAAAGCGCCGGCGATGGAGGCGTATGCGGGATGATTTAGCCTGGTATAAGGATGAAGCAAAGGACCTTCATTGCCGTCTTATGGAATTAACCGATGAAGTTGCAAACCTTCGCAAACAGATTCTCCCAGAATCTAAAACGGTGATTGCCAAACTGAAGATGTACGAAACAGATAAGGATGATCGAGACCACCAGCTATGCAGAAGATGTAATGACGGGATTCGTGGTGGTTGCTCGTCATGTGCTTATAACGTTCGATAACCGGGTGCAGCCGGTATGTGGAGAAGAAATGTCACGTATGGTCTCTTTACTCGAATGGGCGAAAGATGAATTCGGCAGTGAAGCCCCTAGCGAGCGAGTATTAAAAAAATACGCTAAAGGTCAGATGATAGCGCCACCACCGATGAGAGTCGGACGGCGCTGGATGGTTGACAAAGAAGCTCGTTTTATAGGTGTAGTTGCTGAACCGCAACTTCCAATAAATGTTAACCCAAAACTGAGACGGATAATTAGCGATGGCAGCTAGACCGCGTACCCATAAAATCACTATTCCAAACCTATATTGCAAACTTGATAAACGTACCGGAAAGGTTTACTGGCAATACAAACACCCGATATCTGGTCGTTTTCACAGCCTCGGCACGGACGAAGCTGAAGCAAAGCAGGTGGCAAGTGAAGCAAATACTATTATTGCAGAGCAGCGAACCAGGCAGATCCTTGGTATTAACGAGCGCCTAGCTCGCATGAAAGGAAACCGCACGGATATTACAGTTTCTTCATGGCTCGACAAATATGAATTGGTGCAGGAGGAAAGATTGAAACACAACGAGCTGCGCCCAAACTCTTTTCGACAGAAAGCTAAACCAATCCGTCTTTTTCGGGAACATTGTGGAATGCAATATCTAAAAGATATTACAGCACTTGATATTTCCGAAATAACAGATGCTGTTAAGGCAGAGGGTCATAACAGGATGGCTCAAGTTGTACGCATGGTACTAATAGATGTTTTTAAGGAGGCTCAACATGCTGGTCACGTTCCGCCAGGATACAACCCTGCCCAAGCAACGAAACAGCCACGAAACAAGATAAGCAGACAAAGGCTATCTCTGGAGGAATGGAAGGCTATTTATACATCCGCCGAACAACAACAACCTTATTTACAATGTGGAATGTTGCTTGCCATTGTAACAGGGCAACGCCTAGGAGATATTTGCAATATGAAGTTTTCGGATGTATGGGATGATATGCTGCATATTGAGCAGGAGAAAACAGGAACTCGATTAGCCATTCCCCTTTCTCTCAGAAATGAAGCGTTAAATATTACTCTGAGTGATGTTATTTCAAAATGTAGAGATGCTGTGGTGAGTAAATACCTTGTTCATTTTCGCCATAGCACCTCACAGGCTAGTCGTGGTGACCAAGTGTCAGCCAAGACACTTACTTCAACGTTCAAGAAAGCACGGGATAAAAGCGGTCTAACCTGGGAAGAGGGAACAGCTCCGACTTTCCATGAACAGAGATCACTTTCCGAGCGCTTGTATCGTGAGCAAGGGATAGACACCCAGAAACTATTGGGCCACAAAACAATGAAAATGACTGACAGATACAATGATGACCGCGGTAAAGAGTGGATCATTGTTGGTAAAAAAGCAGTATGATCTTCAATCAGTTTTGGGGAAGAATTTTGGGGAAGTTTTGGGGAAGCCTCCGCACACTCCAAAAAAAACGGGAGCCCATCGGCTCCCGCTTTTACTTAATCCACCAACGGGATTACATGTTCGCGATAATCGCGTCGCCAAACTCTGAACATTTCAGTAGCTTAGCGCCTTCCATCAGACGTTCGAAGTCATAGGTCACGGTCTTGGCGGCGATAGCGCCTTCCATGCCTTTGACAATCAGGTCTGCGGCTTCGAACCACTGCATGTGGCGCAGCATCATCTCTGCGGACAGGATGATGGAGCCCGGGTTCACTTTGTCCTGGCCGGCATACTTCGGCGCAGTACCGTGAGTCGCTTCGAACAGCGCGCACTCGTCGCCGATGTTGGCGCCCGGGGCGATACCGATACCGCCAACCTGCGCCGCCAGGGCGTCAGAGATATAGTCGCCGTTCAGGTTCATACAGGCGATAACGTCGTATTCCGCCGGACGCAGCAGGATCTGCTGCAGGAACGCATCGGCGATCACGTCTTTCACCACGATCTCTTTGCCGGTGTTCGGGTTCTTGATTTTCACCCACGGACCGCCGTCGATCAGCTCGCCGCCGAACTCTTCGCGAGCCAGCTGGTAGCCCCAGTCTTTGAACGCGCCTTCGGTGAACTTCATGATGTTGCCTTTGTGCACCAGAGTGACGGAGTCACGATCGTTGGTGATCGCGTATTCAATCGCGGCGCGCACCAGGCGTTTGGTGCCTTCTTCAGAGCACGGCTTGATGCCGATGCCGCAATGTTCCGGGAAGCGAATTTTCTTCACACCCATCTCATCGCGCAGGAATTTGATCACTTTGTCTGCTTCCGCAGAGTCGGCTTTCCACTCGATACCGGCATAGATATCTTCTGAGTTTTCACGGAAGATAACCATGTCGGTCAGTTCCGGGTGCTTAACCGGGCTCGGGGTGCCCTGGTAGTAACGTACCGGACGCAGGCAGACGTAGAGGTCCAGCTCCTGGCGCAGCGCCACGTTCAGAGAACGGATGCCGCCGCCGACTGGGGTGGTCAGAGGACCTTTGATAGCAACGCGGTAGTCACGAATCAGATCGAGAGTTTCAGCTGGCAGCCAGACGTCCTGGCCATAGACGTGGGTTGATTTCTCACCGGTGTAAACTTCCATCCAGGAAATTTTACGCTCGCCCTTATAGGCTTTCTCAACGGCGGCATCAACCACTTTCAGCATCGCTGGGGTAACGTCAACGCCGATACCGTCACCTTCAATGAACGGGATAATCGGATTGTGAGGGACGTTCAGTTTGCCGTTTTGCAGGGTGATTTTTTGACCTTCCGCCGGAACTACTACTTTGCTTTCCATTAACCTCTCCTTCGAGCGCTTCTGGTTCTGCTCTTCCCTCTTCACGCGAGCCTGGTGTTGGCTGAGTCGGCCAGCTTCGGCGTACCGGGTCTTCCCGCTAACCGGAGCTATCGCGTCCGTGTCGCCTTCCTGCCTGTAGTGCGAATCGGTTTGAGCAATTTTTTGTTAATAATTTGTAATGAGCATGTCAATACTACCTGAATGTTTGCGTCCATGAAAGGCATTCGTAATTAGGCTATAATGCGGCAATTGATAAAGCCTGAAAATACCATGCAGAAAACTTCATTTAGAAAACATCGCGTTGAGCGATTCAGCACACAACAAGTCACCAGACAACGTAAAGAACGCCAGCCAAAAACTGTGATCTTGTTCAATAAACCCTATGATGTGTTGCCGCAATTTACCGATGAAGCCGGGCGCAGCACGCTGAAAGATTTTATTCCGGTGGCGGGCGTTTACGCCGCAGGTCGGCTAGATCGCGACAGCGAAGGCCTGCTGGTGCTGACCAACGACGGCCCGCTGCAGGCGAAGCTGACCCAGCCGGGTAAGCGCACCGGCAAGATCTACTATGTTCAGGTGGAAGGCGAACCCACGCCCGAGGCGCTGACCGCCTTGCGCGACGGCGTCACCCTTAACGACGGCCCCACCCTGCCTGCCGGCGTAGAACTTGTCGAGGAGCCCGTCTGGCTGTGGCCGCGCAACCCGCCGATTCGTGAGCGCAAATCGATTCCCACCCGCTGGTTGAAAATCACGCTCTACGAGGGACGCAACCGCCAGGTACGCCGGATGACCGCCCACGTCGGCTTCCCCACCCTGCGGCTGATCCGCTACGCCATGGGCGGCTATACCCTCGACGGACTGGCCAACGGCGACTGGCGCAAAGCCGAATAACTGAAAAGGAAAAGCGATGTTTAAACCTCATGTCACCGTTGCCTGCGTGGTTCACGCCCAGGATAAATTTCTCATCGTCGAAGAAACCATTAACGGCAAAGCGCTGTGGAACCAGCCGGCGGGCCATCTCGAGGCCAATGAAACGCTGCTGCAGGCCGCCGAACGTGAACTGTGGGAAGAGACCGGCATTCGCGCCACGCCGCAGCACTTCATCCGCATGCATCAGTGGCTGGCTCCCGATAACACCCCGTTTCTGCGCTTCCTGTTCGCCATCGAACTTAGCGATCTGTGCGCCACTGAACCGCACGACAGCGATATCGATCGCTGCCTGTGGCTCAGTGCTGAGGAAATTCTTAACGCGCCGAACCTGCGCTCGCCGCTGGTTGCCGAAAGCATTCGCTGCTACCTGCAGGACCCGCGGCAGCCGCTGTCGCTGATTGGCGCATTTAACTGGCCGTTCACAGGGGGTGAATGAACGGTGAGCGCGTGCTAGAATACGCCGCCTCGAAGTTCAATGTAGCGAGTATTTCCATGTCAGAAAGCCAGAAAAAAGTGATCGTCGGCATGTCCGGCGGCGTCGACTCCTCGGTCTCCGCGTACCTGCTGCTGCAGCAAGGGTATAAGGTGGAAGGCCTGTTCATGAAGAACTGGGAGGAAGACGACGGCGAGGAATACTGCACCGCCGCCGCCGACCTTGCCGATGCGCAAGCGGTCTGCGATAAGCTGGGCATTGAACTGCACACCGTTAACTTTGCCGCCGAATATTGGGATAACGTCTTTGAGCTCTTCCTGGAAGAGTACAAAGCCGGCCGCACGCCGAACCCGGATATTCTGTGCAATAAAGAGATCAAATTTAAAGCCTTCCTCGAGTTTGCTGCCGAAGACCTCGGCGCCGACTACATCGCCACCGGGCACTATGTGCGCCGCGCCGATGTCGACGGTAAAAGCCAGCTGCTGCGCGGCCTCGACGGCAACAAAGATCAGAGCTACTTCCTCTACACCCTTAGCCACGAGCAGATTGCCCAGAGCCTGTTCCCGGTGGGTGAGCTGGAAAAACCGCAGGTGCGTAAGATCGCCGAAGAGCTGGATCTGATCACCGCGAAGAAAAAAGATTCCACCGGCATCTGCTTTATCGGCGAGCGTAAATTCCGCGATTTCCTTGGCCGCTATCTGCCGGCGCAGCCGGGCAAAATCCTCACCGTCGACGGCGAGGAGATCGGTACTCATCAGGGGCTGATGTACCACACCCTGGGCCAGCGTAAAGGGCTGGGTATCGGCGGCACCAAAGAGGGTAGCGAAGATCCATGGTACGTGGTCGATAAAGACGTTGAGAATAATATTCTTATCGTCGCCCAGGGCCATGACCACCCGCGCCTGATGTCCGTCGGTCTGATTGCCCAACAGCTGCACTGGGTAAACCGTGAACCGCTGCAGGGCACCCTGCGCTGCACGGTGAAAACCCGCTATCGCCAGACCGATATCCCCTGCACCGTTACCGCGCTGGATGAAGACCGTATCGAAGTCCGCTTCGATGAGCCGGTCGCGGCGGTGACCCCGGGCCAGTCCGCAGTGTTCTATTTAGGGGAAGTGTGCCTCGGCGGCGGAATTATTGAACAACGACTGCCTCTGCAGTCCTGAACGCGCGTTATTTCCGCCGGGACGAACCGCCCTGGCGGCTGACAAGGAGTATGTGTGGCGAAGAATTACTATGACATCACCCTGGCGCTGGCTGGCGTTTGCCAGGCGGCGCGACTGGTTCAGCAACTGGCGCATCAGGGACATTGCGACAGCGATGCCCTGCATGTGTCGCTGAACAGCATCATCGACCTCGATCCTGAGTCGACGCTGGCGGTGTTCGGTGGCAGTGAAGCCAATCTTCGCCTCGGTCTTGAAACGCTGCTAGGGGTGCTCAATACCAGCAGCCGTCAGGGCCTCAATGCTGAACTGACGCGCTATACCCTGAGCCTGATGGTGCTGGAGCGCAAGCTCGCCGCCAGTAAAGGGGCGATGGACACGCTCGGCAACCGCATCGCCCGCCTGCACCGTCAGCTGGAACACTTTGACCTGCAGTCCGAAACGCTGCTCAGCGCCATGGCGGGCATCTATGTCGATGTGATAAGCCCGCTGGGGCCGCGTATTCAGGTGACCGGCTCCCCTGCCGTGCTGCAAAGCCCGCAGGTGCAGGCGAAAGTTCGCTCAGCGCTGCTGGCGGGTATTCGCGCCGCGGTGCTCTGGCATCAGGTGGGCGGCGGACGTCTGCAGCTTATGTTTTCCCGTAATCGTCTGGTTAACCAGGCAAAGCAAATTCTTGCTCATTTAACCCCGGAGTTGTGATCTATGGAATTATCCTCACTGACCGCCGTTTCCCCTGTAGACGGCCGCTACGGCGATAAAGTCAGCGCGCTGCGCGGTATCTTCAGCGAATTCGGTTTGCTGAAATTCCGCGTTCAGGTGGAAGTACGTTGGCTGCAAAAACTGGCCGCCCACGCAGCGATCAAGGAAGTTCCTGCTTTTGCTGCCGACGCAAACGGTTTCCTTGATAAAATCGTCGCCGATTTCAGCGTTGAAGACGCGGAGCGCATCAAAACCATCGAGCGCACCACTAACCACGACGTGAAAGCGGTAGAGTATTTCCTGAAAGAAAAAGTCGCTGACATCGCCGAGCTGCATGCGGTATCAGAGTTTATTCACTTCGCCTGTACGTCTGAAGACATTAATAACCTCTCCCACGCGCTGATGCTGAAAACCGCCCGCGACGAAGTGGTTCTGCCTTACTGGCGCAAGCTGATTGACGCGGTAAAAGATCTGGCGACCCAGTACCGCGATGTGCCGCTGCTCTCCCGTACCCACGGCCAGCCGGCAACGCCGTCCACCATGGGTAAAGAGATGGCGAACGTCGCCTACCGTATGGAGCGGCAGTATCGTCAGCTGAACCAGGTGGAAATCCTCGGTAAAATCAACGGCGCGGTGGGTAACTACAACGCCCACATCGCCGCCTACCCGGAAGTCGACTGGCATCAGTTCAGCGAAGAGTTCGTTACCTCGCTGGGTATTCAGTGGAACCCGTACACCACGCAGATCGAGCCGCATGACTATATCGCTGAGCTGTTTGACTGCATCGCGCGCTTCAACACCATTCTGATCGACTTCGATCGCGACGTGTGGGGCTACATCGCGCTCAACCACTTCAAACAGAAGACCATCGCCGGGGAAATCGGCTCCTCCACCATGCCGCACAAGGTGAACCCGATTGACTTCGAAAACTCCGAAGGCAATCTCGGCCTGGCCAATGCGGTCATGCAGCACCTGGCCAGCAAACTGCCGGTTTCCCGCTGGCAGCGCGACCTGACCGACTCCACCGTTCTGCGTAACCTCGGCGTGGGCATCGGCTATGCGCTGATCGCCTATCAGTCCACCCTCAAAGGGATCAGCAAGCTGGAGCTGAACCAGGATCGCCTGCTGGACGAACTGGATCACAACTGGGAAGTACTGGCTGAGCCGATCCAGACCGTGATGCGTCGTTACGGTATCGAAAAACCTTACGAGAAGCTGAAAGAGCTGACCCGCGGCAAACGCGTGGACGCGGAAGGGATGAAGCAGTTTATTGACAGCCTCGCCCTGCCGGAAGAGGAAAAAGTGCGTCTCAAAGCGATGACCCCGGCCAACTATATCGGTCGGGCAACCACCATGGTTGACGAGCTGAAGTAATCGCCCTGCCCCTCTTTCCGCCGGAAAGAGGGGCGTTTTATCGCCGGAAAGCGATCAGATCCAAACGTCGTTCACCGCCGTCCGCTCGCCGCCCTCGTGGCCGGTATTCAACACCCCGCGCGGCTCAATCAGCATCAGCTTCGCTTCCGTCTCCGCCGAGGTCTTATGTTCCACCCCGCGCGGCACGACGATCATCTCCCCGGCCTTCACCAGCACATGCCCGTCGCGGAAGTCCACGCGCAATACCCCCTCCACCACCATCAATGTCTCATCGGTTTCCGGGTGGCTGTGCCAGATAAAGTCGCCGGCGATGCGCACGACCTTGAACTGATAGTCGTTCATTTCAGCCACCACTTTGGGCTGCCATTGTTCGCTGAACAGGGAAAATTTATGAGCAAGATTAACGAGTTGATACATGGGCTGTCTCCTTGTGATAAAGGCAGTCAGCATAGTTCGCCTCGCCGCGTTGACGCTTGAACGATTGTGCAACCTGCGCCGCCTTATCCGCGGATCGCCCGCAGCCAGCGCCCCGGAGAGAGGCCAAAGCGGCTGATAAACTGGCGCGTCATGTGGCTCTGGTCGGCAAAGCCCGCGTCGGCGGCAATATCCACCAGACGTTCCCCGGCGCGCATCCGCTGGCGGCAAAAATCGAGCCGACGCATCATGACGTAACGCCACGGGCTGGTGCCGTACAGCGTTCTGAAATCCCGGCTCAGGCTCCAGCGGTCCCGGCCGCTGACCTGCGACAGGGTGTCGAGGGTCATATCCTGCATAAAACAGGCATGAATATACTCCCGGGCCCTCTCCGCCGCCTGATAATCAAACGCCTGGCGACGGGAACGTTGGCCGCCGACAACGGCCAGGGTCTGCGCCAGGTCGTACAGAGCATCCTCTTCCTCCAGCGGCTCGAAGGTATCCGTGACCGCTTTCAACAGCGGCTGCGCGGCGTGACGTAGCCGTGGATCCGCCGACAAGCCGTCGGGGATAAACGGTAGCGGCCTGCCGCCGAGTATCTTCTGGATCAGCGCCGGTTCGATATAAACCATACGGTAGTGAAACCCCGCCTCGGTGCCCGCCTCGCCATCGTGTATTTCGTCCGGATGAAGCACCATCGTTCCGCCGGGCAGGCTGTGCTGGAGTCCGCCGCGATAGTGAAAGCTCTGCACGCCGGCGATCGTCTGGCCGATGGCGTAGGTATCATGCCGGTGCGGTTCGTAGCCGTGGCCGCCGAAGAAGGCTTCGATGCGTTCCGTCCGGCTGGGCGATTGCGCCAGCCTGACCCAGTCCGCGCTCTGCTGCTGAGACATAATGGATAACCTGCGACGTTCTTGAGGGGTGATTCCAGCACTATTACACAAAAAATTAACATCACCAACCCGCTCGCCGTTCGCATCCTGCCGCTGGGCGTTTACTGAAATTACGCATAGAATGAAGGAGTTCCATGCAGTATGCGCAAAGGGCGCCGCAGAATGCTGGCCAGCCCGGGGGCACCAGGGGCCCTTTTTATAAAAAGCTTTATTTAACAGCCGTTTATATTTTGCGTATATAATGAGCTTCAGACTACTATCGAAAATGCTAGGGAGAACAGCCATGCGCGTACTCGTGGTTGAGGATAATGCCCTGCTGCGTCACCACCTCAAAGTTCAGCTGCAGGAGCTGGGCCATCAGGTCGATGCGGCGGAAGATGCCAGGGAAGCGGACTACTATCTGGGCGAACATCTCCCGGATATCGCCATCGTCGATCTCGGCCTGCCGGATGAAGACGGTTTATCACTGATCCGCCGCTGGCGCAGCCATGACGTGTCGCTGCCGGTGCTGGTGCTGACCGCCCGCGAAGGATGGCAGGATAAAGTGGAAGTGCTGAGCGCCGGGGCGGATGATTACGTCACCAAGCCTTTCCATATTGAAGAGGTTGCCGCCCGCATGCAGGCGCTGCTGCGCCGTAACAGCGGTCTGGCCTCGCAGGTGATCTCCCTGCCGCCGTTCCAGGTCGACCTCTCCCGGCGCGAGCTGTCGGTGAATGACCAGCCGATCAAGCTGACCGCCTTTGAATATACCATTATGGAAACCCTGATCCGTAACCGCGGCAAAGTGGTCAGCAAAGATTCGCTGATGCTCCAGCTTTACCCGGATGCCGAACTGCGAGAAAGCCACACCATCGACGTGCTGATGGGTCGGCTGCGCAAGAAAATTCAGGCTGAATACCCACAGGACGTCATCACCACGGTGCGCGGCCAGGGCTATCTGTTCGAATTGCGCTGATGAAGGGACTGTTGCGGCATATCTTCCCGCTGTCATTACGGGTTCGCTTCCTGCTGGCGACCGCCGGGGTGGTGCTGGTCCTCTCCCTGGCCTACGGCATGGTGGCCCTGGTGGGCTATAGCGTTAGCTTCGATAAAACCACCTTTCGCCTGCTGCGCGGCGAGAGCAATCTCTTTTATATGCTGGCGAGATGGGAAAACGGCGCTATTGACGTCGACATCCCGGAAAACCTGAATATGGAAAGCCCGACGGTGACCCTTATCTACGATGAGCAGGGCAAACTGCTGTGGGCGCAGCGTGATGTTCCCTGGCTGGCGAAACGCATTCAACCGGAATGGCTGAAACGCAATGGCTTCCATGAGATTGAAGCCGATGTCGACAGCAGCAGTATGCTGTTGCGCAATAACCATGAGATTCAGGAACAGCTGGACGCTATCCGCGAACAGGGCGACGACTCTGAGATGACCCACTCGGTGGCGATCAACCTCTACCCGGCCACCAGCAAAATGCCTCAGCTCAGCATTGTGGTGGTCGACACCATTCCGGTGGAGCTCAAGCGCAGCTATATGGTGTGGAGCTGGTTTGTCTATGTGCTGGCCGCCAACCTGCTGCTGGTGATCCCCCTGCTGTGGGTCGCCGCCTGGTGGAGCCTGCGGCCCATTGAGTCGCTGGCCAAAGAGGTGCGCGAACTGGAGGAACATCACCGCGAAAAGCTCAATCCCAACACCACTCGCGAGCTGACCCGGCTGGTCAGCAACCTCAACCGCCTGGTTCGCAGCGAGCGCGAACGCTATGACAAATACCGCACTACCCTCACCGATCTCACTCACAGTCTGAAAACGCCGCTGGCGGTGATGCAGAGTACACTGCGCTCGCTGCGCGGCGAGAAGATCAGCGTCGACGAGGCGGAGCCGGTGATGCTGGAGCAGATAAGCCGCATCTCGCAGCAGATTGGTTATTACCTGCATCGCGCCAGCATGCGCAGCGGCGGCACCCTCTTGAGCCGGGAATTACACCCGATCGCCCCCCTGCTTGACAGCCTGACTTCCGCTCTCAACAAGGTCTATCAGCGCAAAGGGGTCAATATCTCGCTCGACATCTCGCCGGAGATCACTTTTGTCGGCGAGCAGAACGATTTTATGGAAGTGATGGGTAACGTTCTTGATAACGCCTGTAAGTATTGTCTGGAGTTCGTGGAAGTTTCCGTGCGCCAGACCACCGACAGCCATCTGCACATCCTGGTGGAAGACGATGGGCCGGGGATCCCGCAGAGCCAGCGCCGGGCCGTTTTCGACCGCGGCCAGCGGGCTGATACCCTGCGTCCCGGCCAGGGGGTAGGGCTCTCCGTTGCGCGTGAAATTGTCGAACAATATGATGGAGAGATCATCGCCGGGGAAAGCCTGCTCGGCGGCGCCTGCATGGAGGTGGTGTTTGGCCGCCAGCAGATGGAAGATAAACAGAGTTAATCGTTGAGATTTTTCACGGCGCCTGCATCGCCAGGGCGCCGCATCCGTTATAATCCCTGTCAGACACCTGCAGTGGAATATCAATATGGATTATCAATTAACGCTTAACTGGCCCGACTTTATCGAACGCTACTGGCAAAAACGGCCGGTGGTATTGAAGCGCGGCTTCGCCAATTTTATCGACCCCCTAAGCCCGGACGAACTGGCAGGACTGGCCATGGAGAGCGAGGTCGATAGCCGCCTTGTCAGCCATCAGGATGGAAAATGGCAGGTCAGTCACGGTCCTTTCGAAAGCTACGATCACCTGAGCGAAAACAACTGGTCCCTGCTGGTGCAGGCGGTTAACCACTGGCATGAACCGTCCGCAGCGCTGATGCATCCGTTCCGTGCCCTGCCGGACTGGCGTATCGACGACCTGATGATCTCCTTCTCGGTGCCGGGAGGCGGCGTCGGCCCGCATCTGGATCAGTATGATGTGTTTATCATTCAGGGCACCGGCCGTCGGCGCTGGCGCGTTGGGGAAAAGGTGCCGATGAAACAGCACTGCCCGCATCCGGACCTGCTGCAGGTTGACCCCTTCGAGGCGATCATCGATGAAGAGATGGAGCCGGGCGATATTCTCTATATTCCGCCGGGATTCCCGCATGAGGGTTATTCGCTGGAAAACTCGCTTAACTATTCGGTCGGCTATCGCGCGCCGAATGCCCGCGAGCTGTTTAGCGGCTTTGCCGACTATGTCCTCCAGCGCGAACTGGGCAGCCAGCGCTACGCCGATCCGGACGTGCCGTACCGCGACCATCCGGCGGATATTTTACCGACCGAACTCGACCGCCTGCGCGAGATGATGCTGGGTCTGATAAACCAACCGGAGCACTTTAAGCAGTGGTTCGGCGAGTTTATCACCCAGTCGCGTCATGAGCTCGACGTCGCGCCGCCAGAGCCGCCGTATCAGCCAGATGAGATTTACGATGCCCTGCAGCAGGGCGATACCCTGGAACGCCTGGGCGGCCTGCGGGTGCTGCGCATTGACGGCGAGGTATTCGTTAACGGCGAGAAGATCAACTCCCCGCACCGTCCGGCGCTGGACGCCTTAGCCACCCATCTGACGCTGCGCGCCGACCATTTTGGCGATGCGCTGGAAGATCCTTCTTTCCTCGCCATGCTGGCAGCGCTGGTCAACAGCGGTTACTGGTTCTTTGGCGACTGAGCCATCATCCTGCCCGGCGGCGCTGCGCTTGCCGGGCCTACGGGTTCCGCGCTCACCGGCTGGACCGTAGGCCGGATAAGGCGAAGCCGCCATCCGGCATCTTGTCCGACACGCGGCCTTACCGGGCCGCCTGAGAAGATTAATGCCCTTTGCGTGCCGCCGTCAGCTCGGCGATACGCACGATCACCTGCACCGCTTTCTCCATTCCTTCCAGGGTGACAAACTCATGTTTGCCGTGATAGTTGTAGCCACCGGTAAACAGGTTTGGGCACGGCAGTCCCATAAATGAGAGCTGCGCGCCGTCGGTGCCGCCGCGGATCGGTTTCATCTGCGGTTCAATATCGCAGTCCACCATCGCCTGGCGGGCAATATCGACCACGTGCGGATGGGCGATCACCTGCTCATGCATATTGTAATAACTGTCCTCGATCACCAGCTCAATATAACAGTCCGGGTGCAGTCCCTTGCCGACCTTTTTGGCGATCTCCATCATCTTGCGCTTGCGCGCCTCGAAGTGCTTACGGTCAAAATCGCGGATGATGTAATGCATCTCGGCCCGATCGACGCTGCCTTTCATGCTGGTGAGGTGATAAAAACCTTCATAGCCTTCAGTGGTCTCCGGCGCTTCATCGGCCGGTACTTCGGCATGAATGCGCGCGGCCAGCGACAGCGCGTTGACCATCACCCCTTTCGCGGTGCCGGGGTGCACGTTATTACCGACAATTTTTATCGTCACCGAGGCGGCGTTGAAGTTTTCAAACTCCAGTTCGCCGACCCCGCCGCCGTCGACGGTATAGGCCCAGCGGGCGTCAAAGGCTTCGACGTCGAAATGCTTCGCCCCTTTACCCACCTCTTCATCAGGGGTGAAGGCCACGCGGATATCGCCATGAGGAATATTTTTCGCCTGCAGGGTCGCCAGCGCGGTCATAATTTCGGCAATGCCGGCTTTGTCGTCCGCCCCGAGCAGCGTTTTCCCGTCGGTGGTGATCAGCGTCTGTCCCAAAAGCTGATGCAGAACCGGGAACATCACCGGGGAGAGCACCTCATCGCCGATACCCAGCGCGATATCGCCGCCGCGATAGTTTTCAACAATCTGCGGATTAACGTTTTTACCACTGAAATCCGGGGAGGTGTCGACGTGGGAGATAAAACCGATGGCCGGGATATCGCCCTCAACGTTAGCGGGCAAAGTTCCCATTACCGTCCCTTTTTCACTCAGCGTTACCTTGACCAGTCCCATTTCTTCCAGCTGCGCCTGCAACAGGCGTAACAGCTTCCACTGCCCTTCCGTGCTGGGGACCTGACGAACGCCAGGCTTTGACTGCGTGTCCAAAGAAACGTACTGCAAAAAACGCTCAAGCAATTTATCCATGTAGCCACCCTCTTCTTTTGTGACAACATTATTCATAAGCCAGAAAAGACAAATATTGCGTCAGGTCATTTTTAGCCCGTAAAGCGAAATTTAATAACGGAACCGACGTTATGGTGTAAAGGTAGACTATGCGGGCGTATCAAGGATTGGCGATTACCCTCGTTTGCCGTAGAATGCTGGCCCTTATTAAAAACGTGCAACCCCAAAGGTGGTTAATCACAAACCCCGCAGCGGCCGGAAATTTGCCGTTGCGTCTACATGGGACAGAGTCAAAAATTGAATATACAACCGCGTTCGCGTTCGCCGCTGGTGCATCTGGCGGGAATTCGCAAGAGCTTTGATGGTAAAACGGTCATCGACAACCTTAACCTGACCATCAACAATGGTGAGTTTCTCACTCTGCTTGGCCCCTCTGGCTGCGGTAAAACCACCGTTCTGCGCCTTATTGCCGGCCTGGAAAACGTCGACAGCGGACGGATCCATCTCGAAGATCACGATATCACTCATGTTCCGGCGGAAAACCGCCACGTCAATACCGTATTCCAAAGCTACGCCCTGTTTCCGCATATGACGGTGTTCGAGAACGTCGCCTTTGGCCTGCGGATGCAGAAAACACCGGCGGCGGAAATCACCCCACGGGTGATGGATGCCTTAAAGATGGTGCAGCTGGAGGCGTTTGCCCAGCGCAAACCGCACCAGCTCTCCGGCGGCCAGCAGCAGCGCGTGGCCATCGCCCGCGCGGTGGTCAACAAACCGCGTCTGCTGCTGCTCGATGAGTCTCTTTCGGCACTGGATTACAAGCTGCGCAAGCAGATGCAGAACGAACTGAAAGCGCTGCAGCGTAAGCTCGGGATCACCTTCGTCTTCGTCACCCACGATCAGGAAGAGGCTCTGACCATGTCCGATCGCATCGTGGTGATGCGTGATGGCAAAATCGAACAGGACGGCACCCCGCGAGAGATCTACGAAGAGCCGAAGAACCTGTTTGTCGCCAGCTTTATCGGCGAGATCAATATCTTTGACGCCACGGTAATTGAACGTCTCGACGAACAGCGCGTGCGCGCCCGCGTTGAAGGACGGGAATGCAACATCACCGTCAATTTTGCCGTGGAGGCCGGCCAGCGTCTGCATGTCCTGCTGCGCCCGGAAGATCTGCGCGTCGACGAGATCCACCATAACAGCGACGCCGACGGCCTGATCGGCTATGTCCGCGAGCGCAACTATAAAGGCATGACTCTGGAGTCGGTGGTGGAACTGGAGAACGGCAAAATGGTGATGGTCAGCGAGTTCTTTAACGAAGACGACCCGGATTTCGACCACTCTCTTGACCAGAAAATGTCTATCAATTGGGTGGAAAGCTGGGAGGTGGTGCTGGCCGATGAAGAACACCAGTAAATTCCAGAATGTGGTGATCGCCACTATCGTCGGTTGGCTGGTGCTGTTTGTCTTCCTGCCCAACCTGATGATCATCGCCACCAGCTTTTTGACCCGCGACGATGCCAACTTCGTCAAACTGGTCTTCACGCTGGATAACTATTCGCGGCTACTGGATCCGCTCTATTATGACGTTCTGCTGCATTCGCTAAACATGGCGCTGCTGGCGACCCTCGCCTGCCTGGCGCTTGGCTATCCGTTTGCGTGGTTCCTCGCCCGGCTGCCGCAGAAGGTACGGCCCCTGCTGCTGTTCCTGCTGATCGTCCCTTTTTGGACCAACTCGTTGATCCGCATCTACGGGCTGAAGATTTTCCTCAGCACTAAAGGTTACCTGAACGAGTTTCTGCTGTGGCTGGGGGTGATCGACACCCCGATACGCATTATGTTCACCCCCTCGGCGGTGACCATCGGCCTGGTGTACATCCTGCTGCCGTTTATGGTGATGCCGCTCTACTCCAGCATTGAGAAACTGGATCGCCCGCTGCTGGAAGCGGCGAAAGATCTCGGCGCCAGCAAGCTGCAGACCTTTATCCGCATTATCATCCCGCTGACCATGCCGGGGATCATCGCCGGCTGTCTGCTGGTGATGCTGCCGGCGATGGGGTTGTTCTACGTTTCCGACCTGATGGGCGGCGCCAAGAACCTGCTGATCGGCAACGTGATCAAAAGCCAGTTCCTCAATATCCGTGACTGGCCGTTCGGCGCGGCAACCAGCATTACCTTAACCCTGGTGATGGGCCTGATGCTGTTGATTTACTGGCGCGCGGCGCGCCTGCTGAATAAAAAGGTGGAGCTGGAATGATCGGTCGACTGCTGCGCGGCGGCTTTATGACCGCCATCTACGCGTATCTCTACATCCCTATTATTATTCTGATCGTTAACTCGTTTAACCGGTCGCGCTTCGGCATCAACTGGCAGGGGTTCACCACCGACTGGTATAGCCTGCTGATGAACAACGATAGCCTGCTGCAGGCCGCCCAGCACTCGCTGACCATGGCGGTGCTGTCGGCGACCTTCGCCACCCTTATCGGCTCGCTGACCGCCGTGGCGCTGTACCGTTACCGCTTTCGCGGCAAACCGTTTGTCAGCGGCATGCTGTTTGTGGTGATGATGTCGCCAGATATTGTGATGGCCATCTCTCTGCTGGTGCTGTTTATGCTGATCGGCGTCCAGCTTGGTTTCTGGTCGCTGCTGTTTTCGCATATCACCTTCTGCCTGCCGTTTGTGGTGGTCACCGTTTACTCCCGCCTGAAAGGCTTTGACGTGCGGATGCTGGAGGCGGCGAAAGATCTGGGCGCCAGCGAGATGACCATCCTGCGCAAAATTATCCTGCCGCTGGCCCTGCCGGCGGTAGCCGCTGGGTGGTTGCTGAGCTTCACCCTGTCGATGGATGACGTGGTAGTCTCCTCGTTCGTGACCGGTCCGGGGTATGAAATCCTGCCACTGAAGATCTATTCGATGGTCAAGGTTGGCGTTTCGCCAGAGGTGAACGCCCTGGCCACGATTTTGTTGGTTCTGTCGCTGGTGATGGTCATCGCCAGTCAGTTAATTGCACGTGATAAAACTCAGGGGACGTTAAAATGAAAAAATGGTCACGCCACCTGCTCGCGGCGAGCGCTCTGGCAATCGGCATGGGCGCTGCGCACGCGGACGATAGCAAAACGCTCTATTTCTATAACTGGACCGAGTATGTGCCGCCGGGCCTGCTGGAGCAGTTCACCAAAGAGACCGGCATCAAGGTTATCTATTCGACCTACGAGTCGAACGAAACCATGTACGCCAAGCTCAAAACCTATAAAGACGGCGCGTACGACCTGGTCGTCCCGTCGACCTACTTTGTCGACAAGATGCGCAAAGAAGGCATGCTGCAGAAGATCGATAAGAGCAAGCTGACTAACTTCAGCAACCTCGATCCGCAGATGCTGAATAAACCGTTCGATCCGAATAACGACTACTCCATCCCCTATATCTGGGGGGCGACGACCATCGGCGTCAACAGCGAGGCGATTGACCCGAAAACTATCACCAGTTGGGCCGACCTGTGGAAGCCGGAATACAAAAGCAGCCTGCTGCTGACCGACGACGCGCGCGAAGTGTTCCAGATGGCGCTGCGTAAGCTGGGCTATTCCGGCAACACCACCGACCCGAAAGAGATTGAAGCCGCCTATAACGAGCTGAAAAAGCTGATGCCCAACGTCGCAGCGTTTAACTCTGATAACCCGGCGAACCCGTATATGGAAGGCGAAGTGAACCTCGGGATGGTATGGAACGGCTCGGCTTACGTCGCCCGCCAGGCAGGTACTCCGCTGGAAGTGATCTGGCCGAAAGAGGGCGGCATCTTCTGGATGGACAGCCTGTCGATCCCGGCGAACGCCAAAAACGTCGACGGCGCGCTGAAGCTGATTAACTTCCTGCTGCGCCCGGATGTCGCCAAACAGGTCGCTGAAACCATCGGTTATCCGACGCCGAACCTTGCGGCGCGCAAGATGCTCAGCCCGGCAGTGGCCAACGATAAATCGCTCTATCCGGACGCCGCAACCATTGAGAAAGGCGAATGGCAGAATGACGTCGGCAGCGCCAGCGCCATTTATGAAGAGTATTACCAGAAGCTGAAAGCGGGCCGTTAATCCCGCAGGGCGGAACCGCGGTTCCGCCCTTTTTTTTGCTCTCACCTTAGCCCCGCAGCGCGCGCCAGAGGAGCGCCGGCAATTTGCGCCAGCGCGGCCGATGGTAAAAATCCACCAGCCGCTGCGCCACCGCTTCCTGCCCCCGGTGGGTGATGAACCAGGGCGGCAGGGGCATCAGCGTCAGTTCGCCATGCCAAAGACTACGCGGAAACGGCCGAAACGGCGCCTCAATCACCGTGCGCTCGGTTTTCTCCAGCATAAAGCTGTTATGCACCTTGCCCCGCCCGCTCTGAATATCGTCGAGCGTGTGGCCGGGAAACGCCCCCCACGGGCAAGGGGCTAACAGGAAGGCCACCCCGCTCCAGCAGTTGATCGCCACCGTGCCGTAGCGCAGCTCGGCGATCAGCGCATTAAAACGCTTACGTCCAATCGCTTTGCGGGTGCGCGGGTGGATCACAATATTGGCCCCCAGCGTGCCCTGCAGCCGCTGATTCGCATAGCCGATCGCCTGGCGCAGAAAGCTTTCCGCACTATCGGCCTCAAGACGGGTGACCGACAGCCCCGGGCCAAAGACCTCCTGCTGGCAGAACCCGGGATCATCGTCGGTATTCGCCACAATCAACGGCAGCGCGTCACCGCGGGCTATCTCCAGCGGCTGACGGGCGCGCAGGCGAAAGTCGGTCAGCCGGTTTTCAGCGCCGGGGTAGTAGTCCGGGCGGGTATTCGCGGCGATCAGTCGGTACAGCTGATTCAGCAAGGCCGTCGCAGGCTCCCAGCCTTGCTGCAGGATCAGCACCTGGCTGGCCACGCAGTTAAACCCGCCGTTGTTCATCTTCTGCGTCGCCAGCTGCTGCGCCTGAAAAGCGATGTCCGCCTCGCTCCACGGCCCGGGTACGATAATGGTGGGGCTGACGCCGCCCAGCTCCGAGGTCACCCGACGCGGGTTCAGCGGCGTCCCGGCGGCCCGACGCTGGCGAGCCGTCTCACCCTCGCCCCAGACGATGACGTCATGGGTCTCGCGGGAGCCAGTGATATGGATCTCATCGACAGCGGGATGGGTAGTCAGCCACGCTCCCGCCCGGGCGTCGCCGGTGACGATGCGGAGCGCATCCATGGCAATCACCGGCGCCAGGGCCTGGGCCAGCAGATCGTGCAGATAATCATTCACCGGATTGAGCTTCAGCAGGCAGACCTGATTCTCAATAAACAGCTTGTGTAGCACATCCAGTGGCGCAATCGAGGCCACATTGCCGGCGCCAAGCACCAGCGCCAGCTTGCCCTGCCGCGCGGCAGGCGGGATGTCGTATGCCCGCGCCGCATAGCGGTCGAGATGGGCCCGGGTGACGCCTGGCTGCATCCATATCTCAGCGAGAACACCAGACAGAAGCAGCCGATCCCAGAGCGTGCCGGGCACCACCCGCAGCGCCAGGCGGCCGTCCGCCAGCGTCCGCAGTGGGATCCGCCGCAGAAAGGTCTTCTCCTCCAGTTGCTCCAGGGTGGCGATAAGCCCGTTGCAGCCGACCATTAGCGCGCAGGGGCCCGCCAGCCACTCTTCCCCCGCCAGCGGATCGCCCGCCGGCAGCCCTTTGGCCGCCGCTGCCGCGGCCACCCACGCCGGGGCAATGCCGGCCAGGGCATCCTTGATCTGGCGCAGGAGCGCCAGACGACGGTTCACTGAGGTTTCCGCCCAGCGCTGGCGCGCCGCCGACAAGGCGTGCAGGGCCGCATCATACTGAGAACAGGTCGTCAGACCGGGTCGCGCATGGCTCATTTTCCCTCACTCATTAAAATCTCTCCGTAGGCCTGGCGCAGCTGATTTTTGAGCACCTTACCCGTGGCGCTGACCGGCAGCGCATCGACAAATATCACCCGGTCCGGGATCTGCCATTTAGGCACCCGCTTCTCAAACCAGCTCAGCAGATCGGTCTCCTCCACTTCGCCCCCTTCCGCACGGACGCACAGCAGCACCGGCCGCTCGTCCCAGCGCGGATGGCGGGCGGCGATGGCCGCCGCGCTGCGCACCCCCGGATGCGCGATGGCGATATTCTCCAGCTCAACGGTGGAGATCCACTCGCCACCGGACTTGATAATATCCTTTGCCCGATCGCTGATCACCAGATAACCATTGGCGTCGAGCGTACCGATATCACCGGTATCAAACCAGCCTGCCGCGGTCAGGGCGCTCGCGTCCTGACCATAGTATTGCTCTACCACCCAGTGCCCTCTGACCTGCAGATACCCCTGGCTTTGACCATCCCGGGGCAACGGTTCGCCATCCACGTCCACCACCTGCAGTTCGATGCCGAAAATGGGCCGCCCCTGACCGGCGCGCTGCTTTTGCTGCTCCTGTGCCGGGAGCGCGTCATGTTTGCTCAACGGTGTGTTGATGGTGCCGATGGGCGATGTTTCGGTCATTCCCCAGGCGTGGGTCAGCGCAATGCCGTAATCACGCTGAAAGGCCTCGGCCATCGACGGCGGCAGCGCGGAGCCGCCGACCAGCGCACGTTTAAATTCAGGCAGCCGGACCTCTGTCCGGCGCATCGCCGCCAGCAAGCCGGCCCAGATCACCGGCACGCCAAACCCCACCGTCACCTTCTCGGCGGCCAGCAGCTGCAGCAGGCTGTCGCCATCGAGGTGCGGCCCCGGCAGCACCAGCCGCGCGCCGACCATGGCGGCGATAAACGGCGTCCCCCACGCGTTGACATGGAACATCGGCACCACCGGCAACAGGCTGTCCTTCGCCGATATGCCGGCGGCGTCCGGCTGGTTGCCGCTCAGGGCGTGCAGGACCAGCGAACGATGGGTGTTCAATACCCCTTTCGGCCGGCCGGTGGTTCCCGAGGTATAACAGAGCGAAGCCGGAGTCAGTTCATTGAGCTGCGGCCAGCGATAGTCTGCCATCCCCTGCTGCAACAGATCGTCATAAAACAGCAATGAGGGCAGCTGGCTGAGCGCCGCTTCGCTGCGGGACTCCATCAGCACGACGTGTTTCACCGTCGGCAGCTGCGGCAGCAGCTGCGCTACCAGCGGCAAAAAGGTCTGGTCAAAAAACAGCACTTCATCGGCAGCGTCGTTGAGGATATACCGCAGATGGTCAACCGACAGCCGCGGATTGACGGTGTGCGTCACCCAGCCGCCGGAGGCGACGGCAAAATAGATCTCCAGATGGCGGCGGTTGTTCCATGCCAGCGTGGCGCAGCGGGCGCCCGGCGGCAGCCCCAGCGACGCCAGCGCCGATGCCAGCAGCTGAGCACGGCTGGCCACCTCCCCCCAGCAGCTGCGCTCCTTCTCACCGCCAGTACTCACCGAGACAATCTCGGTCTCGCTGTGATACTGCGCCGCATGGCCGAGCAGCGCGGCAGTGGTGAGATCCTGATAAATCATCGGTGACGGCATGGCGGGGTCTCCTTTACAGACGTCCGGCGGAATCGAGGGGCGCGGCGCGATCGTGCGGGCGCCTATTGAATCTGGTCTACATTTGCCGGTCTGCACAAAAAAACGTACAGAAATCAGCGGTCACGCACAAAATAGAGTGGGAAATGGTTCAGAAAGGAAAAGACAAACTCATGACCGGAAGATCATTACTCAGAGAGCGTATCGCCCGACTTCGGGCCGGGCGATAGCGGTGGGGATTTACAGCAGCGCTTTCGCTTTAGCAACCACGTTATCGACGGTGAAGCCGAACTCCTCGAAC
>NZ_JAGRQZ010000036.1:0-191731 GCF_018223915.1 Klebsiella sp. 64
GGAACTTGTTCGCACCTTCCTTAGGTTTAGAGAACCTTAGCCCCACGGACTCGGCGTATGGGGCTTACATCTCCTCTCCCGGCTTCTCTGATGCTAACGGCACGATGGACGCCGGGGCGGTTGGAAATCTTCATGTTTCAGGTAGATTAACAAACCCTGGCTCGACCGGGCGGCTTATCGCTCAGTCCGGCAATATTGACAAGATTTTCCTCAGCTCTCTTGATGTCACAAAAGGCGAAAACATTCTGCATCAGGCTACCAATGAGTCTGGTGTTTTAGAGATCACAAAACCCACCGAGGTCTACGCAGAAGGGCTTTCGCTTACCGAGATCACTCGTGCCATCCGTGCACTGGGGCAGGTCGATGTGTTCATGGGGGCCAACAAGCTAAACGTGGCCAGCACCACGCCACCGCTTCTAGCCGATGCCTCTACAGCGGTATTAACGATCAACGGGAATGTGGTAACGAACGCATCTGCAGTCGCGACAAAATCCAGTTCCGCGGCAAAGGTTTACGGGAATAATACGGCACTCAAAGGAGATGTGGTTAACGTCTTCAATGGCAGGGTTGGGGACCTGATTTATAACGTAAACATCGACTATCAGTACGGTACAGGATTAATGCGCTATAACGGAAAGGAATGGGTCAAGTGCTGGGAGGACAGAGAGGTTCAAAGCCCACAGGACACAACAGCAACTGGGTACAAGCCTATCTGGTCATACGGGAGAACGTTCAAAATCCCGTCATTAACACAGAGCGTCACGTTCTATGCAGATTCAAATTCTATCGCCGGCCTTGCGGTTGGTGACAGAGTCGTTTTCTCGATAACCCAGGATGCAACTGGTGGAAGAAATGTTTCATGGGACAGCGCATTCAAATTCCCGGTAGCATGGAGCAATACGGGTAACACTGCCGGGAAAACCACCTCGATTGAGTTCATGTTCGATGGCACGTATTTCTGGGCGACTATGGCAAATGCGTGGGTGTAATTGATTTGAATATACATTATCTTGATGTGGGGAGGGTGTGAGACTAAAAAACTCACTTTGATAGGATAATCAATTAAAAATCACAATAAAGGTAGTCAGGTTCTTATCCAGCACGGCGGCGGGACGGAGCTTGCCACGTTGAGAGGGAGGGCGCTGATTACTGAAGACGGCGAAGCGATTGAAGGCGAGGCTCTGGATGATGTCACTGTCGCCGGCGTCGTGACGCATATCATTTGTGATGTGCGAAGCGATAGCCTGGCGATTTAAACATGAAAGAGTGGTGCGCACCGTAACTACAACAAGTATGTCCGCAGTTATGGTGCGATACATTGCGGATTGAGTAAACGGCCAGTGTTCATTTCTGGATAGCTGCTCGCAGATTTTGGCATCTCAGGAGATGGCGCAGATGGAACCTGACCCTGGAAGAGTTCGCGTAATGGCTTACTCGCCTTCGCGTCCATCGATGTAATCAGCCCACCACTGCATCATCTCCCTGCGTTTATCCAGATACTGAGCATGGTTGTAAATTCCACGGATTGACCCGCTGGCGGTGTGCGCGAGTTGTTTTTCAATCGCGTCCGCTGGCCAGCCATGCTCATTCATTATTGTGCTGAACTGATGGCGGAATCCGTGCCCGCTCGCCAGCCCCTCATAGCCAATCTGCCTGATAACTAATAATACGGCATTCTCGCTGATGGGCTTTTTCTTATCATTCCGCCCGGCGAACACAAAAGAGGAAACGGGGCTTGTGATCGGTTTGAGAGTATTCAGGAGATTTATTACCTGATCTGACATCGGAACCACATGGACACGGCGCCCCTTCATTACTTCTTCGTCGATGGTTATCATCCTGTTTTCAAAGTCGACGTTTTCCCATTGCATAGAACGGAGTTCTTTTGTACGCAGCGCAGTATATTGCAAAATCTGTGTGGCAATTTTCGAAATAATACTTCCGGAAAAGCCAGATAGTGCATTATTGAATGCTGGTATCTGATCGGCAGGAAGGAAAGGGTAGTTTTTCTTTCTGTATCCCTTCATGGCATCAGCAAGGTCAGGAGCCGGATTATATTTGGCCCTGCCTGTAACAATCGCATACCTGAATACCTCACCACATCTTCTTCTGGCTTTATTTGCCCTCTCCATTGCCCCGCGCTCTTCAAACCTCCGGATCACCTCCAGTATCTGCATCGGCTCAATATCCTGTATTTCCAGATACCCGATCATTGGCAGAATATCGTCACGGAACATGCGAGAAAGTTCATCCGCATATCCTTCTGACCAAACCTGCCGCTTGTGGTCGTACCATTCATGATAAATAGCTGAAAATGAATTGTCCTTCACAGACAACTTTTTGGCCTTAACCGGATCGACCCCGACAGAAACATCCTTCCTTGCAGTCCACGCTTTATCCCTGGCTTCCTGCAATGACATGAGAGGGTATTTTCCCACAGTCAGCACCTTCTCTTTGCCGTCGAGCTTATAGCGCAACTGCCACACCTTTTTGCCAGACACCGGAACGTACAGGTACAGGCCATTGCTGTCGAGCATTCGGTAGGGTTTGTCTTTAGGCTTGGCGGCCTCTATCTGCTTAACAGTGAGCATGGGTAAAATTCCGGTGGGTAAAGTTGTTTTACTCGTTTTTTACCCGCCAAAAGGCGCGGTTGTCAACGGTCTGAGGCGAACTACCGCGAACAGAGATTTTATGAGAGGCTTGATACTGGCGGGATTCGGCGGACTATGACGGATTGCGGCGAACTCGAAACAAGTGCCCCCTGCAGGAATCGAACCTGCAACTAGCCCTTAGGAGGGGCTCGTTATATCCATTTAACTAAGGGGACAAGGCGGCACGAGTATAGCGTTTTTTGCCCGCCTGAGTAAGAGCCATACCGTCTGACTGCTTAAACCCTCGCCACTCAGGGCGCTTTTTTTATGTCCGGTCGGCCTTTTTCCCTTTCTCCGCCGCCTGGGCGCGGGCTTCCGCTTTTCGCTTGCTGCTCATATCGTTACGGATCTGCGCATGGCTCAGCAGCGCGAAGATGAAGGTCCCGCCACAGATATTTCCCGCCAGGGTCGGCAGGGCGAACGGCCAGATAAAGTCGCTCCAGGGCAGATTTCCATTAAACACCAGATAAAGGATCTCGACCGAGCCCACTACTATATGGGTGGTATCCGCCAGGGCGATAAGCCAGGTCATGAGAATAATCACCACGATTTTGGCGGCGCCGGCGACAGGAAACATCCAGACCATGGTGGCGACCAGCCAGCCGGAAATAATCGCATTGGCGAACATCTCTGTCGGACTGTTTTTCATTACGTCTTCGGCGATGCTGACAAAGGCCTGACGGGTTGGCTCATCAAAAATAGGCATATAATTGAAGGCCCATGCGGCCACCGCGGTACCGATGAGATTGCCCGCCAGCACCACCGACCATAGCCGCATCAGCAAACCGACGTTACCGAGGGTGGGATTATGCATCACCGGCAGAACGGCGGTGACCGTATTTTCAGTGAACAGCTGCTGGCGGGCCATAATTACGATAATAAAGCCGAAGGTGTAGCCGAGGTTTTCCAGCAAAAAACCGCCCGGGATCCCCTCCAGTTTGACGTGAAAAATTCCCTTCGCCAGCAGGGAGGCCCCCATCGACAGGCCGGCCGCAATCGCTGACCATAGCAGGGCCAGCGCATCGCGCTCCATCTCTTTTTCCCCTTCCTGGCGAATATGTTCATGGATCGCCATCGCCCGCGAGGGAAGGCGATCTTCATTTACTTCGATCTCTTCACCACGCTGATTTTCCTCACTTTCCACTTCTCTTTCGTCATCCTCTGCCTTTAATTTGTTATTGTCTAGTTCATCCATTTCGTGGCCCTCGCTATCAATCTGTATAGTTATAGCGTAGCGGCTTTCCCTGCCGTCTGGCTGGGCATACTCTGAAATCGCAAAAATGGTAACGTCAGATTTTTGTTGCTCCGGTAGAATAGGAGCCCCGCGATTTCGTTATTCCCAGGCTAAGATCAAATCAACAACTTGGGTGATATAGACATCGTTCAACGTGCTGTTACAATCGCTCACATCTTTACGGGCGGAAGCGTTGTCTTTCCGTCATGGATGGCAACTCGCGATAGCCATAAAAACCAGGGAGACATCTATGAATTATCGCCTGTCGGCGCTTGCGCTTGGCGCCACATTGCTGGTGGGATGTGCCAGTTCCAGCTCTGGCGATCGGCCGCAGGGGCGCTCAGACCCGTTAGAAGGGTTTAACCGCACGATGTTTAACTTCAACTTTAACGTGGTTGATCCTTACGTGCTTCGCCCCGTCGCGGTGGCATGGCGCGACTACGTCCCACAGCCGGCGCGCAACGGGTTAAGCAATTTTACCAGTAACCTGGAAGAGCCGGCCGTGATGGTGAACTACTTCCTGCAGGGCGACCCCTATAAAGGTATGGTGCATTTTACCCGCTTCTTCCTGAACACCATTCTCGGTATGGGTGGGCTTATCGATGTGGCCGGGATGGCGAATCCGCAGCTACAGCGGGTTGAGCCACATCGTTTCGGCAGTACGCTTGGGCATTATGGCGTTGGCTATGGCCCGTATGTTCAGTTGCCGTTCTATGGAAGCTTTACCCTGCGCGACGAAGGCGGCGATATGGCCGATGGCTTGTATCCGGTGCTCTCCTGGCTGACCTGGCCGATGTCGATCGGTAAATGGGCGGTGGAAGGGATTGAGACACGTGCTCAGCTGCTGGATTCCGACGGCCTGCTGCGCCAGTCTTCCGACCCTTACATTCTGATGCGTGAAGCCTACTTCCAGCGTCATGACTTTATCGCCAACGGCGGTAAGCTGACCCCGGCGGACAACCCGAATGCTCAGGCTATTCAGGATGAGCTGAAGGATATCGATTCACAGTGATCGGCGAATGATAAAAAAAGGGTGAACATAATGTTCACCCTTTTTTGTGGCGCGCTGCTTATCAGAAGCGGTAGTTGAAGTTAGCGCCGTACAGCCAGGCGGTTCCTTCGGAACGGAAGGTATACGGGCCTTCCTTAATTTCAACATGCTGCCCGTGCATGTATGAAACGCCGACGTCAACCGAGGCATCTTTATTGAACGCGTAGGTGGTACCCGCGCTCAGCCACAGGCGATCCTGGTCCGGAATAGAGATAGAGCGGTTATTAGCCGGCACCGGGCTGTCATCGAAGGCGATACCGGTACGGAAGGTCCAGTTATCGTCATAATAATAGGTGGTCCCCAGCGCAAGACGATAGGCGTCCTTGAAGCCTTCCTCTTTATAGAACAGCGTCTGGCCGTTGCTGCCGGTGGCTTTCAGCTCCTGGAACTGACTCCAGCTGGTGTAGGTCAGGCTATAGTGGACCGCCCACTGCGGCGCCACGCGGTTATAGCCGGACAGCTCCCACATTTCCGGCAGGTTAAGGGTTAGCGAACCATTTGTCGTCTGGCCGCTGGTGCCCGCCGGCAGGCCGAAGTTGCCGAGGATCTGGTTATAGGCCGCCGGCAGGCTGCTGCGGTAGTTACCGTCGAAGTCGATCTTGACCTCAGAACGGTAGGTTAAACCGTAGCGGTTATTCTTATCCAGCTCATAGAGGATCCCGGCGTTCCAGCCGAAGCCCCACGCGTTGCCATTAAGATGGGCGATCTGCGTGTCGGCCGGGATCTTCGCTACCTGGCCCGCCAGCGCCGGCGGCAGCGCGCCAGAGCCTGCGACAATCTGCCCCAGATCGCCTGCATAGCGCTCGATCTTCGCCTTGGCGTAGACCGCGTCAAAGCCTAAGCCGAAGCTCCAGTTGCTGTCGAGGCGGTAGGCGCCGCTCAGGTTGAAGTTCGCGGTGGTCAGGTCGGTTTTACCGCCCATGCTGCCGGCCGCATAATCATCGTTATACTCTGTTGCCAGACCATAGTTAGAGGTGATAGACGCCCCCCAACCAAATTGGTCGTTAATCGGCGCGACAAAGTGGAAGTTGGGCACCCACGCCGTCGGGGCGATATTGTCTGCTTTCAGGCTCTTGCCGGTGGGAGAGGTGCCCGAAACATTAACGCCCGGGTCGACAAACACGGCGCCCGCCGACATGGTCGGGCGGTCAAACATCATAATTAATGCCGGGTTACGACTGGCATTACCAGCATCGTCAGCGATCGCCCCTTCACCGGAATAGGCACGACCCAGCCCCGATGCAGAGAATTCGTTGAGCTGGAAGCCTGCTGACCAGGCCTGGGTGGAAACAAGTGCGACAGCCACTGCAAGGGCAGATTGGGTAAAGCGGGTTTTCTGGCTCATGCCCATAACCTCATTGAGTTATTTTTTTTTAAACTATGTTACATGCCGTAACAGAAGCGCGGGAGTGTAGGGTCTGCGGTACAACCAAGAAATCAGACCAGTGCGCTGAGTATAGGTCTGACCAGATGATTTGTTGCAAGTATGTTTATGAAGTTTTTCAATTGTGATAACAGAAACGCGATCCAGCTGGCAAAAATCTCGGAGAGAGCAAGGGGGACAGAAGGGGATTTTTGTTTTAGATCATTTTTAAGTGTGATTTCTGTCACTTAACGCCGGCAGAGCGATTCTCGGCTGGAGGCTCACCGGGGACAGGGCGTAAAATAGGCACATCATTTTTCTGGCACCGAAGGTGCATCTCCAGAGGAAATCTACGATGAGTAAATGTAGCGCTGATGAAACCCCGGTTTGCTGCTGTATGGATGTTGGCACGATTGTTGACAACACCGACTGCACCGCCTCCTACAGCCGCGTATTCGCCAACCGCGCTGAAGCCGAGCAAACGCTCGCCGCGTTAAGCGAAAAAGCCCGCAATGTCGAATCTGAGCCGTGCCAAATTAACCCAACCTTCACTGACGTTGACGGCGGTGTGCAGCTGGATATCGATTTTGTTTTCAGCTGCGAAGCAGAATCCCTGATCTTCCAGCTGGGCTTACGTTAATCCTTCCCCCTCGACGCCCCTGATTAGGGGCGTTTCCTTTTCTTTTCACTGTGTTTTGGCTCGCAATTTTGCGCTTCTCCGATTGGCTTAATGTAAAAAATTAGTTAAGAATGTTATCAGGTCAGACCACTTGGTTGTCTTGGTTAACAGGGGAGTGTTATGAGTCAGGCATTACCGCTTATCACCCGTCAGGGCGATCGCATTGCCATTGTCACGGGGCTACGCACGCCATTTTCTCGTCAGGCTACGGCTTTTCATGGCGTTCCGGCCATTGATTTAGGAAAAATGGTGGTTGGCGAGATGCTGGCGCGCAGCGACATTCCTGCCGAAGTCATCGAGCAACTGGTCTTTGGCCAGGTGGTGCAGATGCCGGAAGCGCCGAACATCGCCCGGGAAATTGTGCTGGGTACCGGCATGAGCGTACATACCGACGCCTATAGCGTCAGCCGCGCCTGCGCCACCAGTTTCCAGGCCGTGGCGAACGTCGCTGAAAGCCTGATGGCCGGCACCATCCGCGCCGGTATTGCCGGCGGCGCCGACTCCTCCTCTGTCCTGCCCATTGGGGTCAGTAAAACGCTGGCCCGCACGCTAGTGGATGCCAATAAGGCACGCACGCTGAGCCAAAAGCTGAAGCTGTTTTCCCGTCTGCGGCCACGCGACCTGCTGCCGGTCCCCCCGGCGGTGGCTGAATATTCAACCGGATTGCGGATGGGCGATACCGCCGAGCAGATGGCGAAAAGCTGGGGGATCTCCCGCGAGCAACAGGATGCCCTGGCGCATCGTTCGCACCAGCTGGCAGCGAAAGCCTGGGAAGAGGGTAAACTGTCCGCAGAGGTGATGACCGCCTATGCTCCCCCTTTCCGCGAACCGCTCGAGCAGGACAACAATATTCGTAAAAATTCAACGCTCGCAGATTATCAGAAGTTACGCCCGGCCTTTGACCGCAAACATGGCACCGTCACCGCTGCCAACAGTACGCCGCTGACGGACGGCGCGGCAGCGGTGATCCTGATGACCGAGTCGCGGGCTAAAGAGCTGGGGCTGAGGCCGCTGGGCTATCTGCGCAGCTACGCCTTTACCGCCATCGACGTCTGGCAGGATATGCTGCTGGGGCCCGCGTGGTCCACGCCGCTGGCGCTGGAGCGCGCTGGCCTGACGCTGGCGGATCTCACGCTTATCGATATGCACGAAGCTTTCGCCGCGCAGACGCTGGCCAATCTCCAGTGTCTGGCAAGCGACCGCTTTGCCCGCGAGGTGCTGGGCCGCTCGCAGGCCACCGGTGAGGTAGATGAAAGCAAGTTTAACGTCCTCGGCGGCTCTATCGCCTACGGTCACCCCTTCGCCGCCACCGGCGCGCGGATGATCACCCAGACGCTGCATGAGCTGCGGCGACGGGGCGGGGGATTTGGTTTGGTGACGGCCTGCGCGGCAGGCGGTCTGGGTGCGGCGATGATCGTGGAGGCTGAATAATGGATACTGTTTCCGCTTTTAAGCTTGAGGTCCGTGCGGACAAAATCGCGGTGATCACCATTGATGCCCCGGGTGAAAAAATGAATACCCTGAAAGCCGAATTTGGCAGTCAGGTACGGGGATTGATACGCCAGTTACGTGACGATAAGTCAGTGCGCGGCGTAGTATTTATCTCCGCCAAAGCGGATAACTTTATCGCCGGCGCTGATATCAACATGATTGCCCGCTGCCGCAGCGCGCAGGAGGCGGAAGCGCTGGCGCGCCAGGGACAGCAGATTATGGCTGAGATCCATGGCCTGTCGATCCCGGTGATTGCCGCTATCCACGGCGCCTGCCTTGGCGGCGGTCTGGAGCTGGCGCTGGCCTGTCATGGCCGTATCTGTAGCGATGACGAAAAAACCCGACTCGGCTTGCCGGAGGTACAGCTTGGCCTGCTGCCGGGGTCCGGCGGGACGCAGCGTTTACCGCGGCTGATCGGGGTCAGCACCGCGCTGGATATGATGCTCACCGGCAAGCAGCTGCGGCCGCGGCAGGCGCTGAAGGCCGGTCTGGTGGACGAGGTGGTGCCGCAGGCGATTTTACTGCAGGCGGCGGTGGAGTTGGCGCTGAAGGGACGACCGACCAGCCGGGAGGTGCCTGTTCGTGAACGCGTACTGGCAGGGCCCCTGGGGCGCCATCTGTTATTCCAGTTTGTCGGTAAACAAACGCAGCGCAAAACGCAGGGAAATTACCCGGCGGTGAAGCGAATCTTGCAGGTCGTCGAGAATGGTCTGGCCCATGGCTGCAGCAGCGGATACGCTGAAGAGGCGCGCGCATTTGGCGAACTGGCGATGAGCCCGCAGTCGCAGGCGCTGCGATCGATCTTCTTTGCCAGTACCGATCTGAAAAAAGACCCTGGCGCCGAGGCGGGCCCCGGTTCGCTGAGAAGCGTTGCAGTACTGGGCGGTGGCTTGATGGGCGGGGGGATCGCCTATGTGACCGCCTGTAAGGGTGGGCTGCCGGTGCGGATTAAAGATATCCAGCCGCGTGGCATCAACCACGCCTTAAAGTACAGCTGGGATCTGCTGAATAAACAGGTTCGTCAGCGTCGACTGCGCCCAGTGGAGCGCGATCGTCAGATGGCGCTGATCTCCGGCACTACCGACTATCAGGGCTTTGCTCATCGCGATGTGGTGATCGAGGCGGTATTTGAAGACCTGGCTCTCAAACAGCGGATGGTCAGCGAAGTGGAACAATACGGCGGGCCGCAGACCATCTTTGCGTCGAATACCTCATCGTTGCCAATCGGCGATATTGCCGCTCACGCCAGCCGCCCGGGGCAGGTAATCGGCCTGCATTTTTTCAGTCCGGTGGAAAAAATGCCGCTGGTTGAGGTGATCCCGCACAAGGGAACCGACCCGCAGACTATCGCCACCGTGGTGCAGCTGGCTAAACGGCAGGGGAAAACGCCGATTGTTGTCGCAGATAAAGCGGGGTTCTATGTGAATCGTATCCTCGCGCCGTATATCAATGAAGCGATGCGCCTGCTGGTGGAAGGCGAACCGATTGAAGTCATTGATAACGCGTTGGTTAAATTCGGTTTCCCGGTGGGGCCGATTCAACTGCTGGATGAGGTGGGTATCGATACCGGCACCAAAATTATCCCTGTGCTGGAGAGCGCGTTTGGAGAACGTTTTAGCCCGCCTGCAAACATCATTGACGCGATTTTGAAGGACGATCGCAAAGGCAGAAAAAATAATCGTGGTTTCTATCTTTATGAGACAAAAGGGCGTAAAAGCAAAAAACGGCCCGACCCGGCAGTCTATCCGCTGCTCGGCATCGGCCGCCCGCAGTCGCGGCTCTCCGCGCAGCAGGTGGCGGAGCGCTGTGTGATGATGATGCTTAACGAAGCGGCGCGCTGCTTTGATGAGCAGATTATCCGGAGCGCGCGCGATGGCGATATCGGCGCCGTCTTTGGTATAGGGTTTCCGCCATTTCTTGGCGGCCCGTTCCGGTATATGGATACTATCGGCGCGGGTGAAGTTGCCGCGATCCTGCAGCGCCTGGCCGCCCAGTTCGGCCCACGTTTTACACCCTGTGACACTTTATTACGCATGGCCGAACAGGGGACCACCTTTTGGCCAGCGGATGAACGGCTGACCTAAGTTGTGGTCAAAGAAGGTAAATCCGGCTGCGGACGACGCTGTTGATTGGCTGTTTTGTAAACAATGATTGACTATACTTACGCCATTGAGGTAAAAAACAGCGTTTCATTCGTGGAATGGATCAGGCACAATGCCCGGCCACCGGGTCACCTGCGTATTGTCTTCGCAGGCCAAACTACGGTGCTTCTGGTTAACAAAAGCGGTGCAATATGCAAGTTTTTATTATGCGTCACGGCGACGCTGCCCTCGATGCAGCCAGTGACTCGGTTCGTCCATTAACCGTATGCGGTTGTGATGAGTCTCGTCAGATGGCAACCTGGCTGAAAGGTCAAAAAGTGGATATTGAGCGCGTTCTTGTCAGTCCCTATCTGCGTGCGGAACAGACGCTGGATATTGTTGGGGAGTGCATGAACCTGCCGAAACATGTCGACGTGATGCCGGAGCTCACGCCGTGCGGTGATGTGGGAATGGTGAGCGCCTATCTGCAGGCGCTGGCGAATGAAGGCGTGGCGACGGCGCTGGTTGTCTCCCACCTGCCGCTGGTGGGGTATCTGGTCTCAGAGCTGTGTCCGGGGGAAACGCCCCCGATGTTCACCACCTCGGCTATCGCCTGCGTGACGCTGGATGCCGACGGCAAAGGTGAGTTCCTCTGGCAGAAAAGCCCCTGCAACCTCAAGATGGCCAACGCCATCTGACGGCCCCCCGGAGCCCGCCGTTACGGCAGCTCCGGCGGTTGCCACTCCTCGACCTCAATCAATATCAGCAGTGCGGCGTCACCGCCGTACTCTTTTGGTGCCTGGTGAAACGCCATAATATGCGGATGTTGCGCCAGCCACAGCGGGGTTTGCTGTTTGAGGATGTGTTTCCCGTGCCCGTGCATCACGCAGGCGCAAAACACATGCTCGCGGCGGCAGGCGGCAATTAGCGCGCCCAGCTCCTGTTTGGCCTGCTGCTGGGTAAGCCCATGCAGATCGAGGAACAGCTCCGGCGAATAATCTCCACGGCGCAGCTTTTTCAGCTCGAAATGGCTGACGTCGGGGCGGACATATTTCGTCGAGCCTTCGGTATTCAGTAGCGGTTGAAACTCATCGGAAAAATAGTGGCTGTTATCGACCTGTTCCTGCAGCAAACGCTTAGGAGCAACCTCGGTAATTTTCTTGCGCTGCGGGCGGTGAACAATAGTGTCCTGTTTGATCTTCCGCGTGCCGGTCATCAGCTGACGGAACAGCGCCTGATCCTCCTCGCTAAGCGATGTCTTCTTTTTCATTGTCCGCTCTCATTCATACTTTGCGCTAGTTTACCCGACTCAATATCCCTTCGGGCAAGGAAAACCTGTTTTTTCCCCCGCCCCTTATCGCAAGAATGCTGATTTATCGCCGTCTTCATGGCACACTAGCCGCCGAATTTATAGCAGAGTGTGCCCTGGAGGATGTCGTGGATAAAATTTTTGTTGATGAGGCAGTCAATGAGCTGCATACCATTCAGGACATGCTGCGCTGGGCGGTAAGCCGTTTCAGCGCTGCTAATATCTGGTACGGTCACGGGACTGATAACCCGTGGGACGAGGCGGTACAGCTGGTGCTGCCTTCACTGTATCTGCCGCTGGATATCCCGGAAGACATGCGCACTGCGCGCCTGACCTCCAGCGAGAAACACCGCATTGTAGAGCGGGTGATTCGCCGCGTGAACGAGCGTATTCCCGTCGCCTATCTGACCAACAAAGCATGGTTCTGCGGGCATGAGTTTTACGTTGATGAGCGGGTGCTGGTGCCGCGCTCCCCGATTGGCGAACTGATCAATAACCAGTTTGCCGGACTGATTAACCATAAGCCGCAGCACATCCTTGATATGTGCACCGGTAGCGGCTGCATTGCCATCGCCTGCGCCTATGCCTTCCCGGAAGCGGAAGTCGATGCGGTAGATATCTCCCCGGACGCGCTGGCCGTCGCCGAGCACAACGTTGAGTCCCACGGCCTGATCCATCACGTTACGCCGATCCGTTCCGATCTGTTCCGCGATCTGCCGAAGCTGCAGTACGATCTGATCGTCACCAATCCGCCGTATGTCGATGAAGAGGACATGGCCGATCTGCCGGAAGAGTATGAGCATGAGCCGGTGCTGGGGCTGGCCTCCGGAAGCGACGGCCTGAAGCTAACGCGCCGTATCCTCGGCAACGCGCCGGATTATCTCAGCGACGACGGGATTCTGATTTGTGAAGTCGGTAACAGCATGGTACATCTGATGGAGCAGTATCCGGATGTGCCGTTTACCTGGCTTGAGTTTGATAACGGCGGCGACGGGGTCTTTATGCTGACCAAACAGCAGCTGATTGACGCCCGTGCGCACTTCGGTATTTATAAAGACTAAAAAAACAACACGCCAACATAACGAAAAAGATTGGAGCCGTGATGGCAGGAAATACAATTGGACAACTCTTTCGCGTCACTACCTTCGGCGAATCGCACGGTCTGGCGCTGGGCTGCATCGTTGACGGCGTGCCGCCGGGCATCCCGCTGACCGAAGCCGACCTGCAGCACGACCTCGATCGTCGTCGCCCGGGTACCTCGCGTTACACCACGCAGCGTCGCGAGCCGGATCAGGTCAAAATCCTCTCCGGCGTCTTCGAAGGCGTTACCACCGGGACCAGTATCGGTCTGCTGATTGAGAACACCGATCAGCGTTCGCAGGATTACGGCGCGATCAAAGATCTGTTCCGTCCGGGCCACGCCGATTACACCTACGAGCAAAAGTATGGTCTGCGCGACTATCGCGGCGGCGGTCGTTCTTCTGCGCGCGAAACCGCGATGCGCGTAGCGGCCGGGGCGATTGCCAAAAAATACCTTGCCGCGAAGTTCGGCATCGTCATTCGCGGCTGCCTGACGCAGATGGGCGATATTCCGCTGGCCATCAAAGATTGGGATCAGGTTGAGCAGAACCCCTTCTTCTGTCCGGACCCGGATAAAATCGACGCCCTGGATGAACTGATGCGCGGCCTGAAAAAAGAGGGCGACTCCATTGGCGCGAAAGTGACGGTAGTGGCTGACGGCGTACCGCCAGGCCTCGGTGAGCCGGTCTTCGACCGCCTGGATGCCGATATCGCCCACGCGCTGATGAGCATCAACGCCGTGAAAGGGGTGGAAATTGGCGACGGCTTCGAGGTGGTGAAGCTGCGCGGCAGCGAAAACCGCGATGAGATCACCAAAGCCGGGTTCCAGAGCAACCACGCCGGCGGCATTCTTGGCGGCATCAGCAGCGGCCAGCAGATCGTTGCCAACATCGCGCTGAAGCCTACCTCCAGTATTACCGTTCCCGGTCATACGATTAACCGCTTTGGCGAAGAAGTGGAGATGATCACCAAAGGGCGTCACGATCCGTGCGTCGGCATCCGCGCCGTACCGATCGCTGAGGCGATGCTGGCGATCGTTCTGATGGATCACTTTATGCGTCAGCGCGCGCAGAATGGCGACGTGACGACGACAATTCCACGCTGGTAACCATGAAAAACACCGTTATCGCACTGCTTGCGCTGTTGGCTAGCGCCGGTAGCCTGGCCGCCACGCCATGGCAGAAAATAACCCAACCGATCGGCGGCAGCGCCCAGTCAATCGGCGCGTTTTCCAATGGCTGTATCGTTGGCGCCGAGGCGCTCCCCCTGAGTGCCCCCGGCTATCAGGTGATGCGTACCGATCAGCGTCGCTACTTCGGTCATCCGGATCTGGTTCAGTTTATTCAGCGCCTGAGTAATCAGGTGCACAATAAAGGAATGGGAACCGTGCTGATTGGCGACATGGGGATGCCGGCGGGCGGGCGCTTTAACGGCGGGCACGCCAGCCACCAGACGGGCCTCGATGTCGATATCTTCCTTCAGCTGCCGCAAACGCGCTGGACATCGTCCCAGCTGTTGAAGCCGCAGGCGCTGGACCTGGTCGCCAGCGATGGCAAGCATGTGGTGCCGTCGCTATGGAGCCCGCAAATCAGCCAGCTTATCAAGCTGGCGGCGGAAGATAGCGAAGTTACCCGCATCTTCGTCAACCCGGCGATTAAACAGCAGCTGTGCCTGGACGCGGGCAGCGACCGCCAGTGGCTGCGTAAAGTCCGTCCCTGGTTCCAGCATCGCGCTCATATGCACGTCCGACTGCGTTGCCCGGCGGGAAGTCTGGAGTGCGAGGATCAGGCGCCGCCGCCGCCCGGCGATGGCTGCGGAGCGGAGCTGCAGAGCTGGTTCGAACCACCTAAACCCGGGTCTACCCCCCCTGTGAAGAAGACGCCGCCGCCGCTGCCGCCTTCCTGCCAGGCGCTACTGGATGAGCATGTGCTGTAATGGATAGTTTTATCGAGTTGTTTGCCGTATCGCCGCTGGTGCTGGTGGTACTCTTCTTTGTCGCCATCCTGGCCGGTTTTATTGACTCACTGGCGGGAGGCGGGGGCTTATTGACTGTCCCTGCGCTGATGGCGGCCGGCATGCCGCCAGCCCAGGCGCTGGCGACCAATAAGCTGCAGGCCTGCGGCGGGTCGCTATCGGCGACCCTCTATTTTGTCCGCCGCAAGGTGGTTAATCTGGCCGATCAGAAGCTGAATATTCTGATGACCTTTATCGGCTCAACCGCCGGAGCGCTGCTGGTGCAGCACGTGCAATCCGATATTCTGAAGCAGATCCTGCCGTTGCTGGTGATTGGCATCGGCCTTTATTTCCTGCTGATGCCGAAACTGGGCGAAGCCGACCGGCAGCGTCGGCTTTACGGTCTGCCGTTTGCGCTGGTCGCCGGCGGTAGCGTAGGGTTTTACGATGGCTTTTTCGGCCCCGGCGCCGGTTCGTTTTACGCCCTGGCTTTTGTCACTCTGGCCGGGTTTAACCTTGCCAAGTCGACGGCCCATGCCAAGCTGCTGAACGCCACCTCAAACGTCGGCGGCCTGCTGCTGTTTATCATCGGTGGAAAGGTTATCTGGGCCACCGGCTTTGTGATGATGGCCGGCCAGTTTATTGGCGCCCGCGCCGGGTCCCGGCTGGTGCTGAGTAAAGGGCAGTCGCTGATCCGGCCGATGATCGTTATCGTCTCGGCGGTGATGAGCGCGAAACTTCTTTATGACAGCCACGGGGCTGAGATTTTGCAGTGGTTGGGAATTCATTAATGCAACAGCAACACCATTATCAGCAGCTGATAGACCTTTTCGACAGCTGCTTTGCCGAAGAATTTAATACCCGCCTGATTAAAGGCGACGATGAGCCGATCTACCTTCCGGCTGACGATGAAACGCCCTATCACCGTATCGTGTTTGCGCACGGATTTTTTGCCAGCGCCCTGCACGAGATCTCTCACTGGTGTGTCGCCGGCAAGGCGCGTCGCGAACAAGTAGATTTTGGCTACTGGTACTGCCCGGACGGCCGCGATGCGATGACCCAAAGCCAGTTTGAGGATGTCGAGGTGAAACCGCAGGCCTTTGAGTGGCTGTTCTGCGTGGCGGCGGGATTTCCGTTTAACGTCAGCTGTGACAATCTGGAAGGGGACGTTGAGCCCGATCGCATCGCCTTCCAGCGCCGGGTGCATGCTCGGGTGATGACTTTACTTGAACAAGGGATCCCCGAACGTCCGGCGCGCTTTATTCGCGCGTTACAACACTATTATCAAACGCCGCCATTGACGGCGAAACACTTTCCGTGGCCGGAAGACCTGCACTAAGGCCGCACATTACATGACAAGAGGTAAGATGATGATCGCGGAGTTTGAATCACGCATTCTGGCGCTGATTGACAACATGGTAGACCACGCCAGTGATGATGAACTGTTTGCCGGCGGTTATCTGCGCGGCCACCTGACGCTGGCGGTGGCTGAGCTGGAAGGTGAGGGCGAGCATTCTGCTGACGCGGTACACAGCAGAGTTAGCCAGAGCCTGGAGAAAGCCATCAGCGCTGGCGAACTGTCGCCGCCGGACCAAATTCTGGTGCAGGGGATGTGGCATAACCTGTATCAACAGGCGAAAAATCAGGCCTGAGCCATGTTGTAGCCCGGGTCAGGCGTCAGCCGTACCCGGGAAATTGCCTGCCCTCATGGTTTTATTTCACCGCTTTTCCCTTCAGCAGTTTTCTCACCCACAGCCGATTCGGATTCAGCGCCGCCAGGGTGTCGCTATCCAGCGGCAGCGGTTCCGCGCTCATTTGCGCCGCCAGCAGCTCAGCGCTTAACGGCGCGGTGCAAAGTCCGCGCGACCCGAGCGCGCCAAGCATAAACAGGTTACGACAGACCGGCGCGCTATCGGCGATATCCGGTTGTTCGTGGAGGCTGGCGTATTGCGTCAATGTTGCCGCGTAGTCCGGCACGTTGCCGACCATCGGTAGATGATCGCGGGTGGCGCAGCGCACGCCGCAGCGAGCGTCGTTGGCGCTGATATCCACGTCCTGTGGCCACTCCGCGCCCGGGAAGCAGTCGATCAGCCGTTGCCGGTTGTGCTGCTGATCTTCTTCGCTGAAGGTGGTGTCGGTTTTCCCGCGGTGGTAGCTGGCGCCAATGCAGTGCTGCTGATTTTGCGGATTCTGTGGCGTCAGGTAGCCGTCGTAGCACAGCACCTGGCGCAGGGCGGCAAGCCGCGGGGTGGTGGGAATATGGCTGACCTGGCCGCCAACCGGGTAGACCGGCAGTTGGGCTGTTTGCGCAAAACCAGTGATGCGGTGGCCGTTCGCCAGAACCACCGCCTGATGATAGCGCTGCTGATTGAGCAGCCAGCCATCGCCCTCCGCGCTGAGCGTTTCGACGGGATAACCATAGTGCACGTGCAGTCCGCGCGTGGCCGCCAGCGCCAGCAGCTCGGCGGTGAGCTGCTGCGGGCACAGCCAGCCGCCGGCCGGATAGGTGATGCCGCCGCAGCCGGTATCGACGCCGGTCAGCCCGGCAACCTGTTCCGCCGTCACCGCGCAGGTGATGTCCGGGGGTAAATTCAGCGCCAGCATCTGGGCGATTTTATGCGCGCTTTTCTCATCCCAGCCGAGCTGGGTAACACCGCACCATTGGTGATCGAACATCACCGGCAGCGCGTCATACATTCGGCGGGCGAAGGTAAACGCGGCCGGAAAAAAGCGCGCCAGCGCCGGATCGTGCTGACTTAACAGCGGATACAGCGCGCCCTGGCGATTGCCGGAGGCGCCCTGCGCTGGAGCCTCATCGGCGCAGTAAAGGGTCACCTGCCAGCCGCGGCGCAGCAGCGCCAGGGAGAGCAGGGCGCTGGCGATCCCGCCGCCGATGATGGCCGCCTCGCGGGCATCGCTGCTACTGCGAGCGAACCAGGGGGCGCGCGCAGGAAAGCTCAGCGTTTGCGCCATCTCGCCGGTCAGCATCTCCCGCTTGCGGCCGAAGCCTTTGCTTTTACGCATGGTAAAGCCGGCCTCCTGCAGGCCACGGCGGACAAAACCGGCGGAGGTAAAGGTGGCCAGCGTCCCGCCGGGTCGCGCCAGGCGCGCCATGGCGCTGAACAGATCCTGAGTCCACATGTCGGGATTTTTCGCCGGGGCAAAGCCGTCAAGAAACCAGGCGTCCACTTGCTGGTTCAGCGAATCATCCAGCTCCCTGGTCAGCTCATTGATATCGCCAAACCACAGATCGAGCGTCACCCGCCCGCCGTCGAGCAGCAGACGATGGCACCCGCCGAAGGCCGACGGCCATTGCGCCTGCAGCTGCTGCGCCCACGGAGCCAGCTCTGGCCAGCGCTGGTGCGCCAGGCGGAGATCCTCAGCCTTCAGCGGATATTTTTCAAAACTGATGAAATGTAACCTTTGCAAGGTAACGTCCGGGTTATCACGAACAAAAACGTCAAACGCCTGCCAGAGGGTGAGGAAATTGAGCCCGGTGCCGAAGCCGCTCTCCGCGACGATCATCAGCGGGCGAGGGTGGCTAGGGAAGCGCTCCGGCAGGCGATTTCCGCCGAGAAAAACGTAGCGAGTCTCTTCCAGACCGTTGTCATTGGAAAAGTAAACATCGTCGAAATCTCGGGAAACAGGTGTACCCTCAGCGTTGAATTCCAGGTTGGCGGGTTGTATGGCGTTTTGTTTCACGTAAGTTACTCGAATCACAAGGCGTAGCACGATCTTAACGATGTGTGCCTGAGGGCGCAAATTTATACACAAAATGTCTGATCGGACTTGTTCGGCGTACAAGTGTACGCTATTGTGCGACACGAAACTTAAAATAGTGCGACTTACAGAGGTATTTAATGAAACGTGCAGTGATTACTGGCTTGGGCATCGTTTCCAGCATCGGTAATAACCAGCAGGAAGTCCTGGCATCTCTGCGTGAAGGACGTTCAGGGATCACTTTCTCTCAGGAGCTTAAAGATTCAGGGATGCGCAGCCACGTATGGGGCAACGTCAAACTGGATACCACTGGCCTCATTGACCGCAAAGTAGTGCGCTTTATGAGCGACGCCTCCATCTATGCTTACCTGTCCATGGAACAGGCTGTTGCCGACGCAGGTCTGGCGCCTGAAGCATATCAGAATAACCCGCGTGTCGGCCTGATCGCAGGCTCCGGCGGCGGTTCCCCGAAATTCCAGGTCTTCGGCGCCGATGCCATGCGTAGCCCGCGTGGTCTGAAAGCCGTGGGCCCGTATGTGGTCACCAAAGCGATGGCTTCCGGCGTTTCCGCCTGCCTCGCTACGCCGTTCAAAATTCACGGCGTTAACTACTCCATCAGCTCGGCCTGCGCCACTTCCGCCCACTGTATTGGTAACGCGGTAGAGCAGATCCAGCTGGGCAAACAGGACATCGTCTTTGCCGGCGGCGGCGAAGAGCTGTGCTGGGAAATGGCCTGCGAATTCGACGCCATGGGCGCGCTGTCCACTAAATACAACGACACCCCGGAAAAAGCGTCCCGTACCTATGATGCTAACCGTGACGGCTTCGTTATCGCCGGCGGCGGCGGTATGGTCGTGGTGGAAGAGCTGGAACACGCCCTGGCGCGTGGCGCGCACATCTACGCCGAAATCGTCGGCTATGGCGCGACCTCCGATGGCGCGGACATGGTCGCCCCGTCTGGTGAAGGCGCAGTGCGCTGCATGCAGATGGCGATGCATGGCGTTGATACGCCGATCGACTATCTGAACTCCCACGGTACCTCCACTCCGGTCGGCGACGTGAAAGAGCTGGGCGCCATCCGCGAAGTATTCGGCGACAACAGCCCGGCTATTTCGGCAACTAAAGCGATGACCGGCCACTCGCTGGGCGCGGCGGGCGTACAGGAAGCCATTTACTCCCTGCTGATGCTGGAGCACGGCTTTATCGCGCCGAGCATCAACGTTGAAGAGCTCGACGAGCAGGCTGCCGGCCTGAACATCGTCACCAAACCGACGGACGCTAAGCTGACCACCGTAATGTCCAACAGCTTCGGCTTCGGCGGCACCAACGCCACGCTGGTGATGCGTAAATACAACGCCTAATCAGCATGTGATGCGCAAAGGGGAGCCACCGGCTCCCCTTTTTTGTCATCTTGACAGGGTAAGAGCCCGCAGGCACACTGCTCGCGGATCCATTAGTCTCTCCACTAATGCGTAAGCGTTTAACGTCAACCAACGCGCCTTAACCCTGATAATCAGGTGGAGGGGGCGTGTCGCTTTGCTCGCCTTACTCTGCGAATCTGGAGTAATGCATGTCCGCAGTTACTGAAACAACATCCAATTCTTCGGCGAATTTTTCGCTTTTCCGTATTACGTTTGCCGTCTTTTTGACCTATATGACCGTTGGGTTGCCGCTGCCGGTGATCCCACTCTTTGTCCATCAGGAGCTGGGATTTGGCAACACCGTGGTTGGCGTGGCGGTAGGGATCCAGTTCCTCGCCACCGTTCTGACCCGGGGGTACGCCGGACGTCTGGCAGACCAGTACGGCGCTAAACGTTCCGTCCTGCAGGGGATGCTGGCCTGCGCCCTGGCGGGCGCGGCATGGCTGGCCGCTGCGCTGCTGCCGCTGCCGGTGCTCGCCAGGCTCGGCCTGCTGCTGCTGGGCCGCTTGATCCTCGGGTTTGGCGAAAGCCAGCTGCTGACCGGAAACCTGAGCTGGGGGATGGGCCTGGTGGGACCGGCCCGTTCCGGCAAAGTGATGTCATGGAACGGCATGGCGATGTACGGCTCGCTGGCGGTGGGCGCCCCGCTGGGATTATTGATCTATAGCCATTTTGGCGTGGCGGTGCTGGCCTGTGTCACCATGGGACTACCGCTCGTCGCCTGGCTTATTAACGGTACCGTGCGCAAAGTGGCGGCCCACGGAGGCGAGCGGCCTTCACTCTGGAGCGTCATCGGCATGATCTGGCGCCCGGGCATTGGCCTGGGCCTGCAGGGTGTCGGCTTTGCGGTGATCGGCACCTTCGTCTCCCTCTATTTCGCCAGCCATAGCTGGCCAATGGCCGGCTTTACCCTGACGGCGTTTGGTGGCGCCTTTGTGCTGATGCGAGTGCTGTTCGGCTGGATGCCGGATCGGTTTGGCGGCGTTAAGGTGGCGATGGTCTCGCTGCTGATAGAGGCGGTTGGTCTGACGCTGCTGGGACTGGCGCCGAATGCCTGGCTGGCGCTGGCCGGTGCGGCGCTGACCGGGTGCGGCTGTTCGCTTATTTTCCCCTCACTTGGCGTGGAAGTAGTGAAGCGCGTCCCGGCGCAGGTGCGCGGCACCGCGCTCGGCGGCTATGCGGCCTTTCAGGACATCTCCTATGGCCTGACCGGGCCGCTGACCGGCCTGCTGGCGACCTCGCTGGGCTACTCGTCGGTGTTCCTTGCCGGCGCCCTCTGCGCGGCGCTGGGGATCCTCGTCACCCTTATCTCATTTCGCCGCTAGGTTATTGTCCGGTCTGAAATCGCTGTAGGAAACACCGCGGCGTTTGGCATGAAAGGGAGCCGCAAACGCCGCCGGTGGCTGCTGGGCTACAGCAGGAACCACAGCACAAGGAGCAGGACAACCGCGCCCAGCGCCAGCTGCCACGGCTTAGCGCTCCACGTCCGCCTGGCGACAGGCTCCTCTTGCGGGATGGCCAGCGTCTCCTGGGCGCGGGCCACCCGCAGCACAAACACCTTGTTCAGCAGCGCCAGGATCTGCGCCGGGCTCAGCGTGGTCCGCGGCGTGACCTGCCAGCTGCGACGGGCAAAGTCGACAATTGTCTGCCACTCCGCGGCCTCCAGCGGCTGCTTGAGCGCTCCCTGCAGCGAGGTGAGCGTCGGCGCGCTTTGCGCACTCAGCGTTTGCCGCGCCTGCAGCCAGTACGAAAGCGGCAGGAAGTGCGTCGCCGGGATCAGCTCCCCGGACTTGACGCCGCAAAGCTCCAGCATGGATTGCCAAATCAGCTTGCTTGGTTCGCCGGTGGCGGCCGCCAGCTTAGTCACCAGCTGATTGAGCGTATTATGCTCGGCTGGCAACAGCGGGCGCAGGGTCGGCGGGCGCTGCTGCGGCTGCGGGATCGACAGCTGGCCATGCTGCAGCAGATGCAGAATGGTCTCCAGCTGCGTCTGGCTAAGGGCATGCAGCGCCGTTTGCCCATAATGCTGACGAATATAATCGCTCACCGCCTGGCGGTTATTGCCCTGACCGAGCAGATCGCTGAGCTGCGCTAAGGTCTGGCGATGATGATGATTATCCTGAGCGGCGGCTAAGCGCTGGTTGAGACTGGCCTCCGCGGCGCTGAAATGGCAGGCCAGCAGGGGCGAGTCGCCTTTCAGTCCGAGGTCATGTTTGACGCAGGCCCACACTTCCGCGTTCTGCTGCGAGGTCAGCGCCACCAGGCGCGTGATCAGTCGCTCCAGAACGGTGCGTTGCTGCATGGAAAGCGAAGGTTCGCCGGTGGCGGCAGTGCCTGATGGGCCTCGCCCTGGAGGACGGTCTGGCATATCAGCAAGGGGGTGCGTCATGATTCATCCTTTCGATATCGCGGTGCTGGAACCAGGTGATGAGTATGCCTGGCGGCCAGATTATGGCACACTTCCCCAGTTAACTCTCGTTCTCAGACAGGTACTGAACTGTGAAAATCCTCGTTGATGAAAATATGCCCTATGCCCGTGAGCTTTTTAGCCGTTTAGGCGACGTGCAGGCGATCCCAGGCCGTCCGGTCCAGGCCGATGCCCTGACCGATGCGGATGCCCTAATGGTGCGCTCGGTCACCCGGGTCAATGAAGCATTGCTCGCCGGCAAGGCCATTAAGTTCGTCGGTACCGCTACCGCCGGCACCGATCACGTCGATCAGGCGTGGCTGCAGCAGGCGGGGATTGGTTTCTCTGCGGCGCCCGGCTGTAACGCCATTGCGGTGGTAGAGTACGTCTTTTCATCGCTGCTGATGCTGGCTGAACGCGACGGCTTTGCACTGCGCGATCGCACCGTCGGGATCGTCGGCGTCGGTAACGTTGGCGGGCGACTGCAAAAGCGCCTGGAAGCGTTGGGGATCAAAACTCTGCTCTGCGACCCACCGCGCGCCGATCGCGGCGACGAAGGTGACTTCCGCTCCCTCGAGGCGCTGGTCCAGGAAGCCGATGTCATCACCTTCCATACGCCGCTGTATAAAGAAGGGCAATATAAAACCCTGCATCTGGCGGATGAGGCGCTGATAAGCCGCCTGAAGCCTGGAACGATTTTGATCAACGCCTGCCGCGGGCCGGTGGTCGATAACGCCGCACTGCTAAAGCGGCTGGAAGCTGGTCAGCCGCTGAGTGTGGTATTGGACGTCTGGGAGCCGGAGCCGGATCTAAACGTTGAGCTTCTCAAGCGAGTGGATATCGGTACCGCGCATATCGCCGGCTACACCCTCGAAGGGAAAGCGCGCGGGACGACGCAGGTTTTTGAAGCCTACAGCGCCTTTATCGGCCATCCGCAGCAGGTAGCGCTGGACACTCTGCTGCCGGCGCCGGAATTTGGCCGCATTACCCTGCATGGACCGCTCGATCAGCCGACGCTGAAAAGACTGGTCCACTTGGTGTATGATGTGCGCCGCGATGATGCGCCGCTGCGGAAGGTGGCCGGCGTCGCCGGTGAATTCGACAAGCTGCGTAAAAATTATCAGGAACGTCGCGAATGGTCTTCGCTGTATGTGCAGTGCAGCGATGAGCAGGCGGCGACGCTGTTGCGCCAGCTCGGTTTTAACGCCGTGCATCATCCTGTTCGTTAATGTCTTCTTAATGCCCCTGCCGGATACTCCGGCGGGGCCGCTTTATTTCTGGAGTTAACCACCATGTCTGAAGGCTGGAATATTGCCGTACTGGGCGCAACGGGCGCCGTAGGCGAAGCCCTGCTCGAAACTCTTGCTGAACGCCAGTTCCCGGTAGGAGAGATTTTTGCTCTGGCGCGCAACGACAGCGCGGGCGAACATCTGCGTTTTGGTGGCAAGTCGGTGATCGTCAAAGACGCCGCCGAATTTGACTGGACCCAGGCCCAGCTGGCTTTCTTCGCCGCCGGCGTCGAAGCCAGTGCAGCGTATGTCGAAGAAGCGACCAACGCCGGGTGTCTGGTTATCGATCTCAGCGGCCTGTTTGCGCTGGAGCCGGACGTACCGCTGGTGGTGCCGGACGTGAACCCGTTCGTATTAGGCGATTACCGCAACCGCAACCTGATTGCGGTGCCTAATAGCCTGACCAGTCAGCTGTTGACGGCGCTCAAACCGCTGATCGATCAGGGCGGGTTGTCGCGTATTAGCGTCACTAACCTGCTCTCCGCCTCGGGGCAGGGGAAAAAAGCGGTGGATGCGCTGGCGGGTCAGAGCGCTAAGCTGCTGAACGGCATCCCTATCGATGAAGACGATTTCTTTGGTCGCCAGCTGGCGTTCAACATGCTGCCGCTGCTGCCGGATCGTGAAGGTAGCGTGCGCGAAGAGCGCCGGATCGTCGATGAAGCGCGCAAAATTCTTCAGGATGACGGGCTGATGATCTCCGCCAGCGTCGTTCAGTCGCCGGTCTTCTACGGCCATGCGCAGATGGTGAGCTTCGAAGCGATGCGCCCGCTGGCGGCGGAGGAGGCGCGCGACGCTTTTACCCGCGGCGAGGATATCGAACTTTCTGAAGAGGGCGAATTCCCGACCCAGGTTGGCGATGCCTCCGGCAATGCCCGCCTCTCCATCGGCTGCGTGCATAACGATTACGGTATGCCGGAGCAGATCCAGTTCTGGTCGGTAGCGGATAACGTGCGCTTCGGCGGCGCGCTGATGGCGGTGAAGATCGCCGAGAAGCTGATTGAGGAGTACCTGTACTGATGTCTGAGATGGAGCAACAGCCGATCTGTAAAATCGCGCTGGGCATCGAGTACGACGGCAGCAAATATTACGGCTGGCAGCGGCAAAACGAAGTGCGCAGCGTGCAGGAGAAGCTGGAAAAGGCGCTCTCGCAGGTGGCGAACGAACCGATTACCGTCTTTTGCGCCGGCCGCACCGACGCCGGCGTCCATGGCACCGGCCAGGTGGTGCATTTCGAAACCCGGGCGCAGCGGAAAGATGCCGCCTGGACGCTGGGGGTAAATGCGAATTTACCTGGTGACATCGCGGTGCGTTGGGTCAAACATGTACCGGCGGATTTTCACGCCCGGTTCAGCGCCACGGCGCGCCGCTATCGCTACGTCATCTATAATCATCGCCTGCGTCCGGCGGTGTTAAGTCAGGGAGTGACGCATTTTCACCAGCCGCTCGACGCCGAGCGTATGCAGCGCGCCGCGCAGTGTCTGCTGGGAGAGAATGACTTTACCTCGTTTCGCGCGGTACAGTGCCAGTCGCGTACCCCGTGGCGCAACGTGATGCATATTAACGTTACCCGCTACGGCGCGTATGTGGTGGTGGATATCAAAGCGAATGCCTTTGTACATCATATGGTCAGGAATATTGTAGGCAGCCTGATGGAGGTCGGGGCCGGAAACCAGCCGGAGAGCTGGATGGCAGAACTGCTGGCAGCAAAAGACAGGACGCTCGCTGCGGCAACGGCAAAAGCGGAAGGGTTGTATCTGGTGTCGGTGGATTACCCGGCCCACTATGATTTACCGGTGCTGCCAATGGGCCCGCTGTTTCTGGCGGACTAATAGGGTCATTAAGGGTAAAGACAAACATGGACTTGATTCACTTTTTAATTGATTTCATCCTGCATATTGATGTGCACCTTGCCGAACTGGTTGCCCAGTATGGCGTCTGGGTTTATGCCATTCTGTTTTTGATTCTGTTCTGCGAAACCGGGCTGGTGGTGACGCCATTCCTGCCGGGCGATTCCCTGCTGTTCGTCGCGGGCGCGCTCTCGGCCTTGCCAACCAACGATCTCAATGTCCACCTGATGGTACTGCTGATGGTCATCGCGGCCATCGTCGGCGATGCGGTCAACTACACCATTGGCCGGCTGTTCGGCGAAAAGCTGTTCAGCAATCCGAACTCAAAGATATTCCGTCGCAGCTATCTGGATAAAACCCACAGCTTTTACGAACGTCACGGCGGGAAAACCATTATCCTGGCGCGCTTTGTGCCGATAGTCCGAACCTTCGCGCCGTTTGTGGCGGGAATGGGGCATATGTCCTATCGTCATTTTGCAGCCTATAACGTGGTTGGGGCGCTGCTGTGGGTGCTGCTGTTCACCTATGCCGGCTATCTGTTTGGCGATTTGCCGGTGGTGCAGGAGAACCTGAAGCTGCTGATCGTGGCGATCATCGTCCTCTCCGTCCTGCCGGGCGTGATTGAGATTATTCGCCACAAGCGGGCGGCGGCGAAGCAGGCGAAGTAGTTTAGCCTGTGTTGCGCGTGGCGGTGCAGAGCGTCACGCGCAGCGGTTTGACCACTTTTTTATCCCATGTTCCGGGATGATATGATTTAATGTGCAACATTCATGGTCTGTAAGAGGCAAAAATGGCATTATGCGCCCCTTACGACAAAACTGGCATCGACCAGGTTCAGGCAGAAAGGTTATCAATGAGCTGGATTGAACGAATTAAAAGCAACATCACTCCCACCCGCAAGGCGAGCATTCCTGAGGGTGTATGGACCAAGTGCGACAGCTGCGGTCAGGTACTCTACCGCGCCGAGCTGGAGCGCAACCTGGAGGTTTGTCCTAAGTGCGATCACCATATGCGCATGTCGGCGCGTAATCGCCTGCATAGCCTGTTGGATGAAGGTTCTCTGGTAGAACTGGGTAGCGAACTTGAGCCAAAAGATGTGCTGAAGTTCCGCGATTCAAAAAAATACAAAGACCGCCTGGCGTCCGCTCAGAAAGAGACGGGCGAGAAAGACGCGCTGGTGGTAATGAAAGGTACGCTCTACGCGATGCCGGTGGTTGCCGCCGCCTTTGAGTTCTCCTTTATGGGGGGCTCGATGGGTTCCGTCGTCGGCGCACGCTTTGTGCGCGCGGTGGAGCAGGCGCTGGAAGATAACTGCCCGCTGATCTGCTTCTCCGCCTCCGGTGGCGCCCGTATGCAGGAAGCGCTGATGTCGCTGATGCAGATGGCGAAAACCTCCGCGGCGCTGGCGAAAATGCAGGAGCGCGGACTGCCGTACATCTCCGTGCTGACCGACCCGACCATGGGCGGCGTATCGGCGAGCTTTGCGATGCTGGGCGATCTGAACATTGCCGAGCCGAAAGCGCTGATCGGCTTTGCCGGTCCTCGCGTTATCGAGCAGACCGTACGCGAGAAGCTGCCGCCGGGATTCCAGCGCAGTGAGTTCCTGATTGAAAAAGGGGCGATCGATATGATCGTTCGCCGTCCGGAAATGCGTCTCAAGCTGGCCAGCATTCTGGCGAAGCTGATGAACCTGCCGGCGCCGGTTGCCGTTTCGGAAGCGCCTCATGAAGGCGTGGTGGTGCCGCCGGCACCGGATCAGGAACCTGAGGCCTGATAAAGCAGAGGGCAGGGCCTGGCGGCGCTGCCCTTTTTTATTCATACGCGTTAACCGTCAATTCTTACGGGCATCATGGAAAAAGATCCTATTCCTCAGGCCACGTCGCCCCTGGCTACGTGGCTTTCTTATCTGGAACATCTGCACAGTAAAACCATCGACCTTGGGCTGGCGCGCGTCAGCGAGGTCGCCGGGCAGATGGATATCGTTAAACCGGCGCCGTTCGTTTTTACCGTCGCGGGCACCAATGGCAAAGGCACCACCTGCCGCACGCTGGAAACCATCCTGATGGCGGCTGGTTATAAAGTGGGGGTCTACAGCTCTCCGCATCTGGTGCGCTACACCGAACGCGTGCGCATTCAGGGGGCTGAACTGCCGGAGGCGGCGCATACGGCTTCGTTTGCTGAAATCGAAGCGGCGCGGGGTGACATCTCGCTGACCTATTTTGAATACGGCACGCTCTCGGCGCTGTGGCTGTTTAAGCAGGCGCAGCTGGATGTGGTGATCCTTGAGGTCGGGCTCGGCGGGCGTCTCGACGCCACCAACATCGTTGATGCCGACGTCGCGGTGGTCACCAGCATCGCCCTCGATCATACCGACTGGCTGGGGCCGGATCGCGAAAGTATCGGCCGGGAAAAAGCGGGCATCTTTCGCGCCGGTAAACCGGCGGTGGTGGGGGAGCCGGATATGCCGCTCACCATCGCGGAAGTGGCTAGCGAGAAGGGCGCGCTGCTCCAGCGCCGCGGCGTCGACTGGCGCTATGAGGTGGAGGGCGAAACGTGGTCCTTCCGCGATACGGCAGGGGCGTTAAGCCACCTGCCTCTGCCTCAGGTGCCGTTGCCGAATGCGGCGACGGCCGTGGCGGCGCTGCGCGCCAGCGGACTTGCCGTGGATGACGCTATCCTGCGCGCAGGGATCCGCGATGCGATGCTCCCGGGACGCTTTCAGATAATTAGCGACGCCCCGCGAGTGATCCTCGATGTGGCGCACAACCCGCACGCGGCGGCCTATCTCGCCGGGCGTCTCAAAACGTTAGCGAAAACGGGACGCGTGCTGGCGGTTATTGGTATGCTGCATGATAAGGATATCGCCGGCACGTTGGCCAATCTGGCCCCGGAAGTCGATGCCTGGTACTGCGCGCCGCTGGAAGGCCCGCGCGGCGCGACGGCAGAGCAGCTGGTGGAACATTTGCGCTGCGGTACAGTCTATAGCAGCGTGGCGCAGGCGTGGCGTGCGGCCATGGCTGACGCTAAAGTGGAAGATACCGTGCTGGTGTGTGGTTCGTTTCACACCGTAGCACAGGTTATGGAAGAGATAGACGCGGGGAGAATCGGTGGCGAGTAAGTTTCAGAACCGTTTAGTCGGGACAATCGTGCTGGTGGCGCTGGGGGTGATTATCCTGCCAGGGCTGCTGGACGGGCAGAAAAAGCATTACCAGGATGAGTTTGCCGCGATCCCGCTGGTACCGAAACCGGGCGATCGCGATGAACCGGATATGTTGCCGGCGGCAACCCAGGCGTTGCCTTCGCAACCGCCGGAAGGGGCGGCGGAAGAGGTGCGGGCGGGCGATGCCGCCGCGCCATCGTTAGATCCATCGCGTATTCCGGTGAACAGCAACAGCTTCGATGACGTTCAGGAGCCGGTGGTGGCCGCGAAACCGCAGCCCAAGCCGCAGCCGAAACCGCAGCCGCAACAGCAGGCCGCGACGCCAACGCCGCCGCCGGCTAAGCCACAGCAGCAACAGCCACCGCAGCAGCAGGCGGCCCTGCCGGCGCCGACCGGCAAAGCCTATGTGGTTCAGCTGGGCGCGTTAAAGAACGCCGATAAGGTGAATGAGATTGTCGGTAAACTGCGGGCCTCAGGTTTCAAAGTCTATACGTCGCCTTCGACGCCGGTACAGGGTAAAATTACCCGCATCCTCGTCGGCCCGGATGCGTCAAAAGACAAGCTGAAAGGCCAGCTGGGCGATCTGCAGCAGATCTCCGGGCTTAGCGGGGTGGTGATGGGCTTCACCCCGAACTGATTGTTTTTTCCGCCATGCGGAGAGAACGTGGCGGGGAGAAACGCCCCGCAAACCCTGTCTCAGCCGCCCTGAAGAGGCGAAAGGCAGTCTGGCGTTGAATGTTTTTTCAGCGCCATTTTTATTTCTGTAGGGCATGGAAATCCCTACGCAAACGTTTTCTTTTTCTGTTAGAATGCGCCCCGAACTGGACGACAGGGCGTAAATCGTGGGACGTATATGGTCTGGATTGATTACGCCATTATGGCGGTGCTGGGTCTTTCTTGCCTGGTCAGCCTGATCCGCGGCTTTGTTCGCGAAGCTTTATCGTTAGTCACGTGGGGTTGCGCGTTTTATGTCGCCAGCCATTACTACGCTGACCTGTCTGTCTGGTTTACGGGCTTTGAGGATGAACGGGTTCGAAATGGGATTGCTATTGCGGCGCTGTTTATCGTGACGCTCATCGTTGGCGCTATCGTGAACTATGTGATAGGCCAGCTGGTGGAGAAGACCGGTTTGTCAGGAACCGACAGGGTATTGGGGATCTGCTTCGGCGCGCTACGTGGGGTGCTGATCATCGCCGCTATCCTGTTCTTCCTGGACACCTTTACCGGGATGGCGAAGAGCGATGACTGGCATCAGTCGCAGTTTATTCCCTATTTTACCCCCGTCATCAGATGGTTTTTTGAATACCTGCAAAGCTCGTCAAGTTTCTTGCCTAAAGTATAGACTTTGGGTCGTTGCTGAACGAGGAAAAGACGTATGTGCGGTATTGTCGGTATCGCCGGTGTTATGCCGGTTAACCAGTCGATTTATGATGCGCTAACGGTGCTCCAGCACCGTGGACAGGATGCCGCTGGCATCATCACCATTGATGCCAACAACTGCTTCCGGTTGCGTAAGGCTAACGGGCTGGTAAGCGACGTATTCGAGGCCCGCCACATGCAGCGTATGCAGGGCAATATGGGTATTGGCCACGTGCGTTATCCTACGGCGGGCAGCTCCAGCGCCTCCGAGGCGCAGCCGTTTTACGTTAACTCGCCGTATGGCATCACATTGGCGCATAACGGCAACCTGACCAATGCGCACGAGCTGCGTAAAAAGCTGTTTGAAGAAAAACGCCGCCATATCAATACCACCTCTGATTCCGAAATCCTCCTCAATATTTTCGCCAGTGAGCTGGATAACTTCCGTCACTACCCGCTGGAAGCGGACAACATCTTCGCGGCGATTGCGGCGACCAACCGCCTGATCCGCGGCGCGTACGCGTGCGTGGCGATGATCATCGGGCATGGCATGGTGGCCTTCCGCGACCCTAACGGCATTCGTCCGCTGGTGCTGGGTAAACGTGACGTTGGCGACGGTCGCACCGAGTATATGGTGGCCTCGGAGAGCGTGGCCCTTGATACGCTTGGTTTTGAATTCCTGCGCGATGTGGCGCCGGGCGAAGCGGTCTATATTACCGAGAAGGGCCAGCTCTATACCCGTCAGTGTGCCGATAATCCGGTCAGCAACCCGTGCCTGTTCGAGTACGTCTATTTTGCCCGTCCGGACTCGTTTATTGACAAAATTTCCGTCTACAGCGCCCGCGTCAACATGGGGACTAAGCTGGGCGAAAAGATTGCCCGCGAGTGGGAAGATCTGGATATTGACGTTGTTATTCCGATCCCGGAGACCTCCTGCGACATCGCGCTGGAAATCGCCCGCATTCTCGACAAACCTTATCGTCAGGGCTTCGTGAAGAACCGCTACGTCGGCCGGACGTTTATCATGCCCGGTCAGCAGCTGCGTCGTAAATCTGTTCGCCGTAAGCTTAACGCCAACCGTGCGGAATTCCGCGATAAGAACGTGCTGCTGGTCGATGATTCCATTGTACGCGGCACCACCTCGGAGCAGATCATTGAGATGGCGCGTGAAGCAGGGGCGAAAAAAGTGTATCTCGCCTCCGCTGCGCCGGAAATTCGTTTCCCGAACGTGTACGGTATCGATATGCCGACCGCCAACGAACTGATCGCCCATGGCCGCGAAGTGGATGAGATCCGCCAGATCATTGGCGCCGACGGCCTGATTTTCCAGGATCTCAACGATCTGATCGACGCGGTGCGCGCGGAGAACCCGGATATTCAGCAGTTTGAATGCTCGGTGTTCAACGGCGTATATGTGACCCGGGATGTCGACCAGCAGTACCTCGACTATCTTGACTCCCTGCGTAACGATGATGCCAAAGCGGTCCAGCTGCAGAACGAAGTCGAAAACCTCGAGATGCACAACGAGGGTTAAGCCGTTCACGCGTCGCGGGCCTGCCGTACCGAAAGGACGGCGGGCTTTTTTTCGCCCCTCAACTGTGCGTCAATAGTTGCGCCAGAGGCTATAATCCGGCAAAGTCTGCGGCACACGCGCAAGGGGTAACAGAACGTGAAACGACTTATTATTGGCATTTCCGGCGCCAGCGGCGCCATTTACGGCGTGCGGATGCTGCAGGTGCTAAGAGATGTGCCGGATATTGAAACTCATCTCATCCTCAGCCAGGCGGCGCGCCAGACGTTGGCCATGGAGACCGACTACTCCGTACGGGAGGTGCAGGCGCTAGCCGATGTGGTGCATGACGCCCGCGATATCGCCGCCAGTATCTCTTCCGGTTCGTTTAAAACCGCCGGGATGGTGATTTTACCCTGCTCAATGAAGACGCTCTCGGGCATTGTCCATAGCTATACGGATGGCCTGCTGACCCGGGCGGCGGATGTCGTGCTGAAAGAGCGTCGTCCGCTGGTGCTCTGCGTGCGGGAAACGCCGTTCCATTTGGGCCATCTGCGTCTGCTGGTTCAGGCTGCAGAGCTGGGGGCGGTGATAATGCCGCCGGTACCGGCTTTTTACCACCGGCCACAAAGCCTGGACGATGTTATCAACCAGACCGTCAATCGGGTACTCGATCAATTTGATATTAGTCTGGAGCACGACTTGTTTACCCGCTGGCAGGGGGCCTAGTGTCGCACTATAGTGGTGCATGAAATGTACGCTTGCGCTCCGGTGGTGCAAATTTGTTGCCGCGATCAAATCCTCGACATTTATTTCGTCTTTTTGCGCTCAGGCGCTGCGGTTTCGCCAGTAATGCTGGTATCTTCCCTTTTAAGACAATCCTGCAACTTTATTTTAACAAATTTAACCCTGTTCCCGGCACGCACCGGGAAGATGGCACAAAAACTGCAGGATTGATCGGCAATCACCATAACAAGCAACGCACCACATCACGACACTTAAGGGTACTGTATGAAGAAGACGATTCTGGCTCTCTCTTTACTCGTGGGAATGAGCAGCACGGCCAGCGTGTTTGCTGCTCTGCCGCAGAGCATTCGCATTGGCACTGACGCGACCTATGCGCCATTTTCGTCGAAAGACGCGAAAGGGGACTTTGTTGGTTTTGATATCGATTTAGGCAATGAGCTGTGCTCCCGAATTAAGGTGAAATGTACCTGGGTCGGCAGTGATTTTGACTCCCTGATCCCCTCCCTCAAAGCGAAGAAAATCGACGCCATCATCTCTTCCCTCTCTATTACCGAGAAGCGCCAGCAAGAGATCGCCTTCTCTGACAAGCTATATGCCGCTGACTCGCGTCTGATCGCCGCCAAAGGGTCGCCGATCCAGCCGACGCTGGAGGCGCTGAAAGGCAAGCACGTCGGCGTGCTGCAGGGTTCTACTCAGGAAGCCTATGCTAACGACCGCTGGCGCAGCCAGGGCGTTGACGTGGTGGCTTACCAGAACCAGGATCTGATCTATTCAGACCTCGCAGCTGGCCGTCTGGATGCGGCGCTGCAGGATGAAGTCGCCGCCAGCGAAGGCTTCCTGAAACAGCCTGCCGGGAAAGATTTCGCCTTCGCCGGCCCGTCCGTTAAAGACAAAAAGTACTTTGGCGACGGCACCGGTATCGGCCTGCGTAAGGAAGACGCCGAGCTGAAAGCCGCGTTTGATAAAGCGCTGGGCGAAATGCGTAAAGACGGCACCTACGACAAAATGGCGAAGAAATACTTCGATTTTAACGTGTACGGCGACTAAGACTGCTGCAGGCCCGCACAATGGGGTGGGCCTGCCGCCAGGTTCGTATTCATGCCCCAAAAGGGTGCATCTAAACGCGTTGTGGATCATTTCAGTGCAAAAGCAGCCAGTTTTTTGGCTAAAAAATGCATAGTTAAGCGTTTCTGATGCAAAAAATCGGCCTTTCTGGTGCATAAATCTTTGCCCTTAAGGGGCGAATAATGGCACGATAACTGGCGTAAATAGTTCTAATAAACCCGTTAGAATGACAGTCTGTCGAGGATAGTTATGAAAAAACTGGCGTTGTCTCTCTCTTTAGCGCTGGCCCTTTCCAGCGTTTCCACGGTCTTTGCCGCCATCCCGCAAAAAATTCGTATCGGTACCGATCCGACTTATGCTCCCTTCGAATCGAAGAATGCGCAGGGAGAATTGGTCGGTTTTGATATCGATCTGGCAAAAGAGCTGTGTAAGCGTATTAATACGCAATGTACCTTTGTTGAAAACCCGCTGGATGCGCTGATCCCCTCCTTAAAAGCGAAGAAAATCGACGCGATTATGTCTTCGCTGTCGATTACTGAAAAGCGCCAGCAGGAAATTGCCTTCACTGACAAGCTGTATGCGGCAGATTCGCGTCTGGTGGTGAAAAAGGGCAGCCCGGTAACGCCGGATCTCGCCACCCTCAAGGGTAAGCGCGTGGGCGTGCTGCAGGGGACGACTCAGGAAACCTATGGCAATGAGCACTGGGCGCCGAAAGGTATCGAAATTGTCTCCTATCAGGGGCAGGACAATATCTATTCCGACCTGACCGCCGGCCGGATCGACGCCGCGTTCCAGGATGAGGTCGCGGCCAGCGAAGGGTTCCTGAAACAGCCTATTGGTAAAGATTACCAGTTTGGTGGCCCGTCAATCAAAGACGAGAAACTGTTTGGTGTTGGCACCGGTATGGGGCTGCGTAAGGAAGACAACGAACTGCGTGAAGCGCTGAATAAGGCGTTTGCAGAGATGCGTAAGGACGGCACCTACGACAAGCTGGCGAAAAAATATTTCGATTTTAACGTATACGGCGAATAATTCTCACGCCTCGCCATTGCGTGCGTTTCGCGCGCAATGGTGAATGACAGACAGGGTAGGCAGCATGCTGTATGGGTTTTCACAGGTTATTTTGCAGGGTGCGCTCGTCACCCTGGAGCTTGCGCTCAGCTCGGTCGTTCTCGCCGTCCTGATAGGGCTGGCGGGCGCTGGCGCAAAGTTATCGAGCAACCGTCCACTGGCGCTGGTGTTTGAAGGCTATACCACTCTGATCCGCGGCGTGCCCGATCTGGTGCTGATGCTGCTGATTTTCTACGGCCTGCAGATTGCGCTAAACAGCGTTACCGACGCGCTGGGCATGGCCCAGTTTGATATCGATCCGATGATCGCCGGGATTATTACCCTCGGCTTTATCTATGGCGCCTATTTTACGGAAACCTTCCGCGGCGCCTACCTGGCGGTGCCGAAGGGGCATATCGAAGCGGCTACCGCCTTTGGCTTTAGCGGCGGGCAGACGTTCCGGCGTATTCTCTTCCCGGCGATGATGCGCTACGCGCTGCCGGGGATAGGCAACAACTGGCAGGTTATCCTCAAGGCGACGGCGCTGGTCTCGTTGCTGGGGCTGGAGGATGTGGTCAAAGCCACGCAGCTGGCCGGGAAAAGCACCTGGCAGCCGTTCTACTTCGCCATCGTCTGCGGCCTGATTTATCTGGTGTTTACCACCGTTTCTAATGGCGTACTGCTGCTGCTCGAACGCCGCTATACCGTTGGCGTGAAGAGGGCTGACCTGTGATTGAAATTATTCAGGAGTACTGGAAATCACTGCTGTGGACCGACGGCTATCGCTTTACCGGTGTGGCGATTACCTTATGGTTGCTGATCTCTTCAGTGGTAATGGGGGGCATCCTGGCGGTGTTTCTGGCCATCGGCCGCGTCTCGAGCAATAAGTTTATCCAGTTCCCCATCTGGCTGTTCACTTACATATTTCGCGGCACGCCGCTGTATGTGCAACTGCTGGTTTTTTACTCCGGCATGTATACCCTGGAAATCGTCAAAGGCACGGAGCTGTTGAACGCTTTTTTCCGCAGCGGGCTAAACTGCACGGTTCTGGCGTTAACCCTGAATACTTGCGCCTATACCACTGAAATTTTCGCCGGCGCGATCCGCTCAGTACCCGCCGGAGAAATTGAAGCAGCGCGGGCCTACGGCTTCTCTTCGGTCAAACTGTATCGCTGCATTATTCTGCCTTCCGCGCTGCGGATTGCACTGCCGGCCTACAGTAACGAAGTGATCCTCATGCTGCACTCCACCGCGCTGGCGTTTACCGCTACGGTGCCGGATCTGCTGAAAATCGCCCGCGATATCAACTCGGCCACCTATCAGCCGTTCACCGCGTTTGGCATCGCCGCGGTGCTCTATTTAATTATCTCGTATGTGCTGATTAGCTTGTTCCGTAAAGCGGAAAAGCGCTGGTTGCAGCATATCAAACCTTCTTCGACGCATTGAGAACGCCATGTCCGACAATAAATTAAACGTTATCGATCTGCATAAACGCTATGGGGAACACGAGGTGCTGAAGGGCGTCTCGCTGCAGGCGAAAGCCGGGGACGTTATCAGCATCATCGGTTCATCGGGTTCCGGAAAAAGTACCTTTTTGCGCTGTATTAACTTCCTTGAAAAACCGAGCGAAGGCACGATCGTCGTCAGCGGCCAAAATATTGGCCTGGTACGGGATAAAGACGGCCAGCTGAAGGTGGCCGACAAGAACCAGTTGCGCCTGCTGCGCACCCGGTTGACCATGGTGTTTCAGCATTTCAATCTGTGGAGCCATATGACGGTGCTGGAGAACGTCATGGAAGCACCGATTCAGGTGCTGGGCTTAAGCAAACAGGAAGCGCGCGAACGGGCGGTAAAATATCTGGCCAAGGTCGGGATAGACGAACGTCAGCAGGCGAAGTATCCGGTGCATCTTTCCGGTGGCCAGCAGCAGCGTGTCTCTATTGCCCGCGCGCTGGCGATGGAACCGGAAGTGCTGCTGTTTGATGAGCCGACCTCCGCGCTGGATCCGGAACTGGTGGGCGAAGTGTTACGCATTATGCAGCAGCTGGCGGAAGAGGGAAAAACCATGGTGGTGGTGACCCATGAAATGGGCTTTGCCCGCCACGTCTCTTCACATGTCATTTTTCTGCATCAGGGTAAAATTGAAGAAGAAGGGCATCCGGATGCGCTGTTTGGCGCGCCGAAAAGCCCGCGCCTGCAGCAGTTTCTGAAAGGTTCGCTGAAATAATCGGCTCATCCGGCGTCTGTGGACGCCGGATGAGCTTCCCGCTCCAGCCGATAGATCCAGTCATCGTAATCGACGCCGTTCAGATGATAGGCTTTCTCCAGCACCTGGGTGCGCACAAAGCCTTGCTTCTCCAGCAGGCGCGATGAGCCACGGTTTTCACCCAGCACCCAGGCATTGATGGCCTGCACCCCCAGGGTGGTGAAACCATACTCGCAGACCGCCCGCAGCGCTTCGCTGGCATAGCCTTTTCCCTGAGCCTGAGGCAGCAGCGCGTAGCCGACGTCAGCTTCGTGCGGATTTTTCGGACTGATGCGGAGCCCAATATCGCCCAGCGCCTCGCCGAATTTATCGCGCAATACAAACACCCCGGGATCGGCACAGCGACTGACGAAGACGCTGCGCAGCGCCTCCTCGCTTAACACCTCCCCCATAAAACGCATCACCTGCGGATCCTGGCGCAGGCGCAGAAAAAAGGGCCAGTCATCGGTAACAAAGCGGGTAAGCGAAAGGCGTGGTGTGGTGATGGTCGTCATAAAGCAGTCAATACGCAGAAAGAAAAGCCTACCTTAGCACTTTGCTTTGCCAGGTAACACCGGCGAACCGGCCGGCTGGCGGTGAATTCAGGCGATTAAGGGCGCTGGTTGTCCTGAATATGGCGATGCTGCAGCGCCAGGGTGAGGTCATCAAGGCGTGGAGCATGAGCCAGCAGAATGGAATCAGGGGAGCCAATGCTCCCCTGTGTCAGCCATTAACTCAGCACATCCTTTAGCGCTTCGTCCAGATCGTACCAGCGGAAGGCGAAGCCGGCGGCCTCCAGACGCTTTGGCAGCGCGCGCTGGCCGCCGAGCACCAGGACGGCGGATTCCCCCATCAACAGGCGGATAGCGGCTGCGGGAACGCGGAAAATCGCCGGTCGATGGAGCGCATGACCCAGCGCATGGGCGAACTGCTCGTTATGCACCGGGTAGGGAGAAACCATATTGAACGGACCGCGCAGATCGTTATCCAGCAGCCACAGAATGCCGTTAACCATATCGTCGATATGGATCCAGGCCAGGTACTGTCTGCCATTGCCGATAGGCCCGCCGAGGCCGAGCTTAAAGGCGGGTGTCATTTTGCCGAGAATACCGCCCCGCGGAGCCAGTACCACGCCGGTGCGCAGCAGGCAGACGCGGGTGCGCTCGCTTTGCGCTTCGCAGGCAATTTGCTCCCAGCGGGCGCACAGCTTATGGGTAAACTCATTGTGCGGTGGCTCTTCTTCGGTCACCACCACCTCGCCGAGGTCGCCATAGTAGCCGATGGCAGACCCGCTGATCAGCACGGAGGGAGGGGTGTCGCTGGCGTGGATCAGGCCCACCAGCCGCTGCGTGAGATCCCAGCGGCTATGGCACAAGCGTTGTTTTTGCTCGGCCGTCCAGCGTTTATCAGCGATGGGTTCACCCGCCAGATTGATGACGGCATCAATGTCATTGAGGTGGTGATGGCCCTCGAAATCGCGCCACAGGGTGACGCGCGGATCGAGACGGGCGCGGGCGGTATCCGGATGTCGCGTGGAGACCGTGACGCTATGCCCGAGCTCCAGCAATCTGGGTATCAGATGTCGGCCAATCAGGCCGGTACCACCAGTAAGCAGGATCTTCATACCACCTCCCTGACATGGTTAGCGACGCCAGCTCATGGTCATGGACACCGAGTCGGCATAGCGCAGCGCATGAAGTTTATCAATCTCCACTTCAGCATATGTGACCCAGTGATGTTCGCATGCGATATTCAGCACATCCTGAGTTAATTTTTCCAGCAGCGAAAAACGGCCATTCTCAAGATGGCTGATTATACGCTTGGTAATGGTGCGGTAGTTCAGCGCATCATTGATGTCCTCGCTGTCGCGCGCTTTATCGGCAGGGTAGTGAATAGCTACATTCACTACCACGTCCTGGCGGTTGGCGATCTCTTCCTCTTTAATACCAATAAAAGTCCGCAGGCGCAGGTTCTTAATACGAATAATGGCGTCTGGTTGAGACATTGCAGGCTTCCTCCGTGGTGTAAGTCCTGCAATCATACAACAAAGCGCGACGGGCGAGCAGGGGGTTAATAAAGCTGAATTTTTAACATCGCTTCCGCCGTTGCCGGCCGCTGCTTAATGCGCTCATACCAGTTGTGCACCGCCGGATAGTTCGCCAGATCGATACGCTGTCGGACATGGCAGTTCACCCAGGGCCAGGCGGCGATGTCGGCGATACTGTAGTGGTCGCCGCCAAGCCACGGGCTGCATCCCAGGCGCTGATTTAGCACCCCATACAGTCGTTGGGTTTCCACCTGAAAACGTTCAATAGCGTAGGGCACGGTTTGCGGCGCGGTGTGGGAAAAATGTTGATTTTGCCCCAGCATCGGCCCCAGCCCGCCGACCTGCCAGAACAGCCACTGCAGCGTGACGTAGCGTTCCCGCAGCTCGCCGCTCAGCAGCTTACCGCTTTTTTCCGCCAGATAGAGCAGGATGGCGCCGGACTCGAAAACGCTCAACGGCGCCCCGCCGTCAGCAGGCATGTGGTCGACGATAGCCGGAACTTTATTATTCGGCGAAATCGCCAGAAACTGCGGATGAAATTGTTCCCCTTTGCCGATATCGACCCGAATTAGCCGATAGGCTAGCTCCGCCTCTTCGAGGAACAGGGTGATTTTGTGGCCGTTTGGGGTGGGTGCATAGTAAAGATCGATCATAATATTTCCCGCCGTCGTGGGTCGCAAACTGTTCGAGTATAGGTGAAGCTGCGCCACCCGGGAGAAATTCCGCAAGCGACCCGGCAGCCAGGCGACGTGTCGTCCGCGCTCGAGCAGTGACATCGCCTGTAAGACAGGCTATGTTGGCTTATTGTCCTGTCTACCACCCTTGAGGAAGCTATGAGCCAGCCTGTCATTACCCTGTGGTCCGATGCCGATTTTTTCTCACCGTACGTGATGTCTGTCTATGTCGCTCTGCAGGAAAAAAGCCTGCCTTTTACCCTTAAAACCGTCGACCTGAACCGCGGCGAACATCTGCAGGCGGGCTGGACAGGCTATGCCGCCACCCGTCGCGTACCGCTGCTGGAGGTTGATGATTTCGCGCTAAGTGAGTCTTCGGCGATTACCGAGTATCTGGATGAGCGTTTCGCGCCGCCGGAGTGGGAGCGCATCTACCCGCATGATCTGCAAAAACGAGCCCGCGCCCGGCAGATCCAGGCCTGGCTGCGCAGCGATCTGATGCCAATTCGTGAAGAGCGATCCACCGCCGTGGTGTTTGGCGGGGCGAAAATGCCGGACCTCAGCGAGGCCGGCAGGCAATCTGCGGAAAAGCTGTTTGCCACCGCCACCACGCTACTGGCCCACGGCGGGCAAAATTTATTTGGCGAATGGTCTATTGCCGACGCAGACCTGGCGCTGATGCTCAATCGCCTGGTTCTCAATGGCGATAAGGTACCGGAGGCGCTGGCTGATTATGCGTCTTTCCAGTGGCAGCGGGCCTCAATCCAGCGTTACGTGGCGCTTTCCGCCAAACGCTGAGGCTGATAACCCGCCGCGCTTCCGCTATCATAGAGGCATCGTAACCAGTGGAGATGGAACCTATGAAGCTGATGTTTGCCTCCGATATTCATGGTTCGCTGCCCGCCACGGAACGCGTGCTTGAACGGTTCGCGCAAAGCGGCGCCAGGTGGCTGATCATACTCGGCGATGTGCTCAATCACGGTCCGCGCAACGCGCTGCCTGAGGGGTATGCGCCGGGTGAGGTGGCGGAGCGGTTGAACAGCGTGGCGGAACGCATTGTTGCCGTTCGCGGCAACTGCGACAGCGAAGTGGATCAGATGCTGCTTCGTTTTCCAATGACCGCGCCCTGGCAGCAGGTGCTTAGCGAACGCTATCGCCTGTTTCTGACCCACGGGCATCTCTATAGTCCGGATAATCTGCCGCCGCTGGCCGCTGGCGATGTCCTGGCATATGGCCATACTCATATACCGGTCGCGGAAAAACGCGGCGCAATTTACCTCTTTAATCCCGGCTCAGTGAGTATCCCGAAAGGGGGATATTCCGCCAGCTATGGGCTGCTGGATCAGGGGCGGCTGCAGGTTTTAGCACTCAATGATAATCAGGTTATTGCAGAGGTTGCAATTTACCCGTAATTTAGCCCTCAATCATAAAGACGCGCCGCGAGAGCGCATTTAAAGTAAGGTTTCCTGATGGCGGAACAGAATCATTTGGCAAGCACAGAATGGGTCGATATTGTTAATGAAAACAATGAGGTGATAGCACAGTCCAGCCGCGAGCAAATGCGCGCGCAGTGCCTGCGCCACCGGGCGACCTATATCGTCGTTCATGACGGAATGGGGAAAATTCTGGTGCAGCGACGCACCGAGACAAAAGACTTTCATCCGGGCATGCTGGATGCCACCGCTGGCGGCGTCGTGCAGGCTGATGAGCAGCTGCTGGAATCGGCCCGTCGCGAGGCGGAAGAGGAGTTAGGCATCGCCGGGGTGCCGTTTGCCGATCACGGCCAGTTTTATTACGAAGACAAATTCTGCCGCGTCTGGGGAAGCCTGTTCAGCTGCGTCTCCCACGGGCCGTTCGCCCTGCAGGAAGAAGAGGTCAGCGAGGTGTGCTGGTTAACGCCGGAAGAGATCACCGCCCGCTGCGATGAGTTCACGCCGGACTCCCTGAAAGCGCTGGCGCTGTGGATGACCCGCAACGCCGGTAATGAGTATGATGATGCGGAAGAGAGCGAGCGCGAATAAAGATCGCAAACGCGCGGCAGCAATCGTCGCTCGCCTCCTGACGACAAAAAGGCAGCCATTCGGCTGCCTTTTGCTTTGACCACAGCGGCAGATTACTTCTGCTGCTGAGCCGATTGGATCGCGGTCAGTGCGATGGTATAGACGATATCGTCTACCAGCGCGCCACGGGACAGGTCGTTGACCGGCTTGCGCATACCCTGCAGCATCGGCCCGATGGAGATCAGGTCGGCAGAGCGCTGTACCGCTTTGTACGTGGTGTTACCGGTGTTCAGATCCGGGAAGATGAACACGGTCGCGCGGCCAGCTACCGGTGAGTTCGGCGCTTTGGACTTCGCTACGTCAGCCATCACCGCGGCGTCATACTGCAGCGGGCCGTCGATCATCAGGTCAGGACGTTTTTCCTGCGCCAGACGGGTCGCTTCGCGGACTTTCTCGACATCGCTACCCGCGCCGGAGGTACCGGTGGAGTAGGAGAGCATCGCTACGCGCGGTTCGATGCCGAAGGCAATCGCGGATTCAGCGGACTGAATAGCGATTTCCGCCAGCTGCTCGGCTGTCGGGTCCGGGTTGATCGCGCAGTCGCCGTAAACGTAAACCTGTTCCGGCAGCAGCATGAAGAACACGGAGGAGACCAGCGAGCTGCCCGGCGCGGTTTTGATCAGCTGCAGCGGCGGACGAATGGTGTTGGCAGTGGTGTGAACCGCGCCGGATACCAGACCGTCGACTTCGTCCTGTTCCAGCATCAGGGTGCCGAGAACCACGTTGTCTTCCAGCTGCTCACGCGCGACCGCTTCGGTCATGCCTTTGTTCTTACGCAGTTCGACCAGGCGACCCACATAGCTTTCGCGAACCACTTCCGGATCGACGATTTCAATGCCGGCGCCAAGCTCCACGCCCTGGGCCGCGGCTACGCGGTTGATCTCATCCGGGTTACCCAGCAGGACACAGGTGGCGATCCCGCGTTCGGCGCAAATCGCCGCCGCTTTCACGGTACGCGGTTCGTCGCCTTCCGGCAGAACGACACGTTTGCCGGCTTTGCGCGCCAGCTCGGTCAGCTGGTAGCGGAAGGCTGGCGGAGAGAGACGGCGGCTGCGCTCGGAGGTCGCGGTCAGCGATTCGATCCAGTCGGCGTTGATGTAGTTGGCCACGTATTCCTGAACTTTCTCGATACGCTCGTGATCGTCAACCGGTACTTCGAGGTTAAAGCTCTGCAGGCTCAGGGAGGTCTGCCAGGTGTTGGTGTTGACCATAAATACCGGCAGGCCGGTCGCGAAAGCGCGTTCACACAGCTTGCTGATGCGCGCGTCCATTTCATAGCCGCCGGTCAGCAGAATGGCGCCGATTTCCACGCCGTTCATTGCCGCCAGGCAGGCCGCAACCAGCACGTCAGGACGGTCTGCGGAGGTAACCAGCAGAGAACCAGGGCGGAAGTGTTCCAGCATGTGCGGGATGCTGCGCGCGCAGAAAGTCACGGATTTCACGCGGCGGGTATTGATATCGCCTTCGTTGATGATGGTCGCATTCAGATGGTGCGCCATGTCGATCGCGCGGGTCGCGATCAGATCGAAGCTCCATGGCACTGCGCCCAGCACCGGCAGCGTGCTGCCTTTCTGCAGCTGAGCCGGGTCAATCTTCACGATTTTTGCTTTCGACGAGTCGTCGAAAATTTCCGACAGGTCAGGACGGGTACGGCCCTGATCGTCGACAGGGGCATTCAGTTTGTTGACGATAACGCCGGTGATGCTGGTATTTTTGGCGCCGCCAAAGCTGTTACGGGTCAGTTCGATACGCTCGTTCAGCTGTTCTGGCGTGTCGGTGCCCTGAGACATCACGAAGACGATTTCAGCGTTCAGCGTTTTGGCGATTTCAAAGTTCAGCGCCTGGGCGAACTGATGCTTACGGGTCGGTACCAGGCCTTCCACCAGCACCACTTCCGCGTCCTGAGTATTCGCGTGGTAGTTGGCAATGATCTCTTCCATCAGCACATCTTTCTGATTGCTGGAGAGCAGAGACTCAACATGGCTCATCTTCAGCGGTTCAGCGGCGGTGGTGGTGGAGGAGCTGGCGCGAACGATGGTGGTGGTCTGGTCTGGGGCATCGCCACCGGAACGCGGCTGGGCGATGGGTTTAAAGACGCTCAGACGAACGCCTTTGCGTTCCATAGCGCGGATCACACCGAGGCTGACGCTGGTCAGACCTACGCTGGTACCGGTAGGAATTAACATGATAGTACGGGACACGGTATATCCTCTTTCGTTACCGCCAGTATCAGGCGGGATACAAAACAGCACCGCCAGCTATCCGTCATCTTTCAAGTTGCACGTGCGTTGGCTCTACTTGCTCACCCCGGTGGCGTACGCGCTGTACGCGGCCGGGGTTTTGCTGTGTCGCCGCCTTCCTGCAGCTCGAATTATTGCGGGTCAGGGCTGGCGATGTGGAATTATGCGGTCAGACGGCTGGCGTCTTGCGCGATGACCAGCTCTTCGTTGGTCGGGATAACCACGGCAGGACGTGTGCCTTCTTTGTTGATGAAGCCAGACTTGCCGAAGCGGGCAGCAAGGTTACGCTCATGGTCAACTTCAAAGCCCAGTACGCCCAGTTTGCCCAGCGACAGCTCACGCACCATCGCGGCGTTTTCACCGATACCACCGGTGAAAATAACGGCGTCAAGACGGCCGTCCATCAGCGCGGTGTAGGAACCGATGTATTTCGCCAGGCGGTGGCAGTAAACGTCCATCGCGCGTTTAGCGTCGGCTTTTTCCTGATAGTTGTCTTCCACGTAGCGGCAGTCGCTGGTGACTTCGGTCAGACCCAGCAGGCCGGACTCTTTGGTCAGCATTTTGTTGATCGCGTCAACGCTCATGCCCAGGGTGTCGTGCAGATGGAAGATGATGGCCGGATCGATGTCACCGGAGCGGGTACCCATCACCAGGCCTTCCAGCGGGGTCAGACCCATGGAGGTGTCAACGCATTTACCGTTACGGATAGCGGAAACAGAACCACCGTTGCCGAGGTGGCAGGTGATGATGTTCAGCTCTTCCACCGGCTTGTTCAGGATCTTAGCGGCTTCCTGAGTCACGTAGAAGTGGCTGGTGCCGTGCGCGCCGTAACGACGAACGCCGTGCTCTTTGTACAGGCTGTACGGCAGGGCGTAGAGATAGGATTCTTCCGGCATGGTCTGATGGAACGCCGTATCGAATACAGCCACGTTTTTGTCTTTCAGGTGCGGGAAGGATTTTAGCGCTTCAGCGATGCCGATCAGGTGTGCCGGGTTGTGCAGCGGTGCGAAAGACGCGGCGTCTTTAATACCCTGAATTACGGACTCGTCGATCACCACGGAGCTGGTGTATTTTTCACCGCCGTGTACGATACGGTGGCCGATTGCGGTCAGCTGAGCAGACAGTTCTGGTTTTTGTGCCAGAATAGTGTTAACGATAAAGTTCAGCGCTTCACTGTGCGCGGCGCCCGCGCCTAACTCGGCTTCTTGTTTGCTGCCGTCCATTTTCCATTTGATACGGGCTTCCGGCAGGTGGAAGCATTCCGCTAAACCGGACAGATATTCGTCGCCGTTCACGGCGTCAAGGATAGCAAATTTCAGAGAGGAGCTACCGCAGTTCAGAACCAGTACTAACTTACTCGACATGGAAGTACCTTTTTATGATACGTGGCTAAAAAAACGTCAGTGTGTCATTAGCGTAGCGCAGGATGACCTCGACATTTATGATTAACATCATGCCTTGTTCTGTTTTCGGGCACGATGAGAGAAGTACATTTGATTTTATGCCATTTTGCATAATTTTCAGCCAATGGCAGAATATGCGATAATTTGACTAGCCTGGCAAAGAGTCTAACCGCCCTTTCAGGCGGGCACAGGATACCTGATTGCGGCATCCTTTGCCAAAATCTTTTGAACGATGTCATGCATAGTTGGTGTTTTGCACGAATTTTTTAAGTTTTATATGTAAAGTTGAGGTAAAGCCATGTCGACCCCTGAGAAACGCCCCGTTAGCTTCTTTAGCTTGTTCAACCGCGGGCAGCATTACGCAAAGACCTGGCCTCTCGACAAGCGCCTCGCGCCGGTGTTTATTGAAAACCGCATTATTCGTGCCACCCGCTATGCCATCCGCATCATGCCGCCAATCGCCATTTTTACCCTCTGCTGGCAGATAGCTCTTGGCGGCCAGCTGGGCCCCGCCGTCGCTACCGCGCTGTTTGCGCTGAGCCTGCCGATGCAGGGACTCTGGTGGTTGGGTAAGCGTTCGGTGACGCCGCTGCCGCCCTCCATTCTTAACTGGTTCTATGAAGTGCGCGGCAAACTGCAGGAGGCGGGGCAGGCGCTGGCACCGGTCGAAGGCAAGCCCGATTATCAGGCGCTGGCTGACACGCTTAAGCGCGCCTTCAAACAACTGGATAAAACTTTCCTTGATGATTTGTAATTCACTACGGAAAACGCATATAAAAGAAGGCGCATGATTTATGCGCCTTCTTTATTTCACGCCCTACCGTGCTACAGGAGTCACAACATGGAAATGACCAATGCGCAGCGTCTGATTTTATCCAATCAGTACAAAATGATGACGATGCTCGACCCGGATAATGCGGAACGCTACCGTCGTCTGCAAACCATCATAGAGCGTGGGTATGGGCTACAGATGCGTGAACTGGACCGCGAGTTCGGCCAGCTGACGGAAGAAACCTGCCGTACCGTTATTGATATCATGGAGATGTACCACGCGCTGCACGTCTCCTGGACCAACCTGAAAGACGCGGCGGGTATCGATGAACGCCGGGTCACCTTCCTCGGATTTGATGCCGCCACCGAAGCGCGTTATCTCGGCTATGTGCGTTTTATGGTCAACGTTGAAGGCCGCTACAGCCATTTTGACGCCGGTACCCATGGCTTTAACTCGCAGACCCCGATGTGGGAGAAATATCAGCGGATGCTGAGCGTCTGGCACGCTTGCCCGCGCCAGTATCATCTGAGCAGTAATGAAATTAATCAAATTATCAACGCCTGAGGGAGGTGCCCGTGCAGTGTAAAGGTTTCCTGTTCGATTTAGACGGGACGCTGGTGGATTCCTTGCCGGTGGTGGAGCGTTCATGGTGCAAGTGGGGGGATCGTTTCGCCATTGACCATGATGAAATTCTCAGTTTTATTCACGGCAAGCAGGCCATTACCTCCATTCGCCATTTTATGCCGGGGCGCAGCGAGGAGGATATCCAGGCCGAATTTCGCTACCTCGAGCAGATAGAAGCCACTGATATTGAGGGTATCGTCGCGCTGCCGGGGGCATTAGCCCTGCTGAATACGCTCAATGAGGCCGGGATCCCGTGGGCGATTGTCACCTCCGGTTCGATTCCGGTTGCCCACGCGCGTCACCGCGCGGCGGGCCTGCCGATGCCTGAGGTGTTCGTCACCGCCGAGCAGGTGAAACACGGTAAACCGGCGCCGGACGCCTATCTGCTGGGCGCCGAGCGGCTGGGTCTGCCTGCCGGGGAGTGCGCGGTGGTGGAAGATGCGCCGGCGGGGCTCCTCTCCGGACTGGCGGCCGGCTGTCGCACTATCGCGGTCAACGTGCCCGCCGATGCCCCTCGCCTGGGTGAAGCCGACCTCGTGCTGAGCAGCCTGGAAGATCTGGTGGTTGAACGCCAGACTGACGGCGTGGTAAATGTGCGTCTTAAAGCGTAAACCCATGATTTCGCCCCGCGTCGTCGGGGCTTTTTTATGCCACTATGTCGACTCCCACTTGTGACAAGGAAACGTTGTGAACGGTGAATTGATTTGGGTTTTATCCCTCCTGGCCATCGCGGTTGTGCTGTTTGCTACCGGCAAGGTGCGCATGGATGCTATCGCCCTGATGGTCATTGTCGCCTTTGTCCTCAGCGGAACGCTGACGTTAAATGAAGCTTTTTCCGGATTCAGCGATCCTAACGTGATCCTGATTGCCGCCCTGTTTATTATCGGCGATGGCCTGGTGCGCACCGGAGTCGCCACCAAAATGGGGGCATGGCTGGTGAGCGTGGCGGGGAACAGCGAAACCAAAATGCTGATCTACCTGATGCTCACCGTCGCCGGTCTGGGCGCGTTTATGAGCTCCACCGGGGTGGTCGCCATTTTCATCCCGGTGGTACTTAGCGTCTCGGCGCGGATGAATACCTCGCCATCGCGGCTGATGATGCCGCTGAGCTTCGCCGGGCTTATCAGCGGGATGATGACCCTGGTGGCGACGCCGCCCAACCTGGTGGTCAACAGTGAATTGCTGCGCGAGGGACTGCACGGCTTCAGCTTTTTCAGCGTCACGCCGATTGGCCTGGTGGTGCTGATCCTGGGCATCGTCTATATGCTGGCGGTGCGCTTTATGCTGAAGACGGATAATGGCGACTCCGCACGCGATGGGCGAAAAAGAAGCACCTTCCGCGATTTGATCCGCGAATATCACCTCACCGGCCGCGCTCGCCGGCTGGCCATCCGCCCGGGTTCGCCGATGATCGGTCAGCGGCTGGATGATTTAAAGCTGCGTGAGCGCTACTGCGCCAACGTGATCGGCGTTGAACGCTGGCGGCGGTTCCGCCGGGTAATTGTCAACGTCAACGGGGTATCGGAATTTCGCGCCCGCGACGTCCTGCTGATCGATATGTCCGCCTCCGATGTCGATTTACGCCAGTTCTGCGGCGAGCAAATGCTTGAGCCGATGGTATTGCGCGGCGAGTATTTTGCCGATCAGGCGCTGGATGTGGGGATGGCGGAGGTGGCGCTGATCCCGGATTCAGAGATGATGGGCAAAACGGTGCGTGAGATAGCCTTCCGCACCCGGTTTGGTCTCAATATCGTCGGCATGAAGCGCGATGGCAAAGCGATGGATGGTTCGGTGGTCGACGAGCCGCTGCAGCTCGGCGATATCCTGCTGGTGGTCGGCAACTGGCGGCAAATTGCCCTGCTGGCGAAGCGCGGCCGGGATTTCGTGGTGCTCAATATGCCGGTTGAGGTCGATGACGCTTCGCCGGCCCACAGCCAGGCTCCGCATGCGATTTTCTGCCTGGTGCTGATGGTAGCCCTGATGCTCACCGATGAAATTCCCAACCCAATTGCCGCGATTATCGCCTGTCTGCTGATGGGCAAATTCCGCTGCATCAATGCCGAGAGCGCCTACAAGGCGATCCACTGGCCGAGCATTATTTTGATTGTTGGGATGATGCCGTTTGCCCTGGCGCTGCAAAAAACCGGCGGGGTGGATCTGGTGGTGAAGGGACTGATGGATGTCGCCGGAGGCGAGGGGCCTTATCTGATGCTCGGCTGCCTGTTCGTGATGTGCGCGGCGATTGGGCTGTTTATCTCAAACACCGCCACGGCGGTGCTGATGGCGCCTATTGCCTTAGCGGCGGCGAAGTCAATGGGCGTCTCACCCTATCCTTTTGCCATGGTGGTGGCGATGGCGGCTTCGGCGGCGTTTATGACCCCGGTCTCCTCGCCGGTTAACACCCTGGTGCTTGGCCCGGGCAAGTACTCATTTAGCGATTTTGTCAAAATAGGCGTGCCCTTTACCATACTGGTGATGGTGGTCTGCGTCCTGCTAATCCCGGTACTGTTTCCGTTTTAAGATATTCTGGCCGGGTAGAGCACAACCGCCGCCCGGCCAGAACCTTACAGCGGCGAATCCTGGCTAATTTCGTCCAGCGACAGCTGGAAGCTTGGGACGAACACTTGCATAAAGTAATCCATCTCCGCGCTGCGCCGCGATGCCAGGGTCTTTTCCAGCCGACCTTTGGCCAGCAGAAATTCGTTATTGCCTGCAGACAGCTCTTCGAGGCACTTCAGGTAAGCGCAGAGGGCGTCAGCCTGTTTAACGATCGACTGCTCTTCCTCACTGTAGTGATGCTCATCAATCAGCGGCTCGAAAATATCGCGCAGCTCGTCAGGGACCATATCCACCAGCTTTTGCTGAGCAATTTTCTCAATCGCCTTATATTCCTGGGCAATCTGCGAATTGAAATATTTCACCGGAGTAGGGAGGTCGCCAGTTAGTACTTCCGAGGCGTCATGGTACATCGCCAGCAGGGCGATACGCTCGGCGTTGACCTGGCCGCCAAATTTGCGGTTTTTAATCGCCGCCAGCGCGTGGGCGACCATCGCCACCTGCAGGCTGTGTTCGGAGACATTTTCGGTGCGCACGTTGCGCATCAGCGGCCAGCGGTTAATCAGTTTCAGGCGGGAGAGGTGGGCAAAGAAATGACTCTGACTCATAGGGACCCTTAATCAGTGACAACATCGGGTTCCATTGTGCGCAGGGATCGCCGCCGGATGCAAATGCCGGCGGCGGCGCGATTAAAGCTGATGGTAGCCGGAGAGGAAGCGGCCAAAGCGGGAGATAGCCATCTCCAGGTCGTCTTCGCGCGGCAGGGTCACGATGCGTACGTGATCCGGCCACGGCCAGTTAAAGGCGGTGCCTTGCACCAGCAGGACTTTCTCCTGCAGCAGGAAGTCGAGCACCATTTTCTGGTCGTCATGAATATTGAAGCGTTTGGCGTCGATTTTCGGGAACATATACAGCGCGCCTTTTGGCTTCACGCAGGAGACGCCCGGAATATCGTTGATAAGCTCCCAGGCGCGGTTGCGTTGTTCATACAGGCGTCCGCCGGGGATGATGAATTCGCTGATGCTCTGATAGCCGCCCAGCGCCGTCTGGATAGCATGCTGGGCCGGCACGTTGGCGCACAGACGCATTGAAGCCAGCATCTCCAGCCCTTCGATATAGCCCTTCGCGTGTTTTTTCGGGCCATTCAGCACCATCCAGCCCTGACGGAAGCCAGCAACGCGATAGGTTTTCGACAATCCGTTAAAGGTCACCGTCAGCAGGTCCGGCGCCAGGGCGGCAATAGAGTGATGCTGGGCTTCGTCGTAGAGGATCTTGTCGTAAATTTCATCGGCGAAAATGATCAGATTATGCTGACGAGCGATCTCCACGATCTCCTGCAGCAATTCTTTGGAATAGACCGCGCCGGTGGGGTTGTTAGGGTTAATGATCACGATCCCGCGGGTGCGCGGTGTGATTTTTGCGCGGATGTCGTCCAGATCCGGGAACCAGTCAGAGGATTCGTCACACAGATAGTGCACCGCTTTGCCGCTGGAAAGCGACACCGCCGCCGTCCACAGCGGGTAGTCCGGGGCGGGAACCAGCATCTCATCGCCGCTGTTTAACAGCGCCTGCATCGCCTGCACAATCAGCTCGGACACGCCGTTGCCGATATAGATGTCTTCCACCGTGACATCGCGCATACCCCGGGCCTGGTAATGCTGCATGATAGCTTTACGCGCCGAGTACAATCCTTTCGAATCGCAGTAACCCTGGGCGGTAGGCAAATTGCGGATGACGTCGACGAGGATCTCGTCAGGGGCCTCGAAGCCGAATGGCGCCGGGTTGCCGATGTTCAGTTTCAGAACCTTATTGCCTTCTTCTTCAAGACGTTTGGCTTCTTTCAGAACCGGGCCGCGGATGTCATAACAGACGTTCTCTAACTTGCTGGATTTTTCGATGGGGGACATGAATCTTGACCTTTTAGCTGTTATCGCCACTCCCTGCCGTGGAAGTCAGCACGGAACAATGTACTCCCCCTCCCCGCTGTTTTGAAGGCTTTGCAGGAGAAGATTTTGCTAACGCCGGATTTTAAGTGCAATTGATTTATCTACCGATTGCGGATTTGGTCTGTGGCTTATGCCTTTTTATGTCGATTTTTTGGTCGTAAATATAGATTAAGTAGCGATTTTGCCATCATTTATCTCGTTTGTTTGCCCGGTAATATGGGGAGGGAGAAGGGGGAGTCGCTAAAAAACGCTATCCTGCATACAAGCGCGATTGGCTTGTAATTTTGATGTTAAATAATTTTAATAAAAAACAGCGTGCGACCACATTATTATTATTTTTAGCGGGTAATAATCTGAGGTTTGTTAATTAATATAAAATGTTGAAAAAAATTTAAAATTGTCTCAGTTAATCCTTATTAAGGCTTATAAAAAGGAGGGGGATAGGTTAGAATATCACCGTTAATATCCGTGTTAACCGCCAAGAACTGCGGTTGCATTGAGATTTAATATATTGTTATTACAGGATTTTATTGTTCCTTTTCTGCCGGAAAGTTACGCCAGAAGAGCGATTTTCTCAGCATCACTGACCGGGTTCCCGCGGCGACGTATGGCGCCTGGCTGGTCGTGGTAATAAATAATAATGAGAAATACGAACAATATATTACTCCGCAGTTCTGCGCATTTGCCCAGACGAGTACTTTGGCATGTAATAACGTTCGTCCAGTTGTTTATCCGCCGTTAGACGGTGAGCACGAGGCTCAGGGAATAGCCGGAAACCTGGCGTAAAGCATCAACAAGGCAGGTCAGCGTTAGCCACCTGTAAGTGAAGAAAGATGATTAATACAACTCGTCCCATACTCAACCTCGATCTCGATCTGCTGCGTACCTTTGTCGCGGTCGCTGATTTGAACACTTTTGCCGCCGCCGCCTCCGCAGTGTGTCGTACTCAGTCCGCGGTCAGTCAGCAAATGCAACGCCTGGAACAGCTGGTGGGCAAAGAGCTTTTCGCCCGCCACGGCCGCAATAAGCTGCTGACCGAGCAGGGGATCCAGCTGCTGGGCTATGCCCGCAAAATTCTCCGTTTTAACGATGAAGCCTGTATGTCGCTGATGTATGGCAGCCTGCAGGGGGCTCTGAGCATCGGTGCGTCAGAAGAAACGGCTGACACCATCCTGCCGTTTTTGTTAAACCGCATTGGCTGTTTCTATCCCAGAATGACGTTGGAGATCAAAGTTCACCCCCATGCCGCCATCATGGAGATGCTGGCCGAGGGGCTGGTCGATCTGGCGTTGACCACCCATCAGCCTCCCGGCTTTACCTCTTTCACCCTGAGAACATCACCTACTCTCTGGTATTGTGCAGCGGAATATGTGCTGGCGAAGGGGGAATCTATCCCCCTGATCCTGCTCGAAGAGCCAAGTCCATTCCGCCAGGATATTATCGCCGCGCTGGAAACTGCTCGCGTCAGTTGGCATCTGGCCCACGGAGCTTCCTCGCTATCGGGCGTGAAAGCGGCGGTGAAGGCCGGGCTGGGCGTGACGGCGCGCCCGGTCGAAATGATGAGCCCGGATCTACGCGTGGCTGGCATCAGTGAGGGGTTACCGGCGTTGCCGGACACCCGGTACGTCGTCAGCTGCAATCCACGGACGGTGAGCGAACTGCCGCAGGCGATTTTTCAGTCTCTGAGCCAGGAGATCCATCCCTGGGAAACGGGCACAGCACTTACTCCGGAAGAGGGAGGGAATACTTTGGTTTTGTAAGGGTATTCTTGCTAACAAAGATCACAAAAACTGGTAACAGAATGTAAGTGCCCAAAAAGAGCCTCAGGAGTTGGTTTCCCCCCTGGCGGCTCTTTTTTTTGCACTCTTATTGATGTTTTGAATCTGTTTTGTATTTCTTTGCAGAAAAATCAGCGTATTGGCGTGACAAGGCGCTCAGCTTGTCGACTTTTCCCTGCACTTTCAACACTTCCTGCTAATGTTAAAAAACCGGATGGATTGTTGCCGATTTCCTGGGGTAATTAACAAAACCGTGTCGCAGATCAAGAAAATACCCCTCTTTGGGGGGAGGAATCGAGGCTAAATCCTGTCAAAATAGAAGGGATTTTTGATTTACGACGGAAACGGACACGATTCAACAACACTAAAACCGAACAGTATGCAAGGTTATTTCGCAGAAAAGGGCATTTAATGTTAATGAAAAGATTCCAATGTAAATTAATGTTATGAAAACTTTTGTTAAAGTTGACAAAAGGTTAAAGAAAGGGGTAAAAAGCCACGGCATCTGGGCTTCTCACATCGACCAGGGACGCTTTTTTGCACGGTTATTTTTTATTCCTCCCGTGAAACGCTGTGGCGTTCATCTGCCAGTAAGAGCAGAGGGTTTTGGCGCTACACTTTTTTGGTTAAGCAATGCGTATGTCAACATCCACTGAAGTCATCGCTCATCATTGGGCATTCGCTATATTTCTCATCATCGCTATCGGCCTGTGCTGCCTCATGCTCGTCGGCGGTTGGTACCTTGGCGGTCGCGCGCGCGCGCGTAGTAAAAACACGCCGTTTGAATCGGGGATCGACTCCGTCGGTTCGGCCCGCTTACGTCTTTCTGCGAAGTTTTATCTGGTTGCCATGTTCTTCGTTATCTTCGACGTGGAAGCCCTGTATCTCTACGCATGGTCGACCTCTATCCGCGAGAGCGGCTGGGTCGGCTTTGTGGAAGCCGCAATTTTCATTTTAGTGCTACTGGCTGGTCTGGTTTATCTCGTTCGCATCGGCGCACTGGACTGGACGCCTGCGCGTTCCCGTCGCACGCTGGTTAACCCGGAAACAGACAGTCCCACTAACCGTCATATGCAGTAAAAGCGAGGCAATAAGATGGATTATACGCTCACCCGCATAGATCCTAACGGTGAGAACGACCGTTACCCCCTGCAGAAACAGGAGATCGTTACCGATCCTCTGGAGCAGGAAGTCAATAAAAGCGTGTATATGGGGAAACTCGAACACGCGCTGCATGACATGGTGAACTGGGGCCGTAAGAACTCAATTTGGCCGTACAACTTCGGCCTTTCTTGCTGTTATGTGGAAATGGTGACGTCATTCACTGCGGTGCATGACGTTGCGCGTTTTGGGGCAGAAGTTCTGCGCGCCTCTCCGCGTCAGGCGGACCTGATGGTGGTCGCGGGAACCTGCTTTACCAAAATGGCGCCGGTTATTCAGCGTCTCTACGATCAGATGCTGGAGCCGAAGTGGGTGATCTCCATGGGCGCCTGCGCCAACTCAGGCGGGATGTACGACATCTATTCCGTCGTCCAGGGCGTGGATAAATTCATTCCGGTCGATGTGTACATCCCGGGCTGCCCGCCGCGTCCGGAGGCCTATATGCAGGCGCTGATGCTGCTGCAGGAGTCCATTGGTAAAGAACGTCGTCCGCTCTCATGGGTGGTTGGCGATCAGGGCGTTTATCGCGCCAATATGCAGTCGGAACGCGAGCGTAAACGCGGCGAACGTATTGCAGTGACCAATCTGCGGACGCCGGACGAGATTTAATTTGCGCCTGCGGGCGGGAGAACCACTTCGCAAATCAATCTACAACAGCGCGAAGTCTCGCCGGCAGTCACCACGGACCTTTTGCAATGGTGAACAATATGACCGATTTAACCGCGCATGACGCCGCACCAGCCTGGCAAACCCGCGATCACCTTGATGACCCGGTGATTGGCGAACTGCGCAACCGCTTTGGGCCGGATGCCTTTACCGTTCAGCCAACCCGTACCGGCGTACCGGTGGTATGGGTGAAGCGTGAACAGCTGCTGGAGGTGGGTGATTTCCTGAAGAAATTGCCGAAGCCTTACGTGATGCTGTTTGACCTGCACGGCATGGACGAACGTCTGCGCACGCACCGCGATGGCCTGCCCGCCGCGGATTTTTCCGTTTTCTATCACCTGATCTCCATCGATCGCAACCGCGACATCATGCTCAAGGTGGCGCTGTCGGAAAACGATCTGCATCTGCCGACCTTCACCAAACTGTTCCCCAACGCCAACTGGTATGAGCGTGAAACCTGGGAAATGTTTGGCATTACCTTCGATGGTCACCCGAACCTGCGTCGCATCATGATGCCGCCGACCTGGGAAGGTCACCCGCTGCGTAAAGATTATCCGGCGCGTGCCACCGAGTTCGACCCGTTTGAGCTGACCAAAGCCAAACAGGATCTGGAGATGGAGGCGCTGACCTTTAAACCGGAAGAGTGGGGCATGAAGCGCGGCACCGACAACGAGGACTTCATGTTCCTCAACCTCGGTCCGAACCACCCATCGGCGCATGGTGCGTTCCGCATTATTCTGCAACTGGACGGCGAAGAGATCGTCGACTGCGTACCGGATATCGGTTATCACCACCGCGGCGCCGAGAAGATGGGCGAGCGTCAGTCCTGGCACAGCTACATCCCGTATACCGACCGTATTGAATATCTCGGCGGCTGCGTCAACGAGATGCCGTACGTGCTGGCGGTGGAAAAACTGGCTGGGATCACCGTACCGGATCGCGTGAACGTGATCCGCGTGATGCTCTCCGAGCTGTTCCGCATCAACAGCCACCTGCTGTATATCTCGACCTTTATTCAGGACGTCGGCGCGATGACGCCGGTCTTCTTCGCCTTTACCGATCGGCAGAAAATTTACGATCTGGTGGAAGCGATTACCGGGTTCCGTATGCACCCGGCGTGGTTCCGCATCGGCGGCGTCGCGCACGATCTGCCGCGTGGCTGGGATCGCCTGCTGCGTGAGTTCCTCGAGTGGATGCCGAAGCGTCTGGACTCCTATGAGAAGGCCGCCCTGCGCAACACCATTCTGAAAGGCCGTTCCGTCGGCGTGGCAGCCTATACCGCCAAAGAGGCGCTGGAGTGGGGCACCACCGGCGCAGGCCTGCGCGCCACCGGTATCGACTTCGACGTGCGTAAATGGCGTCCTTACTCTGGCTATGAAAACTTCGACTTCGAAGTCCCGACCGGGGGGGGCGTCTCAGACTGCTACACCCGCGTGATGCTGAAAGTAGAAGAGCTGCGCCAGAGTCTGCGCATTCTTCAGCAGTGCCTCGATAACATGCCGGAAGGCCCGTTCAAAGCGGATCACCCGCTGACCACGCCGCCGCCGAAAGAGCGCACGCTGCAGCATATCGAAACCCTGATCACCCACTTCCTGCAGGTATCGTGGGGCCCGGTGATGCCGGCCAACGAATCTTTCCAGATGATTGAGGCGACCAAAGGGATCAACAGTTACTACCTGACCAGCGACGGCAGCACCATGAGCTACCGTACCCGCGTGCGTACGCCGAGCTTTGCGCACCTGCAGCAGATCCCGTCGGCGATCCGCGGCAGCCTGGTATCCGACCTGATCGTCTATCTGGGTAGTATCGATTTTGTTATGTCAGACGTGGACCGCTAATTATGCACGAGAATCAACAACCACAAACCGAGGCTTTTGAGCTGAGTGCGGCAGAGCGTGAGGCTATTGAGCACGAGAAGCACCACTACGAAGACCCGCGTGCGGCGTCCATCGAAGCGCTGAAAATCGTTCAGAAACAGCGCGGCTGGGTGCCGGATGGCGCGATCTACGCCATCGCCGATGTGCTGGGGATCCCGGCCAGCGACGTGGAAGGCGTGGCGACGTTCTACAGCCAGATTTTCCGCCAGCCGGTTGGCCGTCACGTGATCCGCTACTGCGACAGCGTGGTATGCCACATCACCGGCTATCAGGGTATTCAGGCCGCCATTGAGAAGAAACTGAATATCAAGCCGGGGCAGACCACCTTTGATGGCCGCTTTACCCTGCTGCCGACCTGCTGCCTGGGTAACTGCGACAAGGGACCGACCATGATGATTGATGAGGATACTCACAGCCATCTGACGCCGGAGGCAATTCCTGACCTGCTGGAGCAGTACAAATGAAAACCGTAATTCGTACTGCGGAAACGCATCCGCTCACCTGGCGCCTGCGCGACGACAAGCAGCCGGTGTGGCTGGACGAGTATCGCAGTAAAAATGGCTATGAAGGGGCGCGTAAAGCCCTGACCGGGATGGCCCCGGATGAGATTGTCACGGCGGTAAAAGACGCTGGCCTGAAAGGGCGCGGCGGCGCGGGCTTCTCCACTGGTCTGAAGTGGAGCCTGATGCCGAAAGACGAATCCATGAACATCCGTTACCTGCTGTGTAACGCCGATGAAATGGAGCCGGGCACCTATAAAGACCGCCTGCTGATGGAGCAGCTGCCGCACCTGCTGGTGGAAGGCATGCTGATCTCCGCGTTTGCACTGAAAGCGTACCGCGGCTACATCTTCCTGCGCGGAGAATATATTGAAGCGGCCCAGCATCTGCGTCGCGCGATTGCCGAAGCCACCGAAGCGGGTCTGTTGGGGAAAAACATCCTCGGCACCGGGTTTGACTTCGAGCTGTTCGTGCACACCGGGGCAGGGCGCTATATCTGCGGCGAAGAGACGGCGCTGATCAACTCTCTGGAAGGCCGCCGCGCCAACCCGCGATCCAAGCCGCCGTTCCCGGCGAGCTCCGGCGTCTGGGGCAAGCCGACCTGCGTCAACAACGTAGAAACCCTGTGCAACGTGCCAGCGATCCTCGCCAACGGCGTCGAGTGGTACCAGAACATTTCCACCAGCAAAGATGCTGGCACCAAGCTGATGGGCTTCTCCGGCCGGGTGAAGAATCCGGGCGTCTGGGAGCTGCCGTTCGGCACCACTGCCCGCGAGATCCTCGAAGATTACGCCGGCGGTATGCGCGATGGCCTGAAGTTTAAAGCCTGGCAACCGGGCGGAGCAGGGACCGACTTCCTCACCGAAGCGCACCTCGATCTGCCGATGGAATTCGAAAGCATTGGTAAAGCGGGCAGCCGTCTGGGCACCTCGCTGGCGATGGCCGTTGACCACGAGATCAACATGGTCTCGCTGGTGCGCAACCTTGAAGAGTTCTTTGCCCGCGAGTCCTGCGGCTGGTGTACGCCGTGCCGCGATGGTCTGCCGTGGAGCGTGAAGATCCTGCGCGCCCTGGAGCGCGGCGAAGGCCAGCCTGGCGATATCGAAACCCTTGAGCAACTGTGTCGATTCCTGGGCCCGGGTAAAACCTTCTGCGCGCACGCGCCGGGCGCGGTCGAGCCGCTACAGAGCGCGATTAAATATTTCCGCGAAGAATTCGAGGCTGGCATTAAGCAGCAGTTCAGCAATACCCATGCAATCAACGGGATTCAGCCGAACCTGCTTAAGACGCGCTGGTAATCTAAAGGTTTTTTATTTTTGGAAGCACGCAAATGGCTACGATTCATGTAGACGGCAAAGAATACGAGGTCAACGGGGCGGACAACCTGCTAGAGGCTTGTCTCTCTCTTGGTCTTGATATTCCCTACTTTTGCTGGCACCCGGCGCTAGGGAGCGTCGGTGCTTGCCGCCAGTGTGCGGTGAAGCAATATCAGAACGCGGAAGACACGCGTGGTCGCCTGGTGATGTCCTGTATGACTCCGGCATCCGACGGCACCTTTATTTCTATCGACGACAGCGAAGCGAAGCAGTTCCGCGAAAGCGTGGTGGAGTGGTTGATGACTAACCACCCGCACGACTGCCCGGTCTGCGAAGAGGGCGGCAACTGCCACCTGCAGGATATGACGGTGATGACCGGTCATAGCTTCCGCCGCTATCGTTTCACCAAGCGTACCCACCGCAATCAGGATCTGGGGCCGTTTATTTCGCACGAAATGAACCGCTGCATCGCCTGCTACCGCTGCGTGCGCTACTACAAAGATTATGCCGACGGCACCGATCTGGGCGTCTATGGCGCGCACGACAACGTCTACTTCGGCCGCCCGGAAGATGGCACCCTGGAGAGCGAGTTCTCCGGCAACCTGGTGGAAGTCTGCCCGACCGGCGTCTTCACCGACAAAACCCACTCTGAGCGCTATAACCGTAAGTGGGACATGCAGTTTGCGCCGAGCATCTGCCAGCAGTGTTCCATCGGCTGTAACATCAGCCCGGGCGAACGCTATGGCGAGTTGCGTCGTATCGAAAACCGCTATAACGGTACCGTGAACCGCTACTTCCTCTGCGACCGCGGTCGTTTCGGCTATGGCTACGTGAACCTGAAAGACCGTCCGCGTCAGCCGGTACAGCGCCGCGGCGACGATCTGATCACCCTTAACGCCGAGCAGGCGATGCAGGGGGCGGCGGATATCCTGCGCCAGTCGAAGAAAGTGATCGGCATCGGCTCCCCGCGCGCCAGCATTGAAAGCAACTTCGCGCTGCGCGAGCTGGTGGGCGCCGACAACTTCTATACCGGCATCGCCAAAGGCGAACAAGCGCGCCTGCAGATGATGCTGAAAGTGCTGCGCGAGGGCGGGATCCACACGCCAAGCCTGCGCGATATCGAATCCTACGATGCGGTACTGGTGCTGGGCGAAGACATTACCCAGACCGGCGCGCGCGTGGCCCTGGCGGTACGCCAGGCAGTGAAAGGGAAAGCACGCGAAATGGCGGCGGCGCAGAAAGTGGCCGACTGGCAGATCGCCGCGATCCTCAACATCGGCCAGCGCGCCAAGCACCCGCTATTCGTCACCAACGTCGATGACACCCGCCTGGATGACATCGCGGCGTGGACCTACCGCGCGCCGGTAGAAGATCAGGCGCGTCTCGGCTTTGCTATTGCCCATGCGCTGGACGACAGCGCGCCGGCGGTTGACGGCCTGAGCCAGGACCTGCAGGGTAAAGTCGACGTTATCGTTCAGGCGCTGGCCGGGGCGAAAAAACCGCTGATCATCTCCGGGACCAACGCCGGCAGCATGGAGATCATCCAGGCCGCCGCTAACGTGGCGAAAGCTCTGAAAGGCCGCGGCGCCGATGTCGGGGTGACCATGGTCGCCCGGGCGGTTAACAGCGTCGGACTGGGCATGATCGGCGGCGGCTCGCTTGAAGAGGCGCTGGACGAACTGGAAAGCGGCGCCGCAGACGCGGTTATCGTGCTGGAAAACGACCTTCACCGTCATGCTTCCGCCGCGCGCGTTGACGCTGCGCTGGCGAAAGCGCCGCTGGTGATGGTGGTGGATCATCAGCGCACCGCGATTATGGACAAAGCGCACCTGGTGCTCTCCGCGGCAAGCTTTGCGGAAAGCGACGGTACCGTGGTGAACAACGAAGGTCGCGCCCAGCGTTTCTTCCAGGTTTACGATCCGGCTTACTACGACGCGAAAACCGTAATGCTGGAAAGCTGGCGCTGGCTGCATTCGCTGCACAGCACCGTCAACAACCGTCAGGTTGACTGGACTCAGCTGGACCACGTCATTGATGCGGCGATTGCCGCGCTGCCGCAGCTGGCGGGCATTAAAGACGCCGCGCCGGATGCGACCTTCCGCATTCGCGGCCAGAAGCTGGCGCGTGAACCGCACCGCTACAGCGGCCGCACGGCGATGCGCGCTAACATCAGCGTGCACGAGCCGCGTCAGCCGCAGGATAAAGACACGATGTTCGCCTTCTCCATGGAAGGGAACAACCAGCCGTCCGCCCCGCGTTCGCAGATCCCGTTCGCCTGGGCGCCGGGCTGGAACTCCCCGCAGGCATGGAACAAGTTCCAGGATGAAGTGGGCGGGAAACTGCGCCACGGCGATCCGGGCGTTCGTCTGTTTGAAGCGTCCGCCAGCGGACTGGAGTACTTCACGGCGGTGCCGGCCAGCTTCCAGGCGGAAGAGGGCAAATGGCGAATTGCGCCGTACTACCATCTGTTCGGCAGCGATGAGCTGTCTCAGCGCGCGCCGGTGTTCCAGAGCCGGATGCCTGAGCCGTACATCAAGCTGAACCCGGCGGATGCCGCGAAGCTTGGCGTCAACCCAGGCGCAATGCTCTCCTTTAGCGTGGAAGGCCAGACCCTGCGTCTGCCGCTGGTTATCTCTGAAGGCCTGACCGCGGGACAGGTTGGCTTACCGATGGGCATGCCGGGCATTGCGCCGGTGCTGACCGGATCGCGTATTGATTCACTGCAGGAGGCGAAAGCATGAGCTGGTTAACGCCGGATCTTATCGACATTCTGTTAAGCATCCTGAAGGCCGTGGTCATTCTGCTGGTGGTTGTCACCTGCGGCGCGTTCATGAGCTTCGGCGAGCGTCGTCTGCTCGGCTTGTTCCAGAACCGCTACGGACCTAACCGCGTCGGCTGGGGCGGTTCGCTGCAGCTGGTCGCCGACATGATCAAGATGTTCTTTAAAGAGGACTGGATCCCGCGCTTCTCCGATCGCGTGATCTTTACTCTGGCGCCGGTTATCGCCTTTACCTCGCTGCTGCTGGCCTTCGCTATCGTGCCGGTTAGCCCGACGTGGGTGGTGGCCGACCTGAACATCGGCATCCTCTTCTTCCTGATGATGGCAGGCCTGGCGGTCTACGCGGTGCTATTCGCCGGTTGGTCGAGCAATAACAAATACTCGCTGCTGGGGGCGATGCGTGCTTCCGCGCAGACCCTGAGCTACGAAGTGTTTCTCGGTCTCTCCCTGATGGGCGTGGTGGCGCAGGCGGGGTCATTCAATATGACCGATATCGTTAACAACCAGGCGCATCTGTGGAACGTTATCCCGCAGTTCTTCGGCTTCGTGACTTTCGCCATCGCCGGCGTGGCGGTGTGTCACCGTCACCCGTTCGACCAGCCGGAAGCGGAGCAGGAACTGGCCGATGGTTACCACATTGAATATTCCGGCATGAAATTCGGTCTGTTCTTCGTCGGGGAATACATCGGTATCGTCACCGTTTCAGCGCTGATCGTCACGCTGTTCTTCGGCGGCTGGAATGGCCCGTGGTTACCTCCTTTCATCTGGTTCGCGCTGAAAACCGCGTTCTTCATGATGATGTTCATTTTGATCCGCGCATCATTACCGCGTCCGCGCTATGACCAGGTAATGTCCTTTGGCTGGAAGGTATGCCTGCCGTTAACGCTGGTCAACTTGTTGGTAACGGCGGCTGTCATTCTCTGGCAGGCGCAATAAGGGGTGAATTGAACATGACCTTAAAAGAATTATTGGTGGGGTTCGGCACCCAGGTCCGTAGTATCTGGATGATTGGCCTGCATGCCTTCGCCAAACGTGAAACCCGGATGTATCCGGAAGAGCCGGTCTACCTGCCGCCGCGCTATCGCGGCCGCATCGTGCTGACCCGCGATCCGGACGGTGCAGAGCGCTGCGTCGCCTGTAACCTGTGTGCGGTAGCCTGCCCGGTGGGCTGTATCTCGCTGCAGAAAGCAGAGACGGTAGACGGCCGCTGGTATCCGGAGTTCTTCCGCATCAACTTCTCACGCTGCATCTTCTGCGGCCTGTGCGAAGAAGCGTGCCCGACCACGGCGATCCAGTTGACCCCGGACTTCGAGCTGGGTGAATACAAGCGTCAGGATCTGGTGTACGAAAAAGAGGATCTGCTGATTTCCGGTCCGGGCAAATACCCGGAATATAACTTCTACCGGATGGCGGGTATGGCAATCGACGGCAAAGATAAGGGCGAAGCGGAAAATGAAGCTAAGCCAATCGACGTCAAGAGCCTGTTACCGTAAGGAGAGGGGCAATGGAATTCGCTTTTTATATCTGTGGCCTGATAGCCATCCTCGCAACCTTGCGGGTCGTCACCCACACCAATCCGGTGCATGCGCTGCTGTACCTGATTATTTCGCTGCTGGCGATTGCCGGGGTGTTCTTCTCGCTGGGCGCGTACTTCGCCGGAGCGCTGGAAATCATCGTCTACGCCGGGGCCATTATGGTGCTGTTCGTCTTCGTGGTGATGATGCTCAACCTGGGCGGCACCGAGATCGAACAGGAGCGCAAGTGGCTGCAGCCGGGGATCTGGATTGGCCCGGCCATCCTCTCCGCGGTGCTGCTGGTGGTTATCGTTTACGCCATCCTGGGCATTAACGACCAGGGTATCGACGGTGCGGCGATTAACGCCAAAGAAGTGGGCATTGCGCTGTTTGGGCCGTACGTCCTGGCGGTGGAGCTGGCCTCCATGCTGCTGCTGGCGGGCCTGGTGGTTGCCTTCCACATTGGCCGCGAAGAGCGCGCCGGCGAGGTGCTGAGCAACCGTCTGAACGACAGCGACAAACGAAAAACGGAGGAACACGCATGATCCCCTTAACACATGGACTGATCCTCGCGGCCATCCTGTTTGTGCTTGGTCTGACGGGGCTGGTGATCCGCCGCAATCTGCTGTTTATGTTGATTAGCCTGGAAATCATGATTAACGCCGCCGCGCTGGCCTTTGTGGTGGCGGGTAGCTACTGGGGTCAGGCAGATGGTCAGATAATGTATATCCTCGCCATCAGCCTCGCGGCTGCGGAAGCGAGTATCGGCCTGGCGCTGCTGCTGCAGCTCCATCGTCGCCGCCAGAACCTGAACATCGATTCAGTAAGTGAGTTGCGTGGATGAACATGCTTGCCTTAACCATTCTTTTGCCATTGATTGGCTTTGTGCTGCTGGCCTTCTCCCGCGGGCGCTGGTCGGAAAATCTTTCCGCCGCCGTTGGCATGGGCTCGGTAGGCCTGGCGGCGCTGGTCACCGCGTACGTTGGCGTCGACTTTTTCGCTAACGGCAAACAGGCGGTCAGCGTGCCGCTGTGGACCTGGATGTCGGTCGGTGATTTCAACATCGGCTTCAACCTGGTGTTGGACGGCCTGTCGCTGACCATGCTCTCCGTAGTTACCGGCGTCGGCTTCCTGATCCACATGTTCGCCTCCTGGTACATGCGCGGTGAAGAGGGATATTCCCGCTTTTTCGCCTATACCAACCTGTTTATCGCCAGCATGGTGGTTCTGGTACTGGCCGATAACCTGCTGCTGATGTACCTCGGTTGGGAAGGCGTGGGCCTCTGTTCTTACCTGCTGATCGGTTTCTACTACACCGATCCGAAGAACGGCGCCGCAGCGATGAAAGCGTTTGTGGTGACCCGCGTCGGCGACGTGTTCCTCGCCTTCGCGCTGTTCATTCTTTATAACGAACTGGGCACCCTGAACTTCCGCGAAATGGTGGAGCTGGCGCCGCAGCACTTCGCTAACGGCAGCACCACGCTGCAGTGGGCGACGCTGATGCTGCTTGGCGGCGCGGTCGGTAAATCCGCCCAGCTGCCGCTGCAAACGTGGCTTGCCGATGCGATGGCGGGTCCGACGCCGGTCTCTGCGCTGATCCACGCCGCGACCATGGTCACCGCGGGCGTCTATCTGATCGCCCGTACCCACGGCCTGTTCCTGATGACGCCGGAAGTGCTGCATCTGGTCGGTATCGTCGGGGTGGTCACCCTGGTGTTGGCGGGCTTCGCCGCGCTGGTGCAGACCGATATCAAACGCGTTCTCGCCTACTCTACCATGAGCCAGATTGGCTACATGTTCCTCGCGCTGGGCGTGCAGGCATGGGACGCGGCGATTTTCCACCTGATGACTCACGCGTTCTTTAAAGCGCTGCTGTTCCTGTCGTCTGGTTCGGTCATTCTGGCCTGCCATCACGAACAGAACATCTTCAAGATGGGCGGCCTGCGCAAATCGATTCCGCTGGTATACGTCTGCTTCCTGGTGGGGGGCGCGGCGCTGTCCGCACTGCCGCTTATCACCGCAGGCTTCTTCAGTAAGGATGAGATTCTGGCAGGCGCGATGGCCAATGGCCATATCAATCTGATGGTGGCAGGCCTGGTCGGCGCCTTTATGACCTCGCTGTACACCTTCCGGATGATTTTCATCGTATTCCACGGTAAAGAGCAAATTCACGCGCACGCAGGGAAGGGGATTACCCATCATCTGCCGCTGATTGTGCTGCTGGTACTATCCACCTTCGTTGGCGCGCTGATTGTGCCGCCGCTGGAAGGCGTACTGCCGCAGACCACTGAGCTCGCCCACGGTAGCGTGATGACGCTGGAGATTGCCTCCGGGATCATCGCCATTGCCGGGATTCTGATCGCCGCATGGCTGTGGCTGGGCAAACGCACGCTGGTGACCTCCATCGCCAACAGTGCGCCTGGCCGCTTCTTCGGTACCTGGTGGTTCCATGCCTGGGGCTTCGACTGGTTATACGACAAGGTGTTCGTAAAACCATTCCTCGGTATTGCCTGGCTGCTGAAACGCGATCCGCTGAACTCGTTGATGAATATCCCGGCGATCCTTTCCCGCTTCGCAGGCAAAGGCCTGCTGGTGAGCGAGAACGGTTATCTGCGCTGGTATGTGGCTTCAATGAGCATCGGCGCGGTGGTGGTGCTGGCGCTGCTGATGGTATTGCGTTGATTTGATCGCGCGGTTTTGCCCGGTGGCGCTTCGCTTACCGGGCCTACGAGACCGTAGGTCGGGTAAGCGAAGCGCCACCCGACACAACAAACCGCACTCAAACGTGAATGTAGTCGAATTCGTTGAAAATCGGTCCTGAACGGGACTTTAACAAGGAATAAAAATCGCCATGTTACTACCCTGGCTAATATTAATTCCCTTTATCGGCGGCTTCCTGTGCTGGCAGACCGAACGCTTTGGCGTGAAAGTGCCGCGCTGGATCGCGCTGATTACCATGGGACTGACGCTGGTGCTTGGCCTGCAGCTGTGGATGCAGGGCGGCTATTCTCTGACGCAATCCGCGGGTATTCCGCAATGGCAGTCGGAATTCGTGCTGCCGTGGATCCCACGCTTCGGCATTAGCATCCATCTGGCGATCGACGGCCTGTCGCTGCTGATGGTGGTGCTGACCGGTCTCCTCGGCGTGCTGGCGGTGCTCTGTTCGTGGCGTGAAATCGAAAAATACCAGGGCTTCTTCCACCTCAACCTGATGTGGATCCTGGGCGGCGTTATCGGCGTGTTCCTCGCCATCGACATGTTCCTGTTCTTCTTCTTCTGGGAAATGATGTTGGTGCCGATGTACTTCCTGATCGCGCTGTGGGGCCACAAAGCCTCGGACGGTAAAACGCGTATCACAGCGGCGACCAAGTTCTTCATCTATACCCAGGCGAGCGGTCTGGTGATGCTGATTGCCATTCTGGCGCTGGCCTTCGTCCACTTCAACGCCACCGGCGTGTGGACCTTCAACTATGAAGATCTGCTGAAAACCCCAATGTCTCACGGCGTGGAATACCTGCTGATGCTCGGCTTCTTCATCGCCTTCGCGGTGAAAATGCCGGTGGTGCCGCTGCACGGCTGGCTGCCGGACGCTCACTCCCAGGCGCCGACCGCCGGCTCTGTCGACCTCGCGGGGATCCTGCTGAAAACCGCCGCCTACGGTCTGCTGCGCTTTGCGCTGCCGCTGTTCCCGAATGCCTCCGCCGAGTTTGCACCCATCGCCATGTGGCTGGGCGTGATTGGTATCTTCTACGGCGCATGGATGGCCTTCGCCCAGACCGATATTAAACGCCTGATCGCCTACACTTCCGTGTCCCACATGGGCTTCGTGCTGATTGCTATCTACACCGGCAGCCAGCTGGCCTATCAGGGAGCGGTGATCCAGATGATTGCTCACGGTCTGTCCGCGGCGGGTCTGTTCATTCTGTGCGGCCAGCTGTACGAACGTCTGCACACCCGCGATATGCGCCAGATGGGCGGCTTGTGGAGCAAAATTAAATGGCTGCCGGCGATGTCGATGTTCTTCGCTGTCGCCACCCTGGGGATGCCGGGCACCGGTAACTTCGTCGGCGAATTTATGATCCTGTTCGGCAGCTATAAAGTGGTGCCGACGATCACCGTCATCTCCACCTTTGGTCTGGTATTCGCGTCCGTTTACTCGCTGTCGATGTTACATCGCGCTTACTTCGGTAAAGCGAAGAGCGAAGTGGCGGCGAAAGAGTTGCCGGGGATGTCCCTGCGTGAACTGTCTATCATCCTGCTGCTGGTGGTGCTGCTGGTGCTGTTGGGCTTCTTCCCGCAGCCGATCCTCGACACCTCGCATGCTGCGATGAGCAACATTCAGCAGTGGTTTGTTAATTCTGTTTCTACTACAAGGCCGTAATTCGCCATGACAATAACTCCACAACAACTGATCGCACTGCTACCGCTGCTGATCGTCGGCTTGACGGTGGTGGTTGTGATGCTCTCCATTGCGTGGCGACGCAATCATTTTCTCAATGCCACGCTGTCGGTTCTTGGACTTAACGCCGCGCTGGTCTCGCTCTGGTTCGTCGGCCAGAACGGGGCGATGGACGTCACGCCGCTGATCCGCGTTGACGGCTACGCCATGCTTTACACCGGTCTGGTGCTGCTGGCGAGCCTCGCGACCTGTACTTTCGCCTACCCGTGGCTTGAGGGTTACAAGGACAACAAAGAAGAGTTCTACCTGCTGGTGCTGATCGCCGCCCTGGGCGGCATTCTGCTGGCCGGTGCGAATCATCTGGCGGCGCTGTTCCTCGGTATTGAGCTGATTTCGCTGCCGCTGTTCGGCCTGGTTGGTTACGCCTTCCGCCAGAAGCGTTCGCTGGAAGCGAGCATCAAATACACCATCCTCTCCGCGGCAGCTTCGTCCTTCCTGCTGTTCGGTATGGCGCTGGTGTATGCGAACTCCGGCAACCTGTCCTTCCTCGCGCTGGGCAAAAGCCTGGCGGACAACATGCTGCACGAGCCGCTGCTGCTGGCGGGTCTTGGTCTGATGATCGTCGGTCTTGGCTTTAAACTGTCGCTGGTGCCGTTCCACCTGTGGACGCCGGACGTTTACCAGGGGGCGCCTGCGCCGGTCTCCACCTTCCTGGCGACCGCCAGCAAGATCGCTATCTTCGGCGTAGTGATGCGTCTGTTCCTGTACATGCCGGTGGGCAACAGCGAAGCGGTACGTGTGGTGCTGGGCCTGATCGCCTTCGCCTCTATCATCTTCGGTAACCTGATGGCGCTGAGCCAGACCAACATTAAGCGCCTGCTCGGTTACTCTTCCATCTCCCATCTCGGCTATCTGCTGGTGGCGCTGATTGCCCTGCAGAGCGGTGAAATGTCGATGGAAGCCGTGGGCGTTTACCTGGCCGGTTACCTGTTCAGCAGCCTCGGCGCGTTCGGCGTGGTCAGCCTGATGTCCAGCCCGTACCGCGGCCCGGATGCTGACTCGCTGTTCTCCTACCGCGGCCTGTTCTGGCACCGTCCGATCCTGTCGGCTGTGATGACGGTGATGATGCTCTCCCTGGCCGGCATCCCGATGACCCTCGGCTTTATCGGTAAGTTCTACGTGCTGGCCGTCGGTGTGCATGCGCATCTGTGGTGGCTGGTTGCCGCGGTGGTTGTCGGCTCGGCGATCGGTCTCTACTACTACCTGCGCGTGGCAGTGAGCCTGTACCTGAGCGCGCCGGAGCAACTGAATCGCGATGCGCCGTCAAACTGGCAGTACAGCGCCGGCGGTATCGTGGTGCTGATCTCCGCGCTGCTGGTGCTGGTGCTCGGTATCTGGCCGCAGCCGCTGATTAGCATCGTGCAGCTGGCGACGCCGCTGATGTAAGTTGATTGACTCAATAAAAAACCGCCGGGATGGCGGTTTTTTTATGCCCGGATTTTACGCCATCTTGTAGACCATAAAGTCTTCCGCCAGCAGCGTGTTAGGGAAAATCTCCCGGCATTCCGCCAGCATACGCAGACAGCCTTCGGCATCGTAGCGCGAGCTAAAGTGGGTGGCGATCAGCGTACCGACCCCCGCTTCTTTGGCAAGCGCCGCGGTCTGCTGACTGGAAGAGTGGCCGCGGCTATTGGCTTTCTCCGCCATCGCCTGCTCAAGGGTGGTTTCGTGGACCATCACATCCGCCCCGCGAGCCATCTCCAGCGCCTGCGGGCAGGGGGCGGTATCGCCGAAGATGGCCAGCGTTTTACCCGGGGTCGCTGGCCCCAGATAGCGGCTGCCGTCGATGACCCGGCCATCTGCCAGCTCGACGCGCTGTCCGCGCTTGAGTTGATGGAACAGCGGCCCGGGAGGTACGCCATCGGCAATCAGCTGGGCGGCGTCGAGGGTGCCGGGCTTGTCATGCTGCGCAATGCGATACCCATAGCACTCCACCGGATGGCTGAGCGGATACGCGGTGACCCGATAGCCCTCTTCGTCGAACACCAGACCAGGGCCGACTTCGATGATGGTGAGCGGATAGTCGGTCCACGAACCGCTCAGGCGCAGCGCGGTCTCAACAAACTCTTTGAGTCCTTTTGGCCCGTAGAGGGTGAGGGGCAGGGAGTTTCCCTGCATCGAGCGGCTGCACAGCAGGCCGGGCAGGCCGAACAGGTGGTCGCCGTGCAGATGGGTAATAAAAATCTTATTCAGTTTGCCGGGATGGTAGGGCGTGTGAAGAAACTGATGCTGGGTCCCTTCGCCGCAGTCAAACAACCACATTTCGGCGCGGGTCGGCTGTTGCAAATTCAGTATTATCGACGTCATATTACGCGTGCGGGTCGGCACCCCGGCGGATGTCCCCAAAAAAGTTAATTCCATCGTCCAGTGTCCTCAGGGCGAGTCGCAAAGTATCAGTATATCAATAAGGAGCAGCAGATGATGACCTGGCAGGATCTCCACCATAGTGAACTCACCGTTCCCCAGCTGTATGCGCTGCTGAAATTGCGCAGTGAAGTCTTTGTCGTAGAGCAGCAGTGCGTCTATCAGGATGTCGACGGCGATGATTTGGTTGGTGAAAATCGCCATCTGCTCGGCTGGCGCGATGGCGAACTGGTGGCCTACGCGCGGATCCTCAAAAGCGAAGAGGAGTTTGCGCCGGTGGTGATTGGCCGGGTCATCGTCAGCCCCGCCGCCCGCGGTGCGAAGCTCGGCTATCAGTTGATGGAGCAGGCGCTGGCCAGCTGTCAGCAGCACTGGCCGCAAAAGGCGATTTACCTCGGGGCGCAGGCGCACCTGCAATCCTTTTACGCCCACTTCGGTTTTACGCCGGTGACCGAGGTCTATGATGAGGATGGCATCCCCCACATTGGCATGGCGCGAGAAAAGCGCGCTGTCTGACTCCTCTGCACCCTCGTCCACACGCTGCTCTGGCCCGGCGAGCGGGTAAGATAAAACCCGCTCCCTCATCATGGGTACTGCTATTCCGCCGTCGAACCCCTTATAATGTGGGGTTTTACAACCGTGGAGGTTTGCGTGCTGTCTGTTTCCACTGCGCTGGCCCGTTTGCAAGACGGCCTGGGCGAGTCTTTTCCAGACTCGCCCGGCACGCGAATTATCGATGTTGCCTTTCCGCTGAATGATGCCTTCGATCCGCTACTATGGTGCGGCCAGCAGGCGCAATGGCCGCAGTTTTACTGGCAGCAGCGCAATGGCGATGAGGAACTGGCGACGCTGGGGGCGGTAAAAACCTTTACCTCGCTCGACGCGGCGAACCGCTTTTTACGCCAGGCCGGCCGGCAGGATCTGCGTATCTGCGGCCTGAATGCGTTTGAACCGCAGCAGGGCAGCCTGGCGCTGCCGCGTCTGGAGTGGCGCCGGTGCGGCGGCAGGGCCGTGCTGCGGCTGGTGCTGCATAGTGATATCTCCCTGCGTGAGGATGCCGCGACGGCCCGCGCGTTTCTCGCCAGCCTGACAACCACTCAGGCGACTCCCGGCGCCATACCGCCGTTGCTGAGCGAGCGCCACTCATCCGACTATCCTCAATGGCAGGCAATGATTGCGCGGGCGGCTAAGGCGATCAGCGCCGGTGAAATGGATAAAGTAGTGCTGGCGCGGGCAACCGACCTGCAGTTTGCCGCCCCGCTGGACGCCGTGAGCATCATGGCGGCTAGCCGGCGCAGCAATCTTAACTGTTTTCATTTCCTGATGGCGTTCAATGCCCGGCAGGCATTTTTCGGCTCCACGCCGGAACGGCTGTGGCGCCGGCGCGGCGCGCTGCTGCGCACCGAAGCGCTGGCGGGGACCGTCGCGAACCATCAGGAAGACGCGAAGGCGCAGCAACTGGCCGACTGGTTGATGAAAGACGACAAAAACCAGCGGGAAAACATGCTGGTGGTAGAGGATATCTGCCAGCGCCTGCAGAGTGAGGCCTCGACGCTGGACGTCCTGCCGCCGCAGGTGGTGAGGCTGCGTAAGGTGCAGCATCTCCGACGCTGCATCTGGACCGAGCTGGCGGCGCCTGACGACAGCCGCTGTCTGCTGCAGCTGCAGCCCACCGCCGCGGTGGCCGGCCTGCCGCGCCGGGCGGCGCTGGCGTTCATTCAGCGTCATGAACCGTTTTCCCGCGAATGGTACGCCGGGTCCGCCGGGTATCTGTCACTGGCGCAAAGCGAGTTTTGCGTGGCGCTGCGTTCGGCGAAAGTGAACCACGACACCCTGCGGCTGTATGCCGGGGCGGGGATCGTCAGCGGCTCTGATGCACAGCAGGAGTGGCAGGAGATTGACAACAAAGCGGCCGGGCTGCGCTCGCTGCTGTGTCCATAAAGCTTGAATGACGATGCATATCAAAACGACGTCACTTTGCCTTATCTATACTTAGCATCAATATTTGATACCGGACAATTTCATGTCAGTAAGCGCATTTAACCGACGCTGGGCGGCGGTGATCCTGGAAGCTTTAACGCGCCATGGCGTGCAGCATATCTGCATCGCGCCGGGCTCGCGCTCGACACCCTTAACCCTGGCGGCGGCGGAAAACCGCGCCTTTATCCATCATACCCATTTCGACGAACGCGGCCTCGGCCACCTGGCGCTCGGACTGGCGAAGGCCAGCCGGCAGCCGGTGGCGGTGATAGTCACCTCCGGGACCGCCACCGCGAACCTCTATCCGGCGCTGATTGAGGCAGGGCTCACCGGTGAAAAGCTGATCCTGTTGACCGCCGACCGTCCGCCGGAGCTGATCGACTGCGGCGCGAACCAGGCTATCCGCCAGCCGGGGATGTTTGCCTCCCATCCTGCGCAGACGATTTCTTTGCCGCGTCCCTCGCAGGATATTCCTGCCCGCTGGCTGGTCTCAACCATCGACCAGGCGCTGGGGGCGCTGCAAGCCGGCGGGGTGCATATTAACTGTCCGTTCGCTGAACCGCTGTATGGTGATATGGATGAGACCGGCGTGGAGTGGCAGCAGCAGCTCGGCAACTGGTGGCAGAGCGACAAACCCTGGCTGCGCCAGGCGCTGCAGTTAGAGAGCGAGAAGCAGCGCGACTGGTTCTTCTGGCGACAAAAACGCGGCGTCGTCGTGGCGGGCAGAATGAGCGCCGCGGAAGGGAAAAAGGTCGCTGAGTGGGCGCAGACCCTCGGCTGGCCGCTGATCGGCGATGTCCTGTCGCAGACCGGGCAGCCGCTGCCGTGCGCCGACCTGTGGCTGGGCAACGGCAAAGCGGTCAGCGAGCTGGCGCAGGCGCAGATCGTCGTGCAACTCGGCAGCAGCCTGACCGGCAAACGCGTGCTCCAGTGGCAGGCGACCTGCGAGCCGGATGAATACTGGCTGGTGGATAATCTGCCCGGTCGCCTCGACCCGGCGCAGCACCGCGGTCGCCGTCTGCTCTCAAGCGTTGAGCGCTGGCTCGAATTACATCCGGCGGAGAAACGGCAGCCGTGGGCGACGGTGATCCCACAGCTTGCCGGGCAGGCGTGGCAGGCTGCGGTCGCCAGCAACGAGCCTTTTGGCGAAGCGCAGCTGGCGCAGCGTATTCGGCGCTATCTGCCGGAGCAGGGGCAACTGTTTGTTGGCAACAGCCTGGTGGTGCGCCTGATCGACGCCCTGGCGCAGCTACCGGCCGGGTATCCGGTCTACAGCAACCGCGGCGCCAGCGGTATCGATGGCCTGATCGCCACTGCGGCCGGCGTGCAGCGCGCCAGCGCCCGACCGACGCTGGCCATCGTTGGCGATCTCTCCGCGCTCTACGATCTCAACTCGCTGGCCCTGCTGCGCCAGGCGTCGGCGCCGCTGGTGCTGATCGTGGTGAATAACAACGGCGGGCAGATTTTTTCTATGCTGCCGACGCCGCAGGACGAACGCCGTCAGTTCTATTTAATGCCGCAGGACGTGGATTTCAGCCACGCGGCGGCGATGTTCGGCCTGGCCTATCATTGCCCTGATGACTGGCCGTCGCTGGATGAGGCGCTGGCCGGCGCCTGGCGCAGGGCGGGGGCGACGGTGATTGAGCTGGCGGTCAATGAGACCGACGGCGCGCAGACCCTCCAGCAGCTGCTGGCGCAGGTAAGTCGCCTGTGATCCTCAGCGCTGCTGTCGACAACGGCCAGCCGGGCTATCCCTGGCTGGTGTTTCTGCACGGTTTTTCCGGCGACCGCAACGAGTGGCGGAAAGTGGGCGACGCCTTTCCCGCCTGGCCGCGGCTGTACCTCGATCTGCCGGGGCACGGCGGCTCCGCGGATATCGCGGTGCAGGACTTTGCCGGGGTCAATACTCTGCTGCAGTCTACGCTTAATAGTTACAACATACATAAGTATTGGCTGATCGGCTACTCGCTGGGCGGCCGGGTGGCAATGAACTTCGCCAGCCAGCCGCGCGCAGGCATGCGCGGGCTGATCGTTGAAGGCGGCCATCCGGGCCTGCAGGATGTAGAGGCGCGGCAGGCGCGGCGCAGCAATGACAGCGCCTGGGCGGAACGTTTTCGCCGCGAGCCGCTTGAGCAGGTCTTTGCCGACTGGTATCAGCAGCCGGTCTTCGCTTCGCTGAATGCCGCGCAGCGTGAGTCATTGGTCGCCTTACGCAGCCGGAACAACGGCGCGACGCTGGCGGCGATGCTGCAGGCAACCTCCCTTGCCGCGCAGGCCGATCTGCGCGCGTCTCTGCAGGCGCGCGATTTTCCTTTTCACTACCTGTGCGGCGAGCGCGACGCGAAGTTTCGCGCCATCGCGCAGACGCTCGCGGCGGATCTCCATCTTATTCACCATGCCGGACACAACGCGCACCGGGACAACCCGGCGGCGGTGATTGCCTGTCTGGCGCAGATTCTGGCAAGTTAACTGAAGGACATTCTATGATCTCTCTTGATGAAGCAATGCTCTACGCCCCCGTTGAATGGCACGATTGCTCCGAAGGCTATACCGATATTCGCTATCACAAATCGACTGACGGGATTGCCAAAATCACCATTAATCGTCCGCAGGTGCGCAACGCCTTCCGCCCGCTGACCGTCAAAGAGATGATCCAGGCGCTGGCGGATGCCCGGTATGACGACAATATCGGCGTCATCGTGCTGACTGGTGAAGGTGAGAAAGCCTTCTGCGCCGGCGGCGACCAGAAAGTCCGCGGCGACTACGGCGGCTATCAGGACGACTCCGGCGTTCATCATCTTAACGTGCTCGACTTCCAGCGTCAGATCCGCACCTGCCCGAAACCGGTGGTCGCGATGGTGGCCGGCTACTCTATCGGCGGCGGTCACGTGCTGCATATGATGTGCGATCTGACTATCGCGGCGGAAAACGCCATCTTCGGCCAGACCGGGCCAAAAGTCGGCTCTTTCGACGGCGGCTGGGGCGCCTCCTATATGGCGCGGATCGTCGGGCAGAAAAAAGCGCGCGAAATCTGGTTCCTGTGCCGCCAGTATGACGCTCAGCAGGCGCTGGACATGGGGCTGGTGAATACCGTGGTACCGCTGGCGGATCTGGAAAAAGAGACCGTGCGCTGGTGTCGTGAAATGCTGCAGAACAGCCCGATGGCCTTGCGCTGCCTGAAAGCGGCGCTGAACGCCGACTGCGACGGCCAGGCTGGTCTGCAGGAGCTGGCGGGCAACGCCACCATGCTGTTCTATATGACGGAAGAGGGGCAGGAAGGACGCAACGCCTTCAACCAGAAACGTCAGCCGGACTTCAGCAAATTTAAACGGAATCCATAATGCGCGTTTCGCAGGTTTACCGCTGGCAGATACCGATGGACGCGGGCGTGGTGCTGCGCGAGCGGCGGTTAAAAACCCGCGACGGGCTGTTCATCCGCCTGCAGGAGGGTGAACGCGAAGGCTGGGGCGAAATTTCTCCCCTGCCGGGATTCAGTGTCGAGACGCTGGAAGAGGCGCAAATGGCGCTGTTAGCGTGGGCACAGGCCTGGCGCGACGGCGCCGAGCCGCCGCTTCCCACGCAGCCCTCCGTCGCGTTTGGCATCAGCTGCGCGCAGGCGGAGCTTGGCGGCGAACTACCGCAGGCCGCGGATTATCGCGCGGCGCCGCTCTGCTCCGGCGATCCGGATGAGCTATTCGCCAGACTGGCGGCGATGCCCGGCGAGAAGGTCGCTAAGGTCAAAGTTGGCCTCTGGGAGGCGGTCCGCGACGGTATGGTGGTCAATCTGCTGCTGGAGGCGATCCCCGATCTGCAGCTGCGGCTCGATGCCAACCGCGCCTGGACGCCGCTCAAAGCGCAACAGTTCGCCAAATACGTTAATCCGGCGTACCGCCAGCGCATTGCTTTTCTTGAAGAACCTTGCAAAACGCGGGAGGATTCTCGGGCCTTTAGCCGCGAGACAGGGATCGCTATCGCCTGGGATGAAAGCTTGCGCGAGGCGGATTTCCGCTTTGTCGCCGAGCCGGGGGTGCGTGCGGTGGTGATCAAACCGACGCTAACCGGCAGTTTGCAGAAGGTGCAGCAACAGGTCGCCGCGGCGCATGCGCTGGGGTTGAGCGTAGTGATCAGCTCGTCGATCGAGTCCAGCCTTGGGTTAACCCAGCTGGCGCGGGTTGCCGCCTGGCTGACGCCGCAGACCATCCCCGGACTCGATACGCTGGCGCTGATGGGCGCCCAGCTGGTACGGCCGTGGCCCGAAAGTGCGCTGCCGGTGCTCAACATTGATGCGCTGGAGCCGCTGCTGTGACCTTTAACGACTGGCCCTGGCGGCATTGGCGTCAGCGGCGCGGAGAGGCCCTCGCCTTACGTCTGAATAACCAGCCGCTGACCTGGCGGGAGCTATGCGCGCGGGTTGACGCGCTGGCGTCTGGTTTTGCCGCGCAGGGCGTAATGGAAGGGCAGGGCGTGGCGCTCCGGGCCTATAACCAGCCGGAAACTCTGCTGGCATGGCTGGCGCTGCTACAGTGCGGGGCGCGGGTGCTGCCGCTGAATCCGCAGCTGCCAGCGGTGTTGCTGCAGGCGTTGTTACCCGCGTTAACCATGCAGCATCAGCTGGTGCTGAATGGCGATGTGTTGCCGGGGAATTTACCGATGTTAACCCTGCAGTTGGTCGAGGGCGAGCATGCTGCTTGCTGGCATGGCGATCGGTTGGTGTCGATGACGTTGACCTCCGGTTCAACCGGCCTGCCGAAAGCGGCGGTACATAGCGCCAACGCCCATCTGGCCAGCGCGGCTGGCGTGCTGGCGCTGATGCCGTTTGCCGCAGGAGATGACTGGCTGCTGTCGCTGCCGTTGTTCCATGTCTCCGGTCAGGGGATCGTCTGGCGCTGGCTGCTGGCCGGCGCGCGACTCACGGTACGTGACAAACAGCCGCTGGCGCAGATGCTGCACGGCTGTACCCATGCTTCGCTGGTGCCGACTCAGCTATGGCGCCTGCTGAATGATGATGCTGCGGTTTCCCTCAAGGCGGTGCTGCTCGGCGGCGCGTCGATCCCGGTCGAATTGACTGAACGGGCGCGAAAGCAGGGCATACGCAGCTTCTGCGGCTATGGCCTCACCGAATTCGCCTCCACCGTGTGTGCCAAAGAGGCCGACGGCGCTGCGGATGTTGGCGAAGCGCTGCCGGGGCGAGAGGTGAAAATTGTCGCCGGCGAGATCTGGCTGCGGGCGTCGAGTATGGCCGCAGGCTACTGGCGGGATGGTCAATTGTTGTCATTAACCAACAATGAAGGCTGGTTTGCGACGCGCGATCGCGGAGCATTGCATAACGGTCGGCTGACGGTTGTTGGGCGACTGGATAACCTCTTTTTTAGCGGTGGAGAAGGTATTCAACCGGAAGAGGTCGAGCGTGTGATACTCGCCCATCCACAGGTACAGCAGGTGTTTATCGTGCCGCTGGATGATGCGGAATACGGCCAGCGCCCGGTAGCGGTGGTGGAATGCGATGACGGCTGCGAGTTGAGCGCGCTGGCGGCATGGAGCGCTGAGCGGTTAGCGCGTTTTCAGCAGCCGGTGCGTTGGCTGCGGTTGCCGGAAACGTTAAAAAACGGCGGGATTAAGATTTCGCGCCGGGCGCTGTGCGAGTGGGTCAGGCAGCAGACGCATGCGACCGTATCGTAGCCACCCGCATTATCCCGCGGCATAACGCCGGGTGGGTTGAACGCGGTATGCTGGACTAAAGTAGCCCTTTCAGGCTGAGAGTAACGCGGGTGGCGGCATTAAGATCGTAGTTTTTGAGATCTTCGGCTTTGACCCAGGCGTAATCGTCAAACTCCTCGTTGATCGTCACATCGCGATTGGCGCTCACGCAGTTGAAGATGAGATAGATCATGTAGATCGTTTCCTGATGCCCGTCGGGGTAGGTTTTGACGCGGGTATCGTCGCGAAAGCACCATGGCGCGATATGGGTAAGGATGAGTTTTTCGCCGAGCTCTTCGCGTATTTCCCGCCGCAGCGCCTCTTCAATACGTTCCCCTGGCTCCACGCCGCCGCCGGATAAGGCCCATTGCCCCGGAAAAACCCCGCGGTCGGCGGCCATTTTGCAAAGCAGATAATGGCCTTCATTCTCGATCAGCGGGCAAACAATCGTCCTGTGGCGCATGGGTTTTCTCCTGCAGAGGGATGGGGCGGTATGCTGGTGAAATAGTTTGCGAGCCGCCTCGGTAAACTGCAAGCGAAATACAGTTCAGGTCTTGTTGAGTGCTACGTTAAGCGAAAATGATTGTATGGAGCACCGCCATGGAACGGGCGACGAATTCCCCCCACGATGCTGTATTTAAACACCTGCTGTCGCATCGGGCGACGGCCAGGGATTTTCTGGACATTCACCTTCCCGCACCGCTGCGCGCGTTATGTAACCTGAACACGCTGCGGCTGGAGTCCGGGAGCTTTATCGACGACGAACTGCGGGCGAGTCATTCCGATATCCTTTACTCGCTGCAAACGCAGGCGGGGGAGGGCTATATCTATCTGTTGATAGAGCACCAAAGCTCGGCGGACCGCCATATGGCATTTCGCCTGATGCGCTATGCGATAGCCGCGATGCAGCGTCATCTGGATAAAGGGCATACGCAGCTGCCGCTGGTTATCCCGCTGCTGTTTTATCATGGTCGCGTTTCTCCCTGGCCTTACCCGATGTGCTGGCTGGCAGGCTTTGCCGATCCGGACATCGCGCGGCGGATCTATGGTGAAGATTTTCCCTTAATTGATATCACTAGCACCCCGGACGATGAAATCATGCGCCACCGGCGCGTGGCGATGCTGGAGCTGCTGCAGAAGCATATTCGCCAGCGGGATTTGATGGACCTGCATGAGCAGCTGGTCAGGCTCCTGGCGCTGGGATACACTAGCCGCAGGCAGCTTAAGACGCTGTTGCACTATTTATTACAGGCAGGAAACGCCGCCGATCCGGTTGCTTTTTTGCGCCATCTTGCGCAAAACGTCCCCCGGCGGCCGCATAAGGAGACGCTAATGAATATTGCCCAGTTTCTGGAACAACGCGGCCATCAGCAAGGATTAAAGCAAGGTCTTGAACAAGGTCTACAGCAAGGTATCGAGCAAGGTGAGCAGCAGACCGCGGAGCGTATCGCCCGGGCGATGCTTGCTAACGGACTCGACCTGTCGCTGGTGGCGAAACTGACCGGCCTCGCCCCGGAATGTCTGGCCCGGCTGCAGCATTAATTATTCCCTTATCCACCCGCGCCGCGCCGATCGTGCGGCGCCAGCTCTCTGTTTTCGTCAATGTGTCAGCGTTAATCATAATAAACATGAATATTACTGGCGTTGAATAGGCTGTTCGTGGTTCTGGCAACGCTCGATGCCGTAAAAATACGCAACTGGTTACACTCTTGTGAAAATTCATTTCGCCAGGTCATTGATTCCTGATGGGTGCGCAGTAGAATTTTCAGGTTTTTTCGGGACTTCTTTGATTTTAATTTTCTGGATAGAGTAAATAATGAAAAAAAGCATTTTTATGGCGCTGGCGGGCGTGATGATGGTTTCTTCGGCGGCCCATGCGATTAGCGTTACCGGTGAAGCCGGCGAGCATTACACCAACCTTGGCGTCGGCTTCGGCACCGAGTCCACCGGCCTGGCCGTTTCGGGTAACTGGCTGCACAGCGATAACGACGGCGACGCCGCGGGTTTAGGCCTGGGACTCAATATTCCGCTGGGGCCGTTCCTCGCGACCGTGGGTGGTAAAGGTATTTACACCAATCCGAAACAGGGCGATGAAGGTTATGCGGCCGCGGTCGGCGGCGGCCTGCAGTGGAAAATCGGCGACAGCTTCCGCCTGTACGGCGATTATTACTACTCTCCGGATTCGCTCTCCAGCGGCATTGATAGCTACCAGGAAGCCAACGTCGGCGCCAGCTGGACCATTATGCGTCCGCTTAGCATCCAGGCCGGCTACCGTTACCTGAACCTGGCGGGCAAAGATGGCAACCGCGATAACACCATCGCCGACGGCCCATACATCGGTGCCAGCGCCAGCTTCTAATCTCTTCCGGCGCGGCATCTTCTTGCTGCGCCAGATTTTCCTCCTCGTCAGCATCCCGCTTTGCGTTATAGTATTTCTCACCTGGCAGGCAAGGAGTGAGCAATGTTGAATGTGGAAATGCTGTCCACCGGCGATGAAGTGTTGCATGGTCAAATCGTTGATACCAATGCGGCATGGCTGGCGGATTTCTTTTTTAATCAGGGTTTACCGTTAACGCGCCGCAATACCGTTGGCGACGATCTCGATGCGCTGGTGGCGATTCTGCGCGAACGCAGCGAACAGGCGGATGTGCTGATCGTCAACGGCGGCCTCGGCCCAACCAGCGACGACCTGAGCGCGCTGGCCGCCGCCACTGCGAAAGGCGAAGGGCTTATTTTGCATCCGGAGTGGCTGGAAACCATGACCCGCTTTTTTGCCGAGCGCGGCAGGCCGATGGCGGAAAGCAACCGTAAGCAGGCGGAAATCCCGGCCAGCGCTGAGATGATCAACAACCCGGTCGGTACGGCCTGTGGCTTTGCCATCCAGCTCAACCGCTGCCTGATGTTTTTCACTCCCGGGGTCCCCTCTGAATTTAAGGTGATGGTCGAGCAGGAAATTTTACCGCGCCTGCGCCAGCGCTTTACGCTGCCGGACCCGCCGGTATGCCTGCGTATGACCACCTTTGGCCGCTCGGAGAGCGAGCTGGCGCAAAGTCTTAATCCGCTGACGCTGCCTCCGGGCGTGGTGATGGGTTACCGCTCGTCGATGCCGATCATTGAACTCAAGCTAACCGGACCGGCCAACCAGCGCGATGCCATGCTGGCCCTGTGGCCGGAGGTGCGTAAGGTGGCTGGCGACAGCCTGATTTTCGAAGGCACGGAAGGGTTACCGGCGCAGATCGCCCGCTGTCTGCAGGAGCGGCAGCTGAGCCTGACGCTCAGCGAGCAGTTTACCGGCGGCCTGCTGGCGCTCCAGCTGTCCCGCGCCGGCGCGCCGCTGCTGGCCAGCGAAGTCGTTCCGGCGCAGGAGGAGACGCTGGCGCAGGCGGCCCGCTGGGCGGCCGAGCGGCGCATAAACCATTTTGCCGGCCTGGCTCTGGCGGTGAGCGGTCAGGAAAACGATCATCTTAACGTGGCCCTGGCCACCCCGGACGGCACCTTCGCACTGCGGGTGAAGTTTAGCGCCACCCGCCACAGCCTGGCGGTACGCCAGGAAGTCTGCGCTATGATGGCGTTAAACATGCTGCGTCGCTGGCTGAATGGCCAACCGCTGGCCAGCGAACATGGCTGGATTAACGTGGTGGATTCCCTCTCGCTGTAAGTCATTCCCCCCGGCGCACCGTATCCTCGGGGCGCCGGTCGTCCAACCTGTTGTACTCTTCTGAAAAAATTCTGTGCGTTAAGTCGCAATTTTCTGCTGCGAACGGTCCAGTATACGGGAAAACGATTGCCCCGCGATGTCGCTCACACTTTACCGCCCGGACAATCGCAACACTGATTCCAGTATTCAGGATTGGAGTCCAGTATGTTGGAATCAACGAAAGTCCCGGCGCTGACCCGCGCGATTGAGATCCTCAATTTAATTGGCCGCATCGGCCCCTGCAGCGCGGCGACGATAATAGCGGAGCTGGGGATCCCGAAAAGCACGGTGTATCTGCTGCTGGGCGAGCTGAAAAAGCAGCGCTTCATCAGTATGGATAATCAGGATAACTACTGCCTGTGGACCAAGCTGGTGGAGCTGGCCGGGCAGGCGCTGAGCAAAATGGACCTGCGCGAGCTGGCGCGGCCGCGCCTCACCCGGCTGATGGATGAGTGCGGCCTGCTTTGTCACTTGGGCATTATCGATCAGGGTAACGCCTACTACATTCTGAAAATTGAGTCTCCCGCCACCATCAGCGTGCGCTCGCATGAGGGTAAGAGCCTGTCTCTTTACCGCTCCGGGATCGGCAAATGTTTGCTGGCCTGGCAGCCCGCCAGCGTTCAGGCGTCGATTATCGAAGACCTACAGTGGGAGCGGGCCACGCCAACGACCATCACCGATGCTCAACAGCTGCGGGAAGAGCTGGGGCGGATCCGCGCCCGGGGCTGGAGCTTTGATAATGGCGAGGACTATCCGGATGTGCGCTGCGTGGCTGCCCCGGTATTTAACGCCAATAACGACCTGACCGCCGCCATCTCGGTGGTGGGTACCCGTCTGCAAATCAATGAAGACAATCGCGATTACCTGGCTGGTAAGGCGATTGCCTGCGCGAAAGATATTTCACGTCTGCTGGGGTGGAAAAGCCCCTTCGAACAACTCGCCTCATCATAAGGAGAACATCATGACCCTACCGAAAATTAAACACGTCCGCGCCTGGTTCATCGGCGGCGCCACAGCAGAGCAGGGCGCCGGCGGCGGCGATTACCATGACCAGGGGGCTAACCACTGGATTGACGATCATATCGCCACCCCGATGAGCAAATATAAACAGTATGAGCAGTCCCGGCAGTCGTTTGGCATCAACGTGCTGGGCACGCTGATTGTGGAAGTGGAAGCCGACAACGGACAGACCGGCTTTGCGGTGTCGACGGCCGGGGAGATGGGCTGCTTTATCGTCGAAAAACATCTCAACCGCTTTATCGAAGGCAAATGCGTCAGCGATATCAAACTGATCCATGACCAGATGCTTAACGCCACCCTTTACTACGCGGGATCCGGCGGCCTGGTGATGAATACCATCTCCTGTGTCGACCTGGCGCTGTGGGACCTGTTCGGGAAAGTGGTTGGCCTGCCGGTCTACAAACTGTTGGGTGGGGCGGTGCGCGACGAAATCCAGTTCTATGCCACCGGCGCACGTCCGGACCTGGCGCAGGAGATGGGCTTTATCGGCGGCAAAATGCCTACCCACTGGGGGCCGCACGATGGCGACGCCGGGATCCGCAAAGACGTCGCCATGGTGGCGGATATGCGCGAAAAATGCGGCCCGGATTTCTGGTTAATGCTGGACTGCTGGATGAGCCAGGACGTTAACTATGCCACCAAACTTGCCCATGCCTGCGCCCCTTATAACCTCAAGTGGATCGAAGAGTGCCTGCCGCCGCAGCAGTATGAAGGCTATCGCGAGCTGAAGCGCCAGGCGCCTGCCGGGATGATGGTGACCAGCGGCGAGCACCACGGCACGCTGCAGTCCTTCCGCACCCTGTCGGAAACCGGCATCGATATTATGCAGCCCGACGTCGGCTGGTGCGGCGGCTTAACCACCCTGGTGGAGATCGCGGCCATCGCCAAAGCGCGCGGGCAGCTGGTAGTGCCCCACGGCTCGTCGGTTTACTCACATCATGCGGTGATCACCTTCACCAACACGCCGTTCAGTGAGTTTCTGATGACCAGTCCGGACTGCGCCACGCTGCGCCCGCAGTTCGACCCGATCCTGCTCGGCGAGCCGGTGCCGGAGAGAGGGCGCATTCATAAATCGGTCCTGGATAAACCCGGCTTTGGCGTCGAGCTCAATCGCGACTGCAACCTGAAGCGTCCTTATCAACACTGATTGCGTCGGGCCGCCCGGCGGCACGCGCCTGAGGATATTATGATGAGCAACACTCTGCTGGAGAGCGTGGTGAAGAAAAACCGCGCCCGCTTAATCTCCTTTATGCTGGCGCTGTACGTGCTGGCGTTTCTTGACCGTTCTAATATCGGTTTCGCCAAAGAGACCTACCAGCTGGATACCGGACTCAGCAATGAGGCCTACGCGCTGGGGGCCGGTATCTTCTTTGTGGTCTATGCCTTCCTCGGGGTGCCGGCCAATCTGCTGATGCGCACATTTGGCGCCAGGCGATGGATCGGCTGCACCACGCTGCTGTGGGGCGTGCTGTCGGCGGCGATGGCGTGGGCGGATACGGAAGCGAAATTCCTGCTGGTACGTACCCTGCTGGGCGCGGCGGAGGCGGGCTTCTTTCCCGGAATGATCTACCTCACTTCACAGTGGTTTCCCCAGCAAAACCGCGCCAGCATTATGGGGCTGTTTTATATGGGCGCGCCGCTGGCCCTGACGCTGGGATCGCCTTTATCCGGTGCGCTGCTGGAGATGCATGGATTTATGGGCCATCCCGGCTGGTTCTGGATGTTTGTCATTGAAGGCCTGCTCGCCGTCGCCGCGGGAGCGTTCACCTTCTTCTGGCTGGACGATTCGCCGCAGCATGCCCGCTTCCTGAGCGCAGCGGAGAAACAGGCGCTGATAAGCGAGCTGGCGCGCGAGGAGGAGAAAAAGATTGCCTCGCGCCTGTCCGATGCGCTGCGTAACGGGCGGGTCTGGCAGCTGGCGCTGATTTATCTGACCATTCAGGTGGCGGTCTATGGTCTGATTTTCTTCCTGCCCACCCAGGTTGCTGCGCTGCTGGGCACCAAAGTCGGCTTCGTTGCCTCGGTGGTGACGGCCATCCCGTGGGTGGCGGCGCTGTTTGGCACCTGGCTTATCCCTCGCTACTCCGATCGCACCGGCGAGCGACGCAATATTGCCGCCCTGACGCTGCTGGCGGCGGCGGTCGGGATTGCAGTGTCCGGACTGGTGGCGCCGGTGCTGGCTATCATCGCGCTGTGCGTGGCGGCGGTCGGGGTGATCGCCGTGCAGCCGGTCTTCTGGACGATGCCGACGCAGCTGCTGTCCGGCACGGCGCTGGCCGCAGGGATTGGCTTTGTTAACCTGTTTGGCGCCATCGGTGGTTTTCTGGCGCCGATCGTGCGCGTGCAGGCCGAAACGTTGTTCGCCAGCAGCGCCGCCGGACTGTTAACCCTGGCCGGCGTCGCCATTGTCGGGGTGGTCATTATCTTTTCATTGAGCCTTACCCGCGCGGTACCCCAGCGCGGCAGCGTACAGCATTGAATAAAGGAATCGCTATGAACGCACTGTTATCTAACCCCTTCAAACGGGGATTATTACGCGGTGAGACGCAAATCGGCCTGTGGCTGAGCTCCACCTCATCCTACATGGCGGAGATCGCTGCGACGTCGGGATACGACTGGCTGCTGATCGACGGCGAGCATGCCCCGAACACTATTCAGGACCTTTATCATCAGCTGCAGGCGATTGCCCCCTATGCCAGCCAGCCGGTCATTCGCCCGGTCGAGGGCAACCGCAGCCTGATAAAACAGGTGCTGGATATTGGCGCCCGAACCTTGCTGGTGCCGATGGTCGATACCGCCGAGCAGGCTCGGGAGGTGGTCTCAGCGACCCGTTATCCCCCCATCGGGAGCCGCGGCGTTGGCGCCGGCGTGGCGAGAGCGGCGCGCTGGGGAAGGGTGGAGAATTATATGGCGGAGGCAAATGACGAACTTTGTCTGCTGATTCAGGTCGAGAGCCGAACCGCGCTGGAGAACCTGGACGCTATTCTCGAGGTGGACGGCATTGACGGGGTGTTCATCGGTCCGGCGGATCTCTCCGCCTCGCTGGGCTACCCGGACGATGCCGGTCACCCTGACGTGCAGCGGGTGATCGAGCAGAGCATCCGGCGCATTCGCGCGGCGGGGAAAGCGGCCGGATTTCTGGCGGTCGACCCGGCGATGGCGGAAAAATGTCTTGCCTGGGGGGCCAACTTTGTCGCCGTCGGGGTGGATACCATGCTGTATACCCAGGCGCTGGACCGCCGGCTGGCGATGTTTAAATCTGCCAGCGCCCAGCCGCAAGAGAAAACGAGCTATTGACGGCACAGGCTGGCGCTGGGCTCAGACGAGCGCCTGCGCCAGCACCGTCAGCGGATGCTCGCAGCGTTTGCTGGTGGACATCTCAATCTGCCATTTGCAGGTCTCGCAGTCGGTGACGACGAGGTCGGCCCCGCTCTCCTCAATCTGACGGAACAGCGGGGCGCCGATAGCCTGGGATACCGCGTAATTCTCAGTTTTAAACCCGTAGGTGCCTGCGATGCCGCAGCACTGTGAATCCAGCACCTCCAGCTGCAGGCCGGGGATCAGCCGCAGCAGCTCGAGGGTATACAGCGACCAGCCCATCTTTTCCATATGACACGGGGTGTGATAGACCACCTTCAGCGGCAGCGGGCGCAGCGGTAGCGTCCTGCCGGCAGCCAGCTGTTTCCAGATCCAGCGGGTGGCAAGCTCGACGCGATCGCGAAGATCGCTGTTATCGACATCGAGGAGATGGGGGTATTCATCACGTAGCGTAAAGGCGCAGGTCGAGGAGGTGGCAATGATCGGTAGCGTGTTTTCCCGCATCGCGGCGACGTTGCTCTGCGCCTGCTTACGCGCCTTGTCGAAAAAACCGTTGGCGATCAGCGGTACGCCGCAGCATTTTTCTTTTGATAACAACTGCACCCCGGTACCCAGCGCGTTGACGACGCGAATCAGATCTTTACCCAACTGTGGATGGTTATAGTTGACGTAGCAGCCATGAAAGAAAGCCACCTGTTCGCTGTACTGCTTCTGACGGGCGGCGAGCTGGCGGTAAGCGCGGCGGAAGGTGCCGAAACCATATTTCGGCAGCGTACGCCGGTGATCGATGTTGAGCGTCGCGTCGAGCAGACGGCGCACCGGTTTTAAGCCGGTGGCGGCGTTGACCAGGGGGGCAAAGGGGGTGGAAAGGGTACCCATCAGGTCGGTATGGCTGAGGATGGCGTCGCGCAGGGTCGGCTTTTGCTGGCCGTACTGTGCCCGGGCGCGTTGAATGATATCGCCAATTTTCACATCCGACGGGCAGGCGACCTCGCAGCGCTTGCAGTTAATGCAGTACTTCAGCGCCTCGTCGTACAGCGCGCCATCCTTCAGACGCAGGCGTTCGCCGTCCGGCCCCGCTTGTTTCGGGCCGGGATAGCGCGGATTGACCCGACTTACCGGGCAGGTGGTGGTACAGACCGTGCACTTAATGCAGCTTTCAAAACGGGTATCGTTCATGGCCGGCCTCCGGCAAGGGCGTGGATCTGTCTGGCGGCGTGCAGCGCGGTAACGGCGCAGACGCCGCCGCCACAGCCGAGCTGAATGGCATCGAACCCGCCGAGCAATGAGCCGATGGCGAACAGATTATGGAACGGCTGCCCGCCCAGCAGGGGGCGCAGCAGCAGGGCATCGGTTTTCACGCCGAAGCGCTGCCACGGTTGTGAGGCGAAGAAATCGCGCTGGTACCAGCTTTCCCGTGGCAGAGTCTGGTGAAGGTCGAGGCCGAGGATCGGCTCGCGCACGCTATCGCGAGTGGCGACAAGACCGTTGCTGAAAAAGCTGCCGCTGGCCAGCACGGTAAAGCGCGGACGCAGCGCAATATCGCCGTGATTTCGCGTCCAGACCGCCTCGACGGCGTTCTGTCGATGGCTGATTTTCACCACCTCATCGCCTGCGAGCCAGGCGCCGCCCTCGCGAATGAACTGGCGTTGCAGCTGAGAATGCAAACGCATCCCGGGAACCGAGGGCGGCAGCGTCGGCAGCAGACGCAGCGGGCAGGGTAGACGCGCCTGCAGCCAGTGGTACAGGCGATCGTCGGCGAGGCCAAAACAGGCGGGCATGATCAGCAGGTCATACTGCTGCGCCAGCGGTAGCAGCGCTGCATGCAGGGCCGGCCACATATTCTCATCATCCAGGACGCGGGCGATATTGGCGGCGCGAAACTCGGTCGGGTTATCACGCAGCACATCCAGCAGCGGTAACTCGATTTCCACCGCCGCGGCGGTAACTCCGTGTTGACCGAGCGCGGCGGCGGCGAGATGCGGCTGAAAATCAGCAAAGCCGCTGATCCCCACCAGACAGGCGCCCTGCGACGGCAGGGGCTCGACAGGCACCTCAAGGGGCGACAGCCATGCCGGGCGCAACGTCCCCAGCGGCGTTACCCGCCGGTGCGGCCGGCGCGCATCGCCCTGCATCACCGCGCCGCAGGCGGCCAGCAGGGCTTCGGTCTGCGTAGCGTATTCGAGTACCGCCTCGGCGCCGAGCCGGGAATAAGGGTGTTCAGGAAGCTGTTCAGCGAGTTGCTGCAGACCTTGTGCGACGTCAGTGACGTGATCGCCGTTGGGCAGCGCCGAGAGCAGGTCTAACGACGCGGAGGAAAAATGCAGCGCGCTCTGCCCGCGGCTGATGATGACGCTGCGCAGGCCGTGCTGATTCAGGGCCAGCCCGCACAGCAGGCCGGCGAGCCCGCCGCCAATAATCGCGCAATCAAACTTCATCCCGGTGCTCCTGTGGCAATCCGCACAGGCCGAGGTAGACCCAGCGGGTGAATTCGCTTTCGCGCAGCGCATCGCCCCAGGCGATGGGCTGCACGCCCTTCCAGCGTTCATTGAGAAATTCCGAGAGCTGGGTTAACGACTGCGCGGGCGTGGTGACGTTAAAGCGCTGCAGCAGGCCGGCAGCGCGGCAGGCGCAGAGTTCCCCCTGACAGGTCCCCATGCCAATCCGGGTGCGGCGGCGCAGGTCGAGCAGGGTGTTGACCGCCAGGTTTTCCACCGCGTATTTCACTTCACCGGCAGTGACGGCTTCACATTCGCAGACCAGGCTACGGTGCTGGCGGCTGTCGCCAAGCCAGGACGGGGTGCGATCGCCGTGACGGTAGACGGCCGAGCCGCGCAGCGGGGTGGGGAGGGAGATAATCTTTTGCAGGGTACTTTCCGTTGGCTCCTGTGAACCGGGCAGCGGGGCTTCGGCCGTGGTACAGGGGGTGGTGTTTCCCAGCTTACGACAGACGGCGTCGGTGGCCCACTCGGCCATCAGGCGATAGGTCATCAGCTTGCCGCCGGTGATGGTAATGAAGCCTTCCATACCGTCACGCTGGGCATGGTCGAGCAGGACGATGCCGCGGCTGACGCTGCGCCCGCTGGGATCGTTATCGCTGGCCACCAGCGGGCGGACGCCGGAGTAGGCGCGGAGGATCCGGGTGCGGCCCATGACCGGCGCCAGCTTTTCCCCTTCGCGCAGCAGGGTATCGACCTCCGCCGCTGTTACCCGGTTGTCGTCAATTTCGTCATAAGGAATATGCATTGAGGTAGTGCCGATCAGCGAGATGGTATCGCCGGGCACCAGAATATCGGCGTCGGCCGGCTTACGGCAGCGGTTGATCACCAGGTTGTTAATCCGATGATCGAGGATCAGCAGCGATCCCTTCGCCGGGAACATGGTGATGCGCAGGTCGGCATATTCCGCAATACGCTGCCCCCAGATCCCGGCGGCGTTAACCACCATCCCGGCGTACAGAGTGCGGGCCTGGTGAAGTTGGCGGTCGTATACCTGGACGCCGCAGACGCGATCGCCCCGGCGCAGCAGGCCTGTTACTTCGCAGCCGGTAAGGATCTGCGCGCCGTGTTCGCGGGCGTCGAGCATATTGGCCGCGGTGAGGCGAAACGGGTCGATGGTACCGTCCGGGACCTGCACCGCGCCCAGCAGCGTCGGGTTGACGGCGGGCTCCCGGCGCAGCGCTTCCTGCGGCGAGAGCGGCGTGGCCTCTATGCCTGCCTGCTGACAGGCGTCGATAAAGGTTTGCTGCCATGCCAGGTCATCTTCAGGCAGGGTGATAAACAGCCCATTGGTCGGTTCAATACAGTGGCGGGCGATGCGGCGCAGGATGCGGTTCTCACTGATGCATTCGCGGGCGGATTCGTTGTCGGTCACCGCGTAGCGGGCGCCGCTGTGCAGCAGTCCATGATTCCGGCCGGTCGCCCCGGTGGCGATATCATGGCGCTCAATGAGCAGCGTTCGTAATCCGCGCCGGGCGCAGTCGCGGGCGATACCGGCGCCGGTTGCTCCGCCGCCGATGATAATGACCTCGCTATCAAGACGTCCCGTCATCTTCAGCTCCTCTGCTTTCGTTTAACGCCATTTAGCCACAATTAGTAAGGTTATTGTTTGATTTCGAGCATATTCGCGCGTTATTTGAGCGTGTTATGTGATTTCGTGCTCACATTGGAACGTTTTGTCATATTTCTGTAACAAATTGTGCGATGTTTCACAGTATCAACTCTACGTATTGCCTACCATCGCGACCATATTTGAAGTTGGTGATTAATCTGGGATTTTGTCGTGACGTCAGTAGAAAACAGCAAGGGCCACGGAGGCTGATATGTTAAGTATTTTTAAACCCGCCGCGCATAAAGCGCGTTTGCCAGCAGCGGAGATTGACCCGCTATATCGCCGATTACGCTGGCAGATTTTTATTGGCATCTTTTTTGGTTATGCCGCCTACTATTTGGTTCGTAAGAACTTTGCCCTGGCGATGCCTTATCTTATCGAGCAGGGGTTCTCTCGTGGCGACCTCGGCTTCGCCCTTTCCGGTATCTCCATCGCCTATGGATTTTCGAAATTCATCATGGGATCGGTCTCTGACCGCTCGAATCCGCGCATTTTCCTGCCGGCTGGCTTGATCCTCGCCGCGCTGGTGATGCTGGTGATGGGCTTCGTGCCGTGGGCGACGTCCAGCATCATGATAATGTTCGTGCTGCTGTTCCTCTGCGGCTGGTTCCAGGGGATGGGCTGGCCGCCGTGTGGTCGTACCATGGTGCACTGGTGGTCGCAGAAAGAGCGCGGCGGGATTGTCTCGGTGTGGAACTGCGCGCATAACGTCGGCGGCGGCATTCCGCCGCTGCTGTTCCTGTTAGGGATGGCGTGGTTTAACGACTGGCACGCGGCGCTGTATATGCCGGCATTCGGCGCCATTCTGCTGGCGATTTTCGCCTTCGCAATGATGCGCGACACCCCGCAGTCCTGCGGTCTGCCGCCGATTGAAGAATATAAAAACGACTACCCGGACGATTACAGCGAAAAGCACGAAGAAGAGCTGACGGCGAAGCAGATCTTTATGCAGTACATTCTGCCGAACAAGCTGCTGTGGTACATCGCTATCGCTAACGTCTTCGTTTATCTGCTGCGCTACGGCATTCTCGACTGGTCGCCGACCTACCTGAAAGAAGTTAAACACTTCGCGCTGGATAAATCCTCCTGGGCCTATTTCCTGTACGAGTACGCGGGGATCCCGGGCACGCTGCTGTGCGGTTGGATGTCGGACAAAGTGTTTAAAGGCAACCGCGGCGCCACCGGCGTGTTCTTTATGACCCTGGTGACCATCGCCACTGTCGTTTACTGGCTGAACCCGCCGGGTAATCCGGGCGTCGATATGGCCTGTATGATCATCATTGGCTTCCTGATCTACGGCCCGGTGATGCTGATTGGTCTGCATGCCCTCGAGCTGGCGCCGAAAAAAGCCGCCGGGACCGCCGCGGGCTTCACCGGCCTGTTCGGCTATCTTGGCGGTTCCGTGGCCGCGAGCGCTATCGTCGGCTACACCGTCGATTTCTTCGGCTGGGACGGCGGCTTTATGGTGATGATCGGCGGCAGCGTGCTGGCGGTTATCCTGCTGGTTATCGTGATGCTCGGTGAACGTCGCCATCACCAACAGCTGAAACAAGCCTAAGGAGCGGCGATGAAAATGAAACTTACCGCGCTGATGAGCGGAATGATTCTGTCCAGTTCGGCGCTGTGCTTCAGCGCGACAGCGGCTGATAAAATGGTCATCGCCCACCGTGGCGCCAGCGGGTATCTGCCGGAACATACCCTGCCGGCGAAAGCGATGGCTTACGCTCAGGGGGCGGATTACCTTGAGCAAGACCTGGTGATGACCAAAGACGACCGGCTGGTGGTGTTACACGACCACTATCTCGATCGGGTGACTGACGTTGCGCAGCGTTTCCCGCAGCGGGCGCGTAAAGATGGCCGTTTCTACGCCATCGACTTTACCCTGGACGAGATTAAGTCGCTGAAGTTCACCGAAGGTTTTGAGCCGAAAAATGGTAAGAACGTGCAAACCTATCCCGGGCGATTCCCGATGGGCAAATCCGATTTCCGTATTCATACCTTTGAAGAGGAGATTGAGTTTGTCCAGGGGCTGAACCATTCAACCGGCAAAAACATCGGTATCTACCCGGAAATCAAAGCACCGTGGTTCCACCACCAGGAAGGCAAAGATATTGCCGCCAGCACATTGAAGGTGCTGAAGGAATATGGCTATACCAGCAAGCAGGATAAGGTTTATCTGCAGTGCTTTGACGCCAACGAGCTCAAACGCATTAAAAATGAGCTGGAGCCGAAGATGGGGATGGATCTCAATCTGGTGCAGCTCATCGCCTATACCGACTGGAATGAAACCCAGCAGAAACAGGCCGATGGTAAGTGGGTGAACTACAGCTATGACTGGATGTTCAAGCCAGGGGCGATGGCGCAGATTGCGCAGTACGCGGACGGCATCGGCCCGGATTACCATATGCTGGTAGCGGAAGGCTCGAAGCCGGGGGCGGTGAAGCTGACGGCGATGGTGAAAGAGGCGCATGCCAGCCATCTGCAGGTGCATCCGTACACCGTGCGCGCGGATCAGTTGCCGGAGTACGCGACTAACGTTAATCAGCTCTATGACGTGCTGTATAACCAGGCGGGCGTCGACGGCTTATTTACCGATTTCCCGGATAAAGCGGTGCAGTTCCTGGACGCGAAACAGTAAAAAGCCGGATGGCGGCTACGCCTTACCCGGCGTACGAACTGCGGTTTTGTTGACACTGTTCTCGGCGTGCAACGATTTCGACCCGGGAATAACGTTTGTTCTATGTTATTTCCTGGAAGATTGCGCTCCCGATATTTCTTCTGCGTTATGCCTTTCATAGCGCAGGGAGCGCACAGGGGGAGGCCAGTCGCCGCCTCCCCCTGTACCCCCGGGCTCCGGCCAGCAAAATCGCCGCTGCGCGGTCCCTTCGACTTATCCCTGCAGGCTTCGGGTCGGGCCGAGGTAGCGTCCATGCAAAACACGGCCCTCAGCCCGCATCCATGCGGGCTGCCCCGGCCTTCCGGGAACGTCTCAGCGATTTTGAGGCCGTCAACACCGGCAGTTTCAGCAGCCCAGGGCGGCAGTGCGTAAACGGCCGGTCCTGGAACAGTAGGTCGGGTAAGCGTAGCGCCACCTGACAAGACTACATCTCGATCTCAATATCGCCTTTCGCCCGGCAGCAGCAGGGCAAAATTTCTCCCGGCTGGATAAAGGCCAGCGGCTCGGTCAGCCAGTCAACCTGGCCGGAGACCAGGCGAGTGCGGCAGGAGCCGCAGTAGCCTTCGCGGCACTGATATTCGACGTCGATATTATGCGACTCCAGCGCCGCCAGCAGGGAAGGGTGTTCATCCTGACACTCAAGGCGAGTGTCAGAGATTTTCAGGAAGATCCGCTTCATTACAGCTGGAAGTTACTCAGATCGTCGGCATCGACTTCAGAATCGATCTGGCCGACGAGATAAGAACTGACTTCCACTTCCTGCGGCGCCACCTGAACGTTGTCGGAGACCAGCCAGGTGTTGATCCATGGGATCGGGTTGGAGCGGGTCTGGAACGGCAGATCGAGGCCCACCGCCTGCATGCGGATATTGGTGATGTACTCGACGTACTGGCAGAGAATATCTTTATTCAGGCCGATCATCGAGCCGTCGCGGAACAGGTAGTCCGCCCACTCTTTCTCCTGCTGCGCCGCCAGCACGAACAGGTCATAGCACTCCTGCTTGCACTCTTCGGCGATTTCCGCCATTTCCGGATCGTCGCTGCCGGAGCGCAGCAGGTTCAGCATATGCTGGGTGCCGGTCAGGTGCAGCGCTTCATCGCGGGCGATCAGGCGGATAATTTTGGCGTTGCCTTCCATCAGTTTGCGTTCGGCAAAGGCGAAGGAGCAGGCGAAGCTGACGTAGAAGCGGATCGCTTCCAGGGCATTAACGCTCATCAGGCACAGATAGAGTTTCTTTTTCAGCTCGCGCAGATTCACGGTCACGGTTTTGCCGTTGACGGTGTGGGTGCCTTCGCCCAGCAGATGCCAGTAGCTGGTCATTTCGATCAGCGAATCGTAATAGTGAGAGATGCCTTCCGCACGTTTCTGGATCTGCTCGTTGGTGACGATGTCGTCGAACACGGTCGCCGGGTCGTTGACGATGTTGCGGATGATGTGAGTGTACGAACGCGAGTGAATGGTCTCGGAGAAGGCCCAGGTTTCTACCCAGGTCTCCAGCTCCGGGATGGAGATCAGCGGCAGCAACGCCACATTCGGGCTACGGCCCTGGATGGAGTCGAGCAGCGTCTGGTACTTCAGGTTGCTGATGAAAATATGTTTTTCATGTTCCGGCAGCGCCTGGTAGTCGATGCGATCGCGGGAAACGTCAACCTCTTCCGGGCGCCAGAAGAAGGAGAGCTGCTTTTCAATCAGCTTTTCAAAGATGTCGTATTTTTGCTGATCGTAGCGGGCCACGTTAACCGGCTGGCCAAAAAACATAGGTTCCAGCAGCTGATCGTTTTTCGTCTGTGAAAAAGTGGTGTATGCCATTGAAGTGAGTCCTGTTGAACTGTATTGCCCGGCAGGAATGGGTTGGCCGGGCCTACACAAACGTAGGCCGGGTAAGCGTAGCGTTACCCGGCAAAAATACCTTAGATCTTACAAGCGCCGCTTTCGCAGCCGTCGTCCTGGATGGACGGGGCCAGGTCATCCTGGGCGTCTTCAGCGCCATCACGGGTGTTGTGATAGTACAGCGTTTTGACGCCGAATTTATAGGCGTTGAGCAGGTCTTTGAGCAACTGCTGCATCGGCACTTTTCCGGACGGGAAGCGCGTCGGATCGTAGTTAGTGTTGGCAGAGATCGACTGGTCGATAAACTTCTGCATGATACCCACCAGCTGCAGATAACCGTCGTTGTTCGGCATCTCCCACAGCAGCTCGTAGGCGTTCTGCAGGTTTTCGTAATCCGGCACCACCTGGCGCAGGATACCGTCCTTGGACGCTTTGATACTCACGTGGCCGCGCGGCGGCTCAATGCCGTTGGTGGCGTTGGAGATCTGCGACGAGGTCTCGGACGGCATCAGCGCGGAGAGAGTGGAGTTGCGCAGGCCGTGGGTTTTAATGGATTCGCGCAATGCTTCCCAGTCGTAGTGCAGGGGTTCGCTGACGATGCCGTCCAGATCTTTCTTATAGGTATCGATCGGCAGGATGCCCTGCGCATAGGTGGTTTCGTTGAACCACGGGCAGGCGCCTTGCTCGATAGCCAGCTCGTTAGAGGCCTTCAGCAGATAGTACTGAATCGCTTCGAACGTTTTGTGCGTCAGGTTGTTGGCGCTGCCGTCGGAGTAGCGTTTGCCATGCTTCGCCAGATAGTAAGCGAAGTTGATCACGCCGATACCCAGCGTACGACGCCCCATCGCACCGCGTTTAGCCGCCGGGATGGGGTAATCCTGATAGTCGAGCAGCGCATCCAGAGCACGCACCGCCAGCACCGCCAGCTCTTCCAGCTCGTCGAGGCTGTCGATAGCCCCGAGGTTGAAGGCCGACAGGGTGCACAGCGCGATTTCGCCGTTTTCGTCGTTGACATCTTCCAGCGGTTTGGTCGGCAGGGCGATCTCCAGGCACAGGTTAGACTGACGTACCGGGGCGACTACCGGATCGAACGGGCTGTGGGTGTTACAGTGGTCGACGTTCTGGATATAGATGCGGCCGGTAGAGGCGCGCTCCTGCATCATCAGCGAGAACAGCTCAACGGCTTTAATACGCTGCTTACGAATGCTGTCGTCCTGCTCGTACTGGGTGTACAGGCGCTCAAACTCGTCCTGATCGGCGAAGAAGGCGTCATACAGGCCCGGGACGTCGGAAGGGCTGAACAGGGTAATATCGCCGCCCTTCAGCAGACGGGTGTACATCAGCTTGTTGATCTGTACCCCGTAGTCCATGTGACGAACGCGGTTGGCGTCGGTACCACGGTTGTTTTTCAGCACCAGCAGGCTTTCCACTTCCAGATGCCACATTGGGTAGAAGAGGGTTGCCGCGCCGCCGCGCACGCCGCCCTGCGAGCAGGATTTCACCGCGGTCTGGAAATGCTTGTAGAACGGAATGCAGCCGGTGTGGAAGGCTTCGCCGCCGCGGATCGGGCTGCCCAGCGCGCGAATGCGCCCGGCGTTGATGCCGATGCCGGCGCGCTGGGAAACGTATTTCACAATCGCGCTGGAGGTGGCGTTGATGGAATCCAGGCTGTCGCCGCACTCGATCAGCACGCAGGAGCTGAACTGACGGGTTGGGGTACGCACGCCGGACATGATCGGCGTCGGCAGCGAGATTTTAAAGGTGGACACCGCGTCGTAGAAACGCTTGATATAGTCCAGACGCGTTTCGCGCGGATAGTTCGAGAACAGGCAAGCGGCGACCAGAATATAGAGGAACTGCGCGCTCTCATAAATTTCGCCGGTGACGCGGTTTTGTACCAGATACTTGCCTTCCAGCTGCTTAACGGCTGCGTAGGAGAAGTTCATGTCGCGCCAGTGGTCGAGGAAACCGTCCATCTGCTGGAACTCTTCTTCCGTGTAGTCTTCCAGCAGATGATGATCGTATTTACCTTTCTCGACCATCTTCACCACGTGATCGTAGAGCGCCGGCGGCTCAAACTGACCGAAGGCTTTTTTACGCAAATGGAAAATCGCCAGACGCGCGGCGAGGTACTGGTAATCCGGTGCGTCGCGGGAGATCAGATCCGCAGCGGCTTTAATAATGGTTTCGTGGATGTCCGCGGTTTTGATGCCGTCATAGAACTGGATATGGGAGCGCAGCTCTACCTGGGAAATCGAAACGTTATTCAGTCCTTCTGCCGCCCAATCCAGTACGCGATGGATTTTGTCGAGATTGATGCGCTCGGTGGTCCCGTCGCGCTTTGTCACCAGCAGACTCTGATTCATGTGGATTTTACCTGTCCGTGAAAGAAAATATCCCCCGTTTATCCACAGAAGGCCGTTGTGACTAACTCTGTGGATAAATACTATATGTAGGGGGTTGTCGATAAAAGAAACGCTATATGGTGAGTATTTTAGTAAGGAATCTTTTGAGTACAAGGGTTGATTTTGACGTTAAATTGAGGTTGCGGAAGGGTAATAATCCGCAAGTCCACGTCGCATAAGGCCTGGAGAAGAAGTCAATAAAACAGAAAAAAAAATGAAAATTTGATCGAGTGCTGATTTCTTCATCGGAAGAAATAATCACGCGGCTTGATGCCGCGCAATCATCATAAGCGGAGGTGCTGACCTCAGTCCTGTTTGGCGGTGGTATGCAACATATAGTTAACATCAACCCCCGGCGCTAACTTGAAGGTATTGGTCAGCGGATTGTAATGCAGACCGATGATATGCTGCTCTTTCAGAGTAGTCTGATCTACCCAGCCCAGCAGCTCGGCCGGCTTGATAAACTTCTTCACATCATGAGTGCCTTTGGGCACCATCTTCATGACATATTCCGCCCCGACTACCGCCATCAGCCAGGCCTTGCCGTTGCGGTTGATGGTGGAGAAGAAGACCTGGCCGCCGGGCTTCACTAACCGCGCGCAGGCGTGCACCACCGACTGCGGGTCGGGGACGTGCTCCAGCATCTCCATGCAGGTCACGACGTCATACTGCTGGGGATGCTTCGCGGCATGTTCCTCAACTGTTTCCTGAACATAGTCTACCTGAATACCGCTCTCCAGGGCGTGCAGCCTGGCGACCTGCAGCGGTTCGGCCCCCATGTCCAGCCCGGTGACCGTCGCGCCTTCGCGCGCCATGCTCTCGGCGAGGATGCCGCCGCCGCAGCCGACATCGAGGACTTTTTTACCGAACAGGCCGCCGGAGCGTTCGGCAATATAGCCCAGCCGCAGCGGGTTGATGCGGTGGAGCGGTTTGAACTCGCCCTCCAGATCCCACCAGCGCGAGGCGACGGCTTCGAATTTGGCGATTTCAGCATGATCGACGTTAGGGGCTACCGACGTTTTTTCGGCATTCATGGGCGCTTTTACTCCTTTTCTGTTCAGACCTGCGAGTATATCAGCAGCGCGCCATGAATAAACCGTATTGCTTTACCTCTATTAGCGCGGCTGTGTTATAATTTGCGACCTTTGAATCCGGGATACAGTAGAGGGATAGCGGTTAGATGAGCGACCTTGCGAGAGAAATTACACCGGTCAACATTGAGGAAGAGCTTAAGAACTCTTATCTGGATTATGCGATGTCGGTCATTGTTGGCCGTGCGCTGCCGGATGTCCGAGATGGCCTGAAGCCGGTACACCGTCGCGTACTTTACGCCATGAACGTATTGGGCAATGACTGGAACAAAGCCTATAAAAAATCAGCCCGTGTCGTTGGTGACGTAATCGGTAAATACCACCCGCACGGCGACTCCGCGGTATACGACACCATCGTGCGTATGGCGCAGCCGTTCTCGCTGCGTTACATGCTGGTGGACGGCCAGGGTAACTTTGGTTCCATCGACGGCGACTCCGCCGCGGCGATGCGTTATACCGAAATTCGTCTGGCGAAAATCGCTCATGAGCTGATGGCCGATCTTGAAAAAGAGACGGTCGATTTCGTCGACAACTATGACGGTACGGAGCGTATTCCGGACGTCATGCCGACCAAAATTCCTAACCTGCTGGTGAACGGCGCCTCCGGGATCGCCGTAGGGATGGCCACCAACATACCGCCGCATAACCTGACGGAAGTGATTAACGGCTGTCTGGCGTATGTTGACGATGAAGACATCAGCATTGAAGGGCTGATGGCGCATATTCCTGGCCCTGATTTCCCGACCGCCGCCATTATCAATGGCCGTCGCGGCATCGAAGAGGCCTATCGCACCGGTCGCGGTAAAGTGTACATCCGCGCGCGCGCGGAAGTGGAAGTGGACGCGAAATCCGGCCGCGAAACCATCATCGTGCACGAAATTCCGTATCAGGTGAACAAAGCGCGCCTGATCGAGAAAATCGCCGAGCTGGTCAAAGAAAAACGCGTGGAAGGCATCAGCGCGCTGCGTGACGAGTCTGATAAAGACGGGATGCGCATCGTGATTGAAGTGAAGCGCGATGCGGTAGGGGAAGTGGTGCTTAACAACCTCTATTCCCAGACCCAGCTGCAGGTCTCCTTCGGCATCAACATGGTAGCTCTGCACCATGGTCAGCCGAAGATCATGAACCTGAAGGACATCATCGCCGCGTTTGTACGCCACCGCCGTGAAGTGGTGACCCGTCGTACGATTTTCGAACTGCGCAAAGCGCGCGACCGGGCGCATATCCTCGAAGCGCTGGCCGTTGCGCTGGCCAACATCGACCCGATTATCGAACTGATCCGTCGCGCGCCGACCCCGGCAGAAGCGAAAACGGCGCTGGTTGCCCAGGCGTGGGATCTCGGTAACGTCGCGGCGATGCTGGAGCGCGCCGGGGATGACGCCGCGCGTCCGGAATGGCTGGAGCCAGAGTTCGGCGTGCGCGACGGTAAATACTACCTGACCGAGCAGCAGGCTCAGGCGATTCTGGATCTGCGTCTGCAGAAACTGACCGGCCTTGAGCATGAAAAACTGCTCGACGAATATAAAGAGCTGCTGGAGCAAATCGCAGAGCTGCTGCACATTCTCGGCAGCGCCGACCGTCTGATGGAAGTGATTCGCGAAGAGCTGGAGCTGATCCGCGACCAGTTCGGCGACGAACGTCGTACCGAAATCACCGCCAACAGCGCTGATATTAACATCGAAGATCTGATCAACCAGGAAGATGTGGTGGTCACCCTGTCGCATCAGGGGTATGTGAAGTATCAGCCGCTGACCGACTACGAAGCACAGCGTCGTGGCGGTAAAGGCAAATCAGCAGCGCGCATTAAAGAAGAAGACTTTATCGACCGCCTGCTGGTGGCTAACACCCATGACACCATCCTCTGCTTCTCAAGCCGCGGCCGTCTGTACTGGATGAAGGTCTATCAGCTGCCGGAAGCCAGCCGCGGCGCGCGCGGTCGGCCGATCGTCAACCTGCTGCCGCTGGAAGCCGATGAGCGCATCACCGCCATCCTGCCGGTCCGCGAGTACGAAGAGGGCGTCAACGTCTTTATGGCGACCGCCAGCGGTACCGTGAAGAAAACCGCGCTGACCGAGTTCAGCCGTCCGCGTTCCGCCGGTATCATCGCGGTCAACCTGAACGAAGGCGATGAGCTGATCGGCGTCGATCTGACCTCTGGTCAGGATGAAGTGATGCTGTTCTCCGCGGCCGGTAAGGTTGTACGCTTCAAGGAAGACGCCGTTCGCGCCATGGGCCGTACCGCCACCGGCGTACGCGGTATTAAGCTTGCGGAAAACGACAGCGTCGTCTCGCTGATTATTCCACGCGGCGAAGGCGCGATCCTGACGGTGACGCAAAACGGTTACGGTAAACGTACCGCGGCGGCGGAGTATCCGACCAAGTCGCGTGCCACCCAGGGCGTTATTTCGATCAAAGTCACCGAGCGTAACGGTTCCGTGGTCGGCGCCGTGCAGGTGGATGACTGCGATCAGATCATGATGATCACCGACGCCGGGACGCTGGTGCGTACCCGCGTTTCCGAAGTGAGCATCGTGGGCCGTAACACCCAGGGCGTGATCCTCATCCGCACCGCGGAAGATGAAAACGTGGTGGGTCTGCAGCGCGTGGCTGAGCCGGTGGATGATGAAGAGCTGGATGCCATCGACGGTAGCGCGGCGGAAGGCGATGACGATATCGCCCCGGAAGCGGATACCGATGACGACATCGCCGAAGACGAAGAATAATCGTCCGAGGTAAATGTTCTGGAAGGGCCGGGTATTTTCCCGGCCCTTTTTGCATTAACATTGCGGCAAAGCCGGTTTACCGCTACCTTAACCGCATTCTGTTGAGTCCCTGACGGCCGAGCATCGCCACATTGAAATATCTTGCCTCTTTTCATACAACCCTGAAGGTTTCACGTTATCTGTTCAGAGCGCTGGCGGTATTGCTGTGGCTGCTTATTGCGTTTGTCTCTGTGTTTTATATCGTCAACGCGCTGCACGAGCGGGAAGCCGAAATCCATCAGGAGCTTAATCTCAACGCCGATCAGGCCCAGCGCTATATCCAGCGTACCGCGGATGTAATGAAAGAGCTGAAGTATGTCGCCGGTAATCGCTTGTCGGCAGGGGACGCGGTAGCGCAAGGGCAAAACGGCGATATGGCGGTGCCCAACTTTGAACCCCTGTACCCCGATTCCGACTGCAGCGCGATGAGCGCCACCTGGCGTAATTCGCTGCAGTCGCTGGCATGGTTTATGCGCTACTGGCGGGATAATTTTACTGCCGCCTACGACCTTAACCGCATCTTTCTCATCGGCAGCGATAACCTCTGCATGGCCAACTTTGGCCTGCGGGACGTGCCGATTGAGCGCGATCAGGCGCTGAAAGTCCTGCATCAGCGCATAGAGCAATATCGCAACGCGCCGCAAAATGAGCGCGGCAACAACCTGTTCTGGATAAGCCAGGGCGTTCGCCCTGGGGTGGGCTATTTTTACGCCCTGACGCCGGTCTATATGGCCAATCGCCTGCAGGCGATGCTGGGCGTGGAGCAGACCATCCGCATGGAAAGCTTCTTTACGCCGGGCAGTTTGCCGATGAGCGTGACGATCTTTGACGATAACGGCCAGCCGCTGATTTCGCTGGCCGGTGCGGAAGGTAAAATCCAGAGCGAAGCGAAGTGGATGCAGGAGCGGATGTGGTTTGGCTACAGTTCGGGTTTCCGCGAGCTGGTGCTGAAAAAAAGCCTCTCGCCGTCCTCCCTGAGCATCGTCTATTCCGTCTCGGTAGATCAGGTGCTGGAGCGGATCCGTATGCTGATCATCAATGCTATCGTTCTTAATATCCTCAGCGGCGCGATGCTGTTCGCGCTGGCGCGGATGTATGAGCGGCGCATTTTTATCCCCGCGGAGAATGACGCCCAGCGCCTGGAAGAGCACGAGCAGTTCAACCGCAAAATTGTGGCTTCTGCCCCGGTAGGGATCTGTATTCTGCGCACTGCCGACGGGACCAATATTCTCAGTAATGAACTGGCGCACAACTACCTGAACATGCTGACCCACGAGGACCGCCAGCGGCTGACGCAGATCATCTGCGGCCAGCAGGTCAATTTTGTCGACGTGCTGACCAGCAACCATACCAACCTGCAGATTAGCTTTGTTCATTCACGCTATCGCAATGAAAACGTCGCCATTTGCGTGCTGGTGGACGTTTCCGCCCGCGTGAAAATGGAGGAGTCGCTGCAGGAGATGGCCCAGGCGGCGGAGCAGGCCAGCCAGTCGAAATCGATGTTCCTGGCGACCGTTAGCCATGAGCTGCGTACCCCGCTGTATGGCATCATCGGTAACCTCGATCTGCTGCAGACCAAAGCGTTGCCGAAAGGCGTCGATCGCCTTGTGACGGCGATGAACAACTCCTCCAGCCTGCTGCTGAAAATTATCAGCGATATTCTTGATTTCTCGAAAATCGAGTCCGAGCAGTTGAAGATCGAGCCGCGGGAGTTCTCTCCGCGCGAAGTCATGAACCATATCTCCGCTAACTATCTGCCGTTGGTGGTGCGCAAGCAGCTGGGCCTGTACTGCTTTATCGAGCCGGACGTTCCGGAACAAATGTCCGGCGACCCGATGCGCCTGCAGCAGGTGATCTCAAATCTGCTCAGCAATGCGATAAAGTTCACCGATACCGGCTGTATTGTCCTGCACGTCCAGTGCGCGGGGGATTATCTGCAGATTAGCGTTCGCGACACCGGAGAAGGGATCCCGGCGAAAGAGGTATTGCGCCTCTTCGATCCTTTCTTTCAGGTGGGGACCGGCGTGCAGCGCAATTTTCAGGGCACCGGCCTTGGCCTGGCGATCTGTGAAAAACTGATCAGCATGATGGATGGCGATATTGCTGTCGAAACCGAGCCGGGGATGGGTAGCCGCTTTACCATCCGTATTCCTCTGTATGGCGTGCAGAATACCTCACCGGTGAGCAGAGACGGTTTCGCTGGCAAGACCTGCTGGCTGGCGATTCATAACACTTCGCTGGCGATGTTCGTCACCTCGCTGCTCAGCTACCACGGCCTGACGGTCCGCCGCCATGCCGGCGAAACGCCGGACGCCGAGGATGTCTTACTCACTGACGATGAGGCGCTGAGCGGATGGCAGGGAAGGGCCATGGTCATCTTCTGTCGCCGTCATATCGGTATTCCGCAGGAGCGGTCCGCCGGCGAATGGCTGCACAGCGTGACGACTCCCCACGAACTGCTGCCGCTGCTGGGGCGTATTTTCCATGTTGCGCTCGCCAGTGCGGAAAATAGCCCGGCGCTGATGGCCCCGGAGGCGCAGGCCGGCAATAACGACGACATGATGATCCTCGTGGTCGACGATCACCCGATCAACCGCCGCCTGCTGGCGGATCAGCTGGGTTCGCTCGGCTACCAGTGCGTGACCGCGAACGACGGGATCGACGCGCTCAACGTCCTCAGCAAGCAGCACATCGATATCGTGCTCAGCGACGTCAACATGCCTAATATGGATGGCTATCGCCTGACGCAGCGCATTCGTCAGCTTGGCCTGACGCTGCCGGTGATTGGCGTAACGGCCAATGCCCTGGCGGAAGAGAAGCAGCGCTGTCTGGAATCGGGGATGGACAGTTGTCTGTCCAAGCCGGTCACCCTCGACGTACTGAAGCAAACGCTGACGGTATATGCGGCGCGGGTGCGTAAAGGGCGGGAATAATGGGGGGCTCCGTCTCGCCCCGGCGAGACGGAGAGGGCGAAGAGATTACTCTTTGTCCGTCGCGCTCAGCGAGACGGAAGAGAGGTAGTTCAGCAAGGCGATGTCGTTTTCGACGCCCAGCTTCATCATCGCCGATTTCTTCTGGCTGCTGATGGTTTTAATGCTGCGATTAAGCTTTTTGGCGATCTCGGTTACCAGGAAACCTTCGGCGAACAGGCGCAGCACTTCGCTCTCTTTCGGCGACAGGCGTTTATCGCCATAGCCGCTGGCGCTGATTTTTTCCAGCAGGCGAGAGACGCTTTCCGGGGTGAATTTCTTCCCTTTCTGCAGCGCGGCCAGCGCTTTTGGCAGGTCGGTCGGCGCCCCCTGCTTGAGGACGATCCCTTCGATATCCAGATCCAGCACCGCGCTGAGGATCGCCGGATTGTTGTTCATGGTCAGAACAATGATCGACAGATCCGGGAAGTGGCGCTTGATGTATTTAATCAGCGTGATCCCGTCGCCGTATTTGTCACCGGGCATGGACAGATCGGTGATCAGCACATGGGCGTCCAGCTTCGGAAGATTGTTGATAAGGGCCGTGGAGTCTTCAAACTCGCCAACGACGTTCACCCACTCAATTTGCTCAAGTGACTTACGAATACCGAACAGTACGATCGGATGGTCATCGGCAATAATTACGTTCATAGTGTTCATGTATAAGGCTACCTTCTACAGCAAGCTCTTGACGTAAGCGTCAATGTCGCTGATATATTTTTCTATGCCTTGCGCATCCTTTTCGCGAATCAGATGCTCAAGCGTTTCACATAACTGCTTGCCGGGTATCAGATTAAGCATAGCAAATGCCCCTTTGAGGCGGTGGGCGGTTTGCGCCAGAGCAGCAAAATCGCCCGCTTCGATTTCAGTATACAATCTCTGAACATCATCCGGTACCGTATCGGCAAACAGTGCGTAATAGCCGCTGGCATGGAGTTCGGCGTTACTCTCGTTTCCTGAGGTGACGGGCTGAACCGCCTCCTCCGCCAGCTGCTGCTCAATAAGCTGCAGGATAGCCTCCTGCATCGCCGTGCTAATATTAAAGTTGACCCGCAGTTGGCCCGGGCCGATCTTGCGTATCCCGACCTCATCATCGCTTAAAAGCAAGCCTGAAGCAGTAAGATTAGACGGATTATCCGTTAAATAAAGATCAAAGGCTTGACTGGTCGCCCGATCGTCCGGTGTGATGCAGGACGCTCCCCAGCTCTCCAGCTGGCGAGTGACAATCCGCCGCACTTCGCTGGAAGTCACATCCAGCAGGACGATAACGTCATCCAGCAAATGCTCTCCCGCCTCTGGCGCCTCTTCGCTAGCCGGCATTTTCAGATGCAGGGTATAGCGCGTCCCCAGCGACTCCCGGGCTTTAATGGTCAATTGCCCGCCCAGCTTGCGCGTCATGCGGTCGCATAGCCAGAAGGTAAGGGCGTTTGCTTTGCCGTACAGGTCGCTCTGGGTCTCGTTGAGATACGGGAAGTGCATATTGTCGATCTCGTTTGCCGAGACGCCGTTGCCGGTATCCAGAATGCGGAAGGTCAGGCGATCGCTGGCCGACTCATCCTGACAGACGTCGAGGGTGATCTTGCCGATAGGCGTGGTGGTCACTGAATACTGGATTAACAGCACCAGCGTGCGCCGCAGAGCTTCACGGTCGCCATAGCGCTGCTCGCCGGCCGGGAGCGCATTGTTGATGAGCAGCTGCAGACCCTTGCGTTTCATCGCCGGCAGCACTTCCGGCACGACGTCGTCAATAAGCTCCTGCACCGAGAACAACGTCTGGTTGGTTTTCCAGGCATCGCTTTCCAGCAGATTGGCGAGCTGAATGTCATCGATGAGTTTGACCAGCTCATCGGCATGCTGGGCCAGCGTCCGATTCTCTGTACTACTGAGCGCCGCCGCCTCTGCCGCCAGCGTCAGCGCGGGCTGTTTCAGGGCGCTGCCGATGTGCTGCATAAAGGCGGCCCGTCCCTGCTGGTTTTTCTCATACAAGCGCTGGGCCTGCTTGAGCTTTTTATTAACCAGCACTTCGCGGTCCTGATCACGGATGATCAGGATCTGGGTGCGCGGCGCTACCTGGCTGCGATACTGGCGGATTTCATACTGCTCATTGTTGACGGTGGCCTGGATCACTCCCTGATGCTGGTCCGCCATATTGGTGATGTTCTGCAGATTCAGGTGCGGAAGCAGATGGTCGGCAATTGGATTGCTGATAACCGTTCGGTTGGCTTCCTGATCGTGAACGAGCAGCCCCAGCGGCAGCAGAGAAACAATCTCTTCGTTAATGGCGCGCAGCAGACGCAGTTCGCTGTTGGCGGCGGAGGGGAGCCCGGCGCCAGACGAATGGCTGCGTCCTTTATAGTGGCGAAAGGTGGTAAAACCAAACAGCGCCAGCAGACCAATGTTGAGCAGCAGCGGCAGAAGAATGTTCTGCATGGACTCCAGCAGCATGGTGCTCATTGGTACCGTCCACAGCAACTGCATACCGGTGGTGCTGATGTCGGTGGCGATGTCAATCTGCATGCCGTTAAAGGTGATCCCGATATGATCGGCGCTCTCTTTATCCGGCGTGGTGGCGAGATTTTGCGACGGGTCAGGCTCGATACGGAAGCTGTCGATGGTCATGCCGGGCGGGATCAGATCGTTAATCGGCAGATCGAAGGCGACCACCGTGGCAAGGTGTCCGGGCTGGTTGAAGGTGGTGCGTAACGTAAAATAGTGCGCGTTCTGCCAGGCGAGATGGCGCAGTGGCGAGAACGTCTCGCGCTCATCAAGGGTATTAGCCTGCAGCAGCATTTCCGCGCGCCGTGACTCCACGACGCTGCTGATCGTTGACTCTTTGAAGCTCGAAGAGAGGTCCTTCAACGGCAGGGTGGAGACCAGGATCAGACTATTGTCCAGGCCGTTGAGATAGTACATCGACCACGGAATGGTCTCCGCGCCCCACAAAATATCGAGATAATCGGACATTTTCTGCGTCATTTCGAGGGTGGAGCTGTCATGGGAGCCAAAGATCAGGGCTTCGGTTTTACGCCGGGGTTTCTCCAGGTAGTAAACGTCCTGTTTTAAACGCGTCTCCTGCAGACCGCCGCTTGCGGTGTTGACTGAGGTGGCGGCGATATTGTCGTAGATCTGCCAGGTGGCATAGCGCCAGGCGTCAATGCGCTGGTGCAGAGCGTGGGAGATATCAACCACCTGATAGCTTTTCTCCTTCAGCCAGGCATTGACGGCGCTTTGGATCATCACCCCCATTGTCGCCAGCAGGACAATAACCATCAAAATGAAGAAGCGGCTGATGTTGCCGGGGATCAGGGAGAATTTTTTCGGGGTCATCTTGTGGCTGAACGACTCATCATTGTTTGTAAACAGGATGTAGCGCCAGAGTAACTGGCAACAAAGCAGATGCTGCTGGCAGTATAAAGGCTAATGGCGTAAATCCATACTACAGATTGGCGCCAGCGGTGCGATGCCGCCCAGGAATTATCTTAGAAACGAAGCGTAAATGAAACCGCGCCGGGAAGGTTAACCGGCGACGATATTGACGGAAACAAAAGGGAAGAATCGCACGAAATAACAAGACATTGGCAGAATATGCCCCACTGATGGCCTAATTGATTGATTAATAGTCGTTAGGGAATCATTAGCCGTAGCACAGATAAATTAAAGTTGTGTAAAGAAGGGTAAAAAAAACCGGATGCGAGGCATCCGGTTGAAATAGGGGTAAACAGACATTCAGAACTGAATGACGGTAATAAATAAAGTTAATGATGATAGCGACTCTTATTTTAGCCACCAATGATCATTTTGTTTTACCATTCAGTGCTATAGATATGCTGTCGTCTATCACTTTGATTATAAAAGGTTAAATATTTTTTTTGATGATTAGTGCGTATTTCCCTGACCATTTTGCGGTGAAAAAAGTTCCGCTGAATTTACAAATTGAAACATCTTGTGGGAACTTTGAAACATCTTAGAAGTTTTAGTATCATATTCTTGTTGGATTATTCTGCATTTTGCAGCACAATGAAATAGCCGACTGATTAGAAGGGTAATCAGTAAGCAGTGGCATAATAAAAGGCATATAACAAACAGAGGGTTAATAACATGAAAGTTAAAGTACTGTCCCTCCTGGTACCGGCTCTGCTGGTAGCAGGCGCAGCAAATGCGGCTGAAATTTATAACAAAGACGGCAACAAATTAGACCTGTACGGTAAAATTGACGGTCTGCACTACTTCTCTGACGACAAGAGCGTCGACGGCGACCAGACCTACATGCGTGTAGGCGTGAAAGGCGAAACCCAGATCAACGACCAGCTGACCGGTTACGGCCAGTGGGAATACAACGTTCAGGCGAACAACACTGAAAGCTCCAGCGATCAGGCATGGACTCGTCTGGCATTCGCAGGCCTGAAATTTGGCGACGCGGGCTCTTTCGACTACGGTCGTAACTACGGCGTAGTATACGACGTAACGTCCTGGACCGACGTTCTGCCGGAATTCGGCGGCGACACCTACGGTTCTGACAACTTCCTGCAGTCCCGTGCTAACGGCGTTGCAACCTACCGTAACTCTGATTTCTTCGGTCTGGTTGACGGCCTGAACTTTGCTCTGCAGTATCAGGGTAAAAACGGCAGCGTCAGCGGCGAAGGCGCGACCAACAACGGTCGTGGTTGGAGCAAACAGAACGGCGACGGCTTCGGCACCTCTCTGACCTACGATATTTGGGATGGCATCAGCGCTGGTTTCGCGTACTCTCACTCCAAACGTACCGACGAGCAGAATAGTGTTCCGGCACTGGGTCGTGGTGACAACGCTGAAACCTACACCGGCGGTCTGAAATACGACGCCAACAACATCTACCTGGCCACTCAGTACACCCAGACCTACAACGCAACTCGCGCCGGTTCCCTGGGCTTTGCTGACAAAGCGCAGAACTTCGAAGTGGTTGCTCAGTACCAGTTCGACTTCGGTCTGCGTCCGTCCGTGGCTTACCTGCAGTCTAAAGGTAAAAACCTGCAGAATAACTTCACAGGTGTAAACTACGGCGACCAGGACATCCTGAAGTATGTTGACGTTGGCGCGACCTACTACTTCAACAAAAACATGTCCACCTATGTTGACTACAAAATCAACCTGCTGGATGAAAACGACTTCACTCGTAAAGCCGGTATCTCTACCGACGACGTGGTTGCACTGGGCCTGGTTTACCAGTTCTAAGTTGCAAGCTGCATAACAAAAAGGCGCCTCTGGCGCCTTTTTTTATGTCCGGTTTAACCTCGCTGGTATACTCTTGTCGCCCTGGTAAGAGGAGCCTCGATTAATGGATATGACTTTCTTTCGCGCCGCGCTGCTGGGCGCCTGCGTTCTGCTCTCTGGCTGCGATTCAGCTACCACTCCTGCGACCCCCACCGCGACGGCCACCGTGCTGGATGGCAAAACGATGGGCACCTTCTGGCGGGTCAGCGTCATTGGCGTGGATGAGGCAAAGGCCCAGGCGTTGCGCGCCAAGGTTCAGGCCCAGCTGGACGCCGACGATCGCCTGCTGTCGACCTGGAAAAACGACTCCGCGCTGATGCGCTTCAATCATGCCGCCACTACCGAACCATGGCCGGTGAGCGAAGCGATGGCGGATATCGTCACCCTGTCGCTGCGGATTGGCGCCAAAACGCACGGCGCGATGGATATTACCGTGGGGCCGCTGGTCAACCTGTGGGGCTTTGGCCCGGATAAACAGCCGGTCACCACCCCGGATGCCGAGGCGATAGCCGCGGCGAAGGCGCGCACCGGCCTGCAGCATCTGCAGGTTATTAATCAGAGCGGCAGGCAGTTCCTGCAAAAAGATATTCCCGATCTGTTTGTCGACCTCTCCACCGTGGGGGAAGGCTATGCCGCCGACCACCTCGCGCGGTTGATGGAGCAGGAGGGGATCTCCCGCTATCTGGTGTCGGTGGGCGGAGCGCTGGTCAGCCGCGGGATGAACGGCGAAGGCAAGCCCTGGCGGGTAGCGATCCAGAAACCGACCGACCGCGAAAACGCCGTTCAGGCGATTGTCGACATCAATGGTCACGGCATCAGCACCTCCGGCAGCTATCGCAACTACTATGAACTCGATGGCAAACGCATCTCGCACGTTATCGATCCGCAGACCGGGCAGCCGATAACCCATAAGCTGGTCTCCGTGACCGTCATTGCGCCAACGGCGCTGGAGGCGGACGGCTGGGATACCGGACTGATGGTGCTGGGGCCGGAAAAAGCGCAGCAGGTGGTGCGCGAGGAGGGGCTGGCGGTCTACATGATCGTTAAAGAAGGAGAGGGTTTTAAAACCTGGATGTCGCCGCAGTTCCGCACTTTCCTTGTCGGCGAGAAAAATTAAAAAGCAAGATTGCGGGTTTTTTACTGCGGGCTTTACCACAGACTGAGGGTACACTTACAGCTGGAGACCCGTCATGAAACCGATAGTTGCCGATACCGATGATCGCCGCTGGCAGGCGGTCTGCGAACGTGATACCCGGGCCGATGGTCAGTTCGTCTTTGCGGTACTGACCACCGGCATCTGCTGTCGTCCCTCCTGCCGCTCGCGGCGCGCGCGGCGGGAAAACGTACGCTTTTTTGCCGACGTCGCCGCCGCCGTGGCGGCGGGATTCCGCCCCTGCAAACGCTGCCAACCGGATAAAGACTACCCGCAGCAGCAAAGGGTCGACAAAGTGGCGCAGGCCTGTCGGCTGCTGGAGCAGGACGCGCCCCTGACCCTCGAGGCGCTGGCAGGCCAGCTGGCGATGAGCCCGTTTCATTTCCACCGTTTATTTAAATCCGTCACCGGCATGACCCCTAAAGCCTGGCAACAAGCGTGGCGGGCGCAGCGCCTGCGGGAAGCGCTGGAGCAGGGGATACCGGTGACCCGCGCCGCGCTGGCGGCTGGTTTTCCCGACAGCAGCAGCTATTATCGCCAGGCCGACGCAGCGTTAGGGATGACCGCCAGTCAGTTTCGCCGCGGCGGCGCCGCCACCGTGGTAACCTGGACCACGGGCGACTGTGCGCTGGGTCGTTGCCTGGTGGCGCAGAGCGAGCGCGGCGTCTGCGCGGTGCTGCCGGGTGATAACGATGCGGCATTGCTCGACGACCTGCGCCGGCGCTTTCCCAATGCCGAGCTGCGTGAAGGCGACCCTGATTTTTGTCAGCAGATGGCCGAGATTTTCGCCCACCTCGACGACAGCCGGCGGCCGGTATCGCTGCCGCTGGATCTGCAGGGCACTGCGTTTCAGCTGCAGGTCTGGCAGGCGCTGCGGCAGATCCCGGTGGGCGAGACCCGCAGCTACCGCCAGGTGGCAGAGCATATTGGCCAGCCGCGGGCGGTAAGAGCCGTGGCCGGCGCCTGCGCGGCGAATTCGCTGGCGGTGATTGTTCCCTGCCACCGGGTGGTGCGTGAAGATGGCGCCCTGTCCGGTTATCGCTGGGGAACGGCGCGAAAAGCGCAGCTGCTGGCGCGCGAGGCCCAACATGAGGAGGAGTAATGCTCGATCTGTTTAGCGATACCCCACCGTGGCAGGAGCCGCTGGCCCCCGGCGCGGTGGTGCTGCGGCGATTTGCCCGCGAACGCGCCCCGGCGCTGCTGCAGGCGATAGCCGACGTCGCCAGTCAGTCGCCGTTTCGCCAGATGGTCACGCCGGGCGGGTACACCATGTCGGTCGCCATGACCAACTGCGGCGCGCTGGGCTGGACTACCGATCGCCACGGCTATTTGTACGCCCCGGTCGACCCGGTAACCGATCAAACCTGGCCGCCGATGCCTGCCGTATTTCATGAACTGGCGCTGGCGGCGGCCGCCGCCGGCGGCTATCCGGAGTTTTCCCCCGACGCCTGTTTGATTAACCGCTATTGTCCTGGCGCAAAACTGTCGTTGCATCAGGATAAAGATGAACAGGATCTGCGGGCGCCGATTGTCTCGGTCTCGCTGGGCTTGCCGGCTATCTTTCAGTTTGGCGGCTTGCAACGCAGCGACCCGCTGCAGCGGCTGCTGCTGGAGCATGGCGATGTGGTGGTCTGGGGCGGCGAGTCGCGCCTGTTTTATCATGGCATTCAGCCGCTGAAAGCGGGGCATCATCCGGAAACGGGCGACTGTCGTTACAATCTCACCTTCCGACAGGCGGGCGGTCGCCAGTATTAAAATAAGAATTATTCTTGATGTCATCGGCGAGCCGTTTAAACTGCTGGCTGTTTTGCTTTTGCGGATAGCCTGTTATGGAACTTCTCTCTCTCGTCTGGCGCCAGTACCGCTGGCCGTTTCTGGGCGTTATTGCTCTCAGCCTGCTCAGCGCCGCGCTGGGTATCGGCTTAATCGCTTTCATTAACCTGCGTCTGATTACCGCTGTCGATACCTCGCTGCGGGTCCTGCCGGAGTTTCTTGGTCTGCTGGGGCTGCTGATGGCGGTGACCCTGGGTTCGCAGCTGGCGCTAACCACCCTCGGCCACCATTTTGTCTATCGTCTGCGCGGTGAGTTTGTTAAACGCATTCTCGATACCCAGATTGAACAAGTAGAGAAGATCGGCAGCGCGTCGCTGCTTGCCGGGCTGACCAGCGATATCCGCAATATCACCATCGCCTTTGTGCGCCTGCCGGAGCTGGTGCAGGGGATCATTCTCACCTTCGGCTCCGCGGCCTACCTCGCCTGGCTGTCAGGAAAAATGATGCTGGTGACGGCGCTGTGGATGGCGCTCACCATCTGGGGCGGCTTTGTGCTGGTCTCGCGGGTGTACAAACATATGGCCAGCCTGCGCGAAACGGAAGATAAACTGTATCACGACTATCAGACGGTGCTGGAGGGGCGTAAAGAGCTGACCCTCAACCGCGAGCGCGCGGAGTATGTGTTTAACCAGCTCTACCTCCCGGACGCCCGGGAGTACCGGCACCATATCGTTCGCGCCGATACCTTCCACCTCAGCGCGGTCAACTGGTCGAATATTATGATGCTTGGCGCCATCGGGCTGGTGTTCTGGATGGCCAACAGCCTCGGCTGGGCCGATACCGCCGTGGCGGCGACCTATTCCCTGACGCTGCTGTTTCTGCGCACGCCGCTGCTCTCCGCCGTCGGCGCGCTGCCCACGCTGCTCAGCGCCCAGGTGGCGTTTAACAAGCTGCGTCAGTTCTCCCTCGCCCCGTACCGGGCCGACTTTCCCCGGCCGCAGGCGCATCCTGACTGGCAGACGCTGGAGCTGCGCGATGTCACCTTCCATTATCCGGACCAGCGCTTTGCGGTAGAGCCGCTTAATCTGACGCTGAAGCGCGGCGAGCTGGTGTTTTTGATAGGCGGCAACGGCAGCGGCAAGTCAACGCTGGCGATGCTCCTGACCGGCCTGTACCAGCCAATATCCGGTCAGATCCTCGTCGACGGCCAGCCGCTGGCGGCGGAGAGGCCAGAGGAGTACCGCAAACTGTTTTCCGCAGTGTTTACCGACGTCTGGCTGTTTGACCGCCTGCTCGGGCCGCAGGGCGAGGAGGCCGATCCGGCGCTGGTGGCGACATGGCTGGAGCGTCTGCAAATGGCTCACAAGCTGCAGCTGGAGAACGGAAAAATCGCCGACCTGCGGCTGTCGAAAGGGCAGAAGAAGCGCGTGGCGCTCCTGCTGGCGCTGGCCGAGTCCCGGGACATCATTCTGCTGGATGAATGGGCGGCGGATCAGGATCCGCATTTCCGCCGCGAGTTCTACCAGGTCCTGCTGCCGCTGATGCAGCAGATGGGCAAAACCGTGTTCGCCATCAGCCATGACGATCACTACTTCCAGCACGCCGATCGTCTGCTGGAGATGCGCGCTGGCCAGCTCGCCGAACTTACCGGCGAAGAGCGGGAACAGGCTTCCCGCGATGCGGTGGCCCGTACGGCCTGATTCACAACGCGCGCCCGGAAAAGCCCGGGCGCCGCTGAAATTTTCAGCGTCTACATCGCTGACGGTTATTATTTCCCCCTCCTCGCGCTATGCTTAAGGCTTCCGGCCCGCAGGCCGGCTCACCATTCTCAAAAGGATTGCCCGATCGATGTCCGTTTTGCATAAAAAAAGCGCCCGCTTGCGTGACGAAGAGCGCGCCCGTCTGATTTGGCTCTTGAGCACCGATAAAGCGGTGACTTCCGCGCTGCTGGGCAAACTGACGCTGGCTGAGCGCTATGATGAAGGGACGCTGGCCGATGACCTGGCCGAAGTGGAAATGCTGGTCTCGCATCTGCCGCCGCCGGATCTCGCCGATGCGCTGGAAGCGCTTCCCTATGACGCCCGCACCGCGCTATGGTGCCTGGTGCCCGACGATAAACGCGGCGAAGTGCTGCTGGAGGCCTCAGAGAACGTCTGGGGCGACCTGATCGACAAGATGAGCGATCCCGAGCTGCTGCAGGCCATGCAGCCGCTGGATATCGATGAACAGGTTTACCTGCTGCAGCATCTGCCGCGCAACCTGACCGGACGGCTGCTGGCGACCCTGCCGGCCGAGAAGCGCGCCCGTATTCGCCAGATTATGCGCTACGCCGACAACAGCGTCGGGTCGATCATGGAGTTTGAGGTCATTACGGTGCGACCGGAGGCCACCCTGGCGGCGGTGCAGCGCTATCTGCGGCGTCTCGGTAAAATGCCGGAAAACACCGATAAGCTGTTCGTTACCACCCGTAACAAGCTGCTGCTCGGCGAGCTGGAGCTGCAGACCATTCTGCTCAATGATGCGCAGAAGCGGGTGGGGGAGGTGATGGAGGGCGACCCGGTCACCTTTCAGCCGCACGAAGAGGCGGAGAAGGTGGCGCGCACCTTCGAACGTGATGACTTGCTCAGCGCCGCCGTCATTGATGCCGACGGCAAGCTGATCGGGCGCCTGACCATCGATGAGATCGTCGATGTGGTTTATGAAGAAACCGATAACGATCTGCGGCGGATGGGCGGCCTGAGCGATGAAGAGGATGTCTTCGCCCCGGTCAGCAAAGCGGTGAAAACCCGCTGGGCGTGGCTGGCGGTCAATCTGTGTACGGCGTTTATTGCTTCCCGGGTCATCGACGGCTTCGAACACACCATTTCACAGCTGGTGGCGCTGGCCTCGCTGATGCCGATCGTCGCCGGGATTGGCGGCAACACCGGCAACCAGACGATCACCATGATCGTCCGGGCGATGGCGCTGCAGCAGATCCAGCCCGGCAGCTTTACCTTCCTGATCCTGCGTGAAATGGGGGTCGCCCTGATTAACGGTCTGGTGTGGGGCGGGATTATGGGAGCCATCACCTGGTGGCTGTATGACGATCCGCAGCTCGGCGGGGTGATGACGCTGGCCATGATGCTCAACCTGCTGATGGCGGCGATGATGGGCGTGATAATCCCGATGGTCATGGTGAAGCTGGGGCGCGACCCGGCGGTCGGCTCCAGCGTGATGATCACCGCCATCACCGACACCGGCGGCTTCTTTATTTTTCTGGGTCTGGCGACGCTGTTTCTAATGTAGCCTGCGCTTTTGCCCGCAGGCGGCGGGGGATGATCGCCATCGCGACAATCCCCGCCAGCACACCGATCGCCAGATTGCTGGTTCCCACCGTCGCGGCGACGGTCACCAGCATCACCAGCGTTTCCGGCCACGGATTACGCGCCAGCTCGCCCGGGCGAATGCTGTGCCAGCTAAAGGTTTTCACCGCCACGATCACCATCACCCCGGCCAGAACCGCCATCGGGATCTTCGCCATCACCTGGCTGAGCGCTGTCACCAGCAGGAGCAGCACCAGGCCGGCGATTACCGTTGAGAGGCGGCTGCGGGCCCGGCCCATTTCCACGTTCACGATAGTCTGGCCGATCATCGCGCAGCCGGCGATGCCGCCATAGCAGCCGGCAAGGATATTGGCGATACCCAGCCCGGCGCTTTCCCGCGATTTGTTCGACGGGGTATGAGTGAGATCATCCACCAGCTTAGCCGTCAGCAAGGACTCCATCAGGCCGACAAAGGCGATGCTGAGGGCGCACGGCCAGATTATCTGCAGGGTGGTCAGGTTCAGGGGAACGGTCAGGGCGGTGAACCCCGGCAGGCCGCCGCTCATCGAGCCTTCATCGCCGACGGTCGGCAACTGCTGGCCAGTGGTGACAGTATAGAGAGTGAGCGCGACGATGGCGATCAGCGGCGCCGGGATAGCCTTAATAACGCGCGGCGCCCACAGGACGATAAGCAGCGTCAGGACGAACAGGCCAACGATTAGCGGTTGTCGACTCCAGAAATGCGGCACCTGAGCAAAGAAAATCAGGATCCCAAGGGCGTTGACGAACCCGGTCATCACCGCCGGGGGAATAAAGCGCATCAGGCGCGCCATGCCGCACAGACCAAACAAAATTTGAATAATACCCGCCAGAATGACAGCCGGTAAAATGTACCCCACGCCGTGCTGATGCACCATCGGGCCAATCACCAGCGCCACCGAGCCCGCGGCGGCGGTGACCATCGCCGGGCGTCCGCCGAAGACTGACATCGCCAGGCAGAGCACCACCGAAGCAATCAGGCTTACCTGCGGGTCAACGCCGGCAATGACTGAAAACGAAATCACTTCAGGGATGAGCGCCAGGGCGGTGAGCACGCCGGCCAGCACTTCGCGCGTCAGTAAAGACGGGGAGCGGAGGATGGGACGGAGGTTGCCGGAAGCGGCGGGGTCAGAAACTGGAGGCATAAAAAAAGTTCGCAGCTTATAAAAAAAGAGGGAGCGGTGTCAGGCCCTGCTTCCGTGCGGTCTGTCACAAAACCAGGGATGATAGCGCGGAATCTGTCAGCGCACCAGTACAAAAAGTGATTTGGTGTATACATTTATTAAACATTTTTATAACGGATCTCAAAACAGAACTTAAAATTTAAACAATATTTAAATTTTTGAGCTTCGGTGGTAACGTGAGGGGTGAGAATCGTATCACCTGCGCTAAATAAAAACAGCGAGTAAAGTAAGGCTCAAATCCGATGAATAAAAAGATGGCCGTACCACGCTCACAGGCGGTTGGTCCCAACAGCACTCGGACCAACACCCGCCATGAGCAAGAGACGGATGTATTGTTGATTGGCGGCGGCATTATGAGCGCCACACTGGGAACCTGGCTGCAGGAGCTTGAGCCAGACTGGTCTATTACCATGGTTGAGCAGATGTCCAGCGTGGCGGAAGAGAGCTCAAACGGGTGGAATAATGCGGGTACCGGCCACGCGGCGCTGATGGAGCTGAACTACACGCCGCAGACCGCCAACGGCATCAATATCGACAAAGCGGTCGACATCAACGAAGCCTTCCATATCTCGCGTCAGTTCTGGGCGCATCAGGTGACGCGCGGCGTCCTGAACAAACCAAAATCTTTCATTAACAGCGTGCCGCACATGAGCTTTGTGTGGGGCGAAGATAACGTCAACTTCCTGCGTGCGCGCTACGCGGCGCTGCAGCAAAGTGAACTGTTCCGCGGTATTCGCTATTCTGAAGACCATCAGCAGATCAAAGCCTGGGCGCCGCTGGTGATGGAAGGCCGCGACCCGTTGCAAAAGGTCGCCGCCACTCGCTCAGAAGTGGGAACCGACGTCAACTATGGTGAAATTACCCGCCAGCTGATCGCCGGTCTGCAAAAGCATGATAATTTCTCCCTACAGCTGGGCACCGTGGTGCGTCGCTTCAAGCGCAACGCCGACAAGAGCTGGACGGTCACCCTGGCGGATGCCGACAATCGTCGTCAGAAGCGGGTCATTAAAGCCAAATTTATCTTTATCGGCGCCGGCGGCGCAGCGCTGACCCTGCTGCAGGAGACCGGCATTCCGCAGGCCAAAGAGTATGCGGGCTTCCCGGTCGGCGGCCAGTTCCTGGTCTGCGAAAATCCGGAGGTGGTGAACCACCATCTGGCGAAGGTCTACGGTCAGGCCGAAGTGGGCGCGCCGCCGATGTCGGTGCCGCACATCGATACCCGTATTATCGACGGTAAACGCGTGGTGCTGTTCGGACCATTCGCCACCTTCTCGACCCGTTTCCTGAAGAACGGTTCGCTGTGGGATCTGCTGGCCTCGACGAATACCTCAAATATTTTGCCAATGCTCAACGTCGGCCTGGACAACTTCGATCTGGTAAAATATCTGATTAGCCAGGTGATGCAGAAAGATAAAGATCGTCTGGCCGCGCTGTGCGAATATTATCCGGAAGCGCGGAAAGAGGACTGGCGGTTGTGGCAGGCCGGTCAGCGCGTGCAGATCATTAAGCGCGACGCGAAGAAGGGCGGGGTACTGCGCCTGGGCACCGAAGTGGTCAGCGATGATGAAGGCACCGTCGCGGCGCTTCTCGGCGCGTCGCCAGGGGCCTCCACCGCGGCGCCTATTATGCTGCAGCTAATGGAAAAAGTGTTTAAAGATAAAGTCAATTCGCCGGAATGGCAGGCCAAGCTGAAGGCGATCATCCCAACCTACGGTATTCGTCTTGACGGCAATCCGGCGGAGATCGAGAAAGCGCTGGCGTGGACCAGTGAAGTGCTGGAGCTGAAATATGAGCCAGCTGGGGCGGTGGATGAGGTACCGCAGGCGGAGCTGAAGCCGCTGAGCGGCGGCAAGCCGATGGCGGATATCGCGCTCTGATAAACGCTCTGACAAAAACGGCAGCCTGCGGGCTGCCGTTTTTTATTGCCGTTTGCGCTGTTCGCCTTAGCGGACGACGGCGTTGCCGATAGTCTCGTCGGCGCGCCAGATGCGATATTTCACATCGACATTGCTCGGCGTGTATACCACGATCGGCAGTTTGCTGTTGTAGCGCAGCATGGCGTCATCCCCGAGGCCGGCAGTGACAAATTTCTTCTCTTTTTTGCCGTCCGGGCAGGCCATCATGGTGGATACCGGGCCGCTCAGCTTCTCAAAGACATAGTAATCATAGCCCCAGCCTTCCAGGGTTTTACTTTCCAGTTCCCCGCCGAGACGATGATGGTTGCAGTCGACTTCCAGCGTCTGGCCGATCATCAGCTCAACCTTGAGCGCCGACTCATCCTGCTGCTGCGGCAGCTGAATAACCTGACGCTTCATGCCTTTTTCCGCTTTCGGGAACGGCGCGACTTTTTCCAGCGGCTGGTCTGCGGCCAATGCGCCAGCGGACATGCAGGCGGCGGTCAGCAGAGAAACGGCTAGCGTAGTGATTTTTTTCACGGTTGATCATCCTTTATTTTCGTTCCTGACAGAGATAGCCTATCATCACTCAGCTGAATGTTAAGATTTATTTACCAATTTTTGCAAAATGAATAGTGTTATCTACTGGTAAGGCATCGGCCGCGCAGAGCGCAACAGAGGCGCTGGCGGGCCGCCAGCCCCCTGCCGGGAAAGCTATTCATTACGGCTATTTTTCGCTTCCTCAATAAACTCTTCATCGATTTCATCGGTGTTGCCGGCATGTTCTCGTCCCGACAGCAGGTTCCAGCAGGCGATAAACAGGGCGGCGATCAGCGGCCCGATCACGAAGCCGTTGATACCGTAGATCTCCATGCCGCCCAGAGTGGCGATAAGGATCAGATAGTCCGGCATCCTGGTATCCTTGCCCACCAGCAGTGGACGCAGAATGTTATCCACCAGGCCAATCACAATCACAAAGAAGCCGACGATAAAGGCGCCCTGCCACAGCTGGCCGGTGGCGAAGAGGTAGATGGCCGCTGGCACCCAGATAATGGCCGAGCCCACCGCCGGAATAAGCGACAGAAACGCCATCAGCGCTCCCCAGAGAATGCTGCCGTCCAGACCGGCGATCCAGAAGGCAAAGCCACCCAGCGCCCCCTGCGCCAGCGCCACGGCGACGGTACCTTTTACCGTGGCGCGGGCCACAGCGGCGAATTTAGCGAACAAATGCTGCTTCACATAGCTTGATAACGGTAGAGACTCGAGGATCAACAGCACCAGATAAGGTCCATCCTTCAGCAGGAAAAACAGCAGATACAGCATGATGCCGAAGCTGACGGTGAAGCCAAAAGTCCCTTTGCCAATCAGAAACGCGCTGCCGGCCAGATACTGACCGCCTTTCAGAGCGGCATCAGAGAGCTGCTGCTGGATCTGCTGCGCGCTATCAAGGTTATGATCGGCGAGGAAGCTTCTGGCCCAGCCGGGGAGATGGGCGAACAGGCTGGCGACCACCGTCGGAAACTGGGTGTCGTTATGCTGCAGTTTGCTGTACACCAGATTGAGCTCGTAGGCCAGCGAGGAGAGAATGATAGCCAGCGGCGTAAAAACGATAAGACAGATAATGACGATGGTCATCAGCGCCGCGAGGCCATTGCGCTCGCCGAGGCGGGTACGGATCTTGTTTTTGACCGGATTAAAAATCACCGCGAGGATCGCAGCCCAAAGGATGGCGGAATAATAGGGTGAGAGAACATCAAAAAAGGCCAGGGTTACAATGAGGACGATAAGGATGAAAAATCCTTTGGTAAGTCCATTAACTCTCATGTTATCCGCTCCTGCTTATGAGTCATACGGTCGAATAATAGATGCTACGACGTAATTTACCATCAGGATAGTCGTACATCTTCACGATACATTGAAGAAAGGGCACAAATTAAGCGAGCGGGCGGCAACAGGGGAAACAGGCATAAAAAAACCAGCCTTAAAAGGCTGGTTTCTGTGGAGTTTTTGGTCGGCACGAGAGGATTTGAACCTCCGACCCCCGACACCCCATGACGGTGCGCTACCAGGCTGCGCTACGTGCCGACGCGTGGGGAACAATATTACCCGTTCCCCAGGCGAATGCAAGCGGGTCACGCGCGATTGATTCATAATTAATCAATCAGTTAGCGATAAAGCGTTTTTCGTCAGTCAGGACCTGCAGCAACAGACTGAGCTGCGGTTTCTGATCTTTAATTTTCTCGCCGTCGCGGCTCCAGGTGGTATAGGTGCCGTTATGGTTGAGGACCACGGTGATGGTCGGGGTGGTGATGGCCAGCGTATCGCCGTTGGCCGCGGTGACCCAGTTACGACGCCGCGCGGCGCTGAACAGATCTTCTCCCTGCGAGTACTCATTGGCCGGCGTCGAAACGTGAAGCAGGCGCTGCATCAGCGTAGTCATCACATCTTTGTTATCGGTCAGGGTGGCAATCTCCTGCGCCGGCGTGCCCGGCCAGTGAATAACCAGCGGCACCTGCAGCTGCTCGCGCGACCAGTCGAACGCGTCGTGTTTCGCATTCAGCGGCTTGCCGTGGCCGCCGGTAATAATTACCACCGTATTATCGAGTTTGCCGGCTTCCCGCAGCGCAGTCAGCACCCGATCGATCTGGGCATCAACGTCGCCAGCCGCCTTGCTGTAGCGGCGGACAAAGCCCTGCTGCTGCGTGTCGTCGAGGGTGGTGCCATTGAGCGAGATCCACGAGAACCAGCGATTCTCATCCTGCGCGTAACGGTCCAGCCAGCCGATCCACTGATTGGCCGTCTGCTCGTCGCTCTGGGTCTTCGCGCTCGGCAGCGAGAAATCGGAGAGCAGCGCCTGGCGATACAGCGGGCTGCTAAACCCATCGGAGGAGAAGAGGCCCAGCTGGTAGCCCTGCTGGTTGAGGGCGGTAATCAGCGCGGCGGGAATACGCGCCGAGAGGACACCGTCCATATAGCCAGGCGAAATACCGTAGAACAAGCCAAACAGGCCGCTGTCGGCGGTATTGCCCGAGCTCATATGCTGGGTAAAGTTAACGTTTTCTTTGGCAAATGCCGCCAGCGCCGGCATGGTCTTTTCAAACCGCGAGTAGTTCAGGTTGTCGACGGTGATCAGCAGCACGTTGTAGCCCGCGCCGAGGTCACGGTAGCGCAGGTTGCTAAGCGGATACTGGACCGATACCGCCTCCGGCGCCCCTTGCTCCACCAGACGACGCTGATAATCCTGGGCGTCGAGCAGGCCATGTTTCTCAAGGAAACGACGGGCGGTCATCGGATAGGAGAGCGGCAGATTCGCCCGCTGCATAGTGATCGGGCGATAGAAATTGGCGTCCGCCCAGATATAGACCAGGTGGCTGCTGACGAACGACAAAAAGAAGAACCAGGCGACCGGGCGGGCGTAATGGCGGCGGCGCGTCAGACTGCGCAGCTTTTGCCAGCTCCAGGTGGCGAAGAGCATTTCAATCAAGAAGATGACCGGGACGCTGATAAACATCAGCTGCCAGTCGCGCGCCATCTCATTCTGGTCAGGGTTGATGACCAGCTCCCAGACGACCGGGTTTAAGTGCAGATGGAAGCGGGTAAAAACCTCGCTGTCTATCAGCAGCAGCGTCATCCCGGCGGTGGCAAGGATCACCGACAGGAAGCGCATCAGGCGCTGCGAGACCACGATAAAGGTCAACGGAAAGAGGATCAGCACATAGCTGGTAAACACCAGAAAGCTGAAATGCCCGACGAGACTGACGTACGAAAACAGTCGTCCGGCAAGCGTCGTCGGCCAGTCGGCGACAAAAAGGTAGCGGCTGCCGAGCACCATGGCCAACAACATGTTGAACAGGGCGAACCAGTGCCCCCAGCTAACCATCTGGGAGACTTTTTCTCGGTAGGGCTGACGTAGAGTCACCATATACTGTCGCTGTTATCCTTAATGCGCTGGATCGTCGTTAATCGAAGATTGCAAAGCCTGCGCGAAAGAACGGGCGATGGCCTGACGCTGCGCCGGCGCGACGCTACTGTTGATCAGGTTGGTCACCATATTGCCTAACACCATCAGTGAAAGGTCCACCGGGGCTTTGTGTGATTCCAGGACGTTCGTCAGCTCGCTGAGCAACTGTTCGACCTGTTGATCGCTATAGCGGGAAATTTGCGGCATAAACTCAAAATCTGTTTGTTCGTGAAAGGGCAACATATTACCGTAGCAGCAGCTTTTTTTCCGCATTTTTTCGCCGCGGCGCAAAAGCGCATCAATCGACGGTAACGACGTCGAAATGTGTGGCGCCAGTTGCGTCGGCCACCCGGCGGTGGTTGAATACCGCCCGGTTTAAAAGGAGAGTTTAACATGAGTCTGGATATCGACCAGATTGCCCTGCATCAGTTAATCAAACGTGATGAACAAAATCTGGAGCTGGTGCTGCGCGAGTCACTGCTGGAGCCGAACGCGACGGTCGTCGAGATGATGGCTGAACTGCACCGGGTCTATAGCGCCAAAAGCAAAGCCTATGGCTTGTTCAATGAAGAGAGCGAACTGGCCCAGGCGCTGCGCCTGCAGCGTCAGGGGGAAGAAGAGTTTCTGGCGTTTAGCCGCGCGGCGACCGGTCGCCTGCGCGATGAGCTGGCGAAATACCCGTTCGCCGAAGGAGGCATTGTCCTCTTCTGCCAGTATCGTTACCTTGCGGTCGAGTATCTGCTGGTGGCGGTACTCAATAACCTGAGCAGTATGCGCGTCAACGAAGAGCTGGATATCCGCTCGACCCATTATCTGGATATTAACCATGCCGATATCGTCGCGCGCATCGATCTCACCGAATGGGAAACCAACCCGGAGTCGACCCGCTATCTGACCTTCCTGAAAGGGCGGGTAGGGCGCAAAGTGGCCGATTTCTTTATGGATTTCCTCGGCGCCAGCGAAGGGCTTAACGCCAAAGCGCAGAACCGCGGCCTGCTGCAGGCGGTGGATGACTTCGCCGCCGATGCCCAGCTTGATAAATCCGAGCGACAGAACGTGCGCCAGCAGGTCTACGCCTACTGCAACGAACAGCTGCAGGCTGGGGAAGAGATTGAGCTGGAGTCGCTGTCCAAAGAGCTCGCCGGCGTCAGCGAAAAGAGCTTCCAGGAATTCACCGCTGAGCAGGGCTATGAGCTGGAAGAGAGCTTCCCGGCGGATCGCAGCACCTTACGTCAGCTGACCAAGTTTGCCGGCAGCGGCGGCGGATTGACCATTAACTTCGACGCCATGCTGCTGGGCGAACGCGTATTCTGGGATCCCGCCACTGATACCCTGACCATTAAGGGTACCCCGCCGAACCTGCGCGACCAGCTGCAGCGCCGGACGTCAGGCGGCAATTAAGCCCTGCGCCCCGGCGGCGCTACCGCTGAACGGGGACGATCTCCACGCCGCTCTGCACCAACTGTTGGCGTAGCGCGGCGTCGGGTTCTCCATCGACAATCAGCGTACTGGCGAGGCTCAGCTCGCCGATGGCAAAGGCCGACGCGGCGTTGAGCTTTTCCCGGGAGGCCATTACCACGGTTTCTGCCGCCCTGGCCGTCAGCGCGCGCTTGATGCCTGCCTCTTCGTAATCACCGGTGGTGAAACCCGCCCGCGGGTGGACGCCGGTCACCCCCATAAAGAACAGATCGGCGTTGATCCGCGCCATTCCCGCCAGCGTCTCGGCGCCGACGGCGACAACCGAATGTTTAAATACTCTGCCGCCGAGCAGGATCACCTCGATTCGCGGGTGGTCCGCCAGCGCCACGGCGATGCCCGGGCTGTGGGTGACCACCGTGCAGCTGAGGTCGGCGGGTAAAAAGCCGATCATCGCCGCGGTGGTGGTGCCGCCATCGACAATCACCACCTGTCCCGGCTGGATCAGGGCTGCGGCGGCGCGGGCGACCGCCTGCTTGGAGGCGATCTGCACGCTTTTGCGCGTTTCAATTGGCGCAATGGCGGCGGATACCGGCAATGCCCCGCCATGGACCCGCTGCAGTTTTCCCTCCGCCGCCAGTTCGCGCAGATCGCGGCGAATGGAGTCCTCGGAGACGTTAAACCGCTGGCTTAGCTCCCCGGACATCACCTGTTTTTCCTCGGTGAGGATCTGGAGGATCTGCTGTTTTCTCTGACTGGCGAGCATCGGTTTTCCTTCATCGAATGATCTTGTTTGTGCACGATTATGCATGTTATGGTGCCTGCTGTCACCTCAAAGGGGAAATAACATGCAAACACATGCACCGCACGTCCGCCACGTTCGCGAGACGCTGCTCTCGGATAACTGGTACACGTTGAAAAAATATACCTTCGAACTGCTGCGTCGGGACGGTCGCTGGCAGGAGCAGAGCCGCGAGGCTTATGACCGGGGCAACGGCGCAGTCATTTTACTCTACAACCGGGAAAAGCGGACGGTGGTCCTGACCCGTCAGTTCCGTTTTCCGGTATTTACTCATGGCCACGACGGATATCTCATTGAGGCGGCCGCCGGGCTGTTGGATAACGCCTCGCCGGAGGCGCGGATCGTTGCCGAAGCGGAAGAGGAGACCGGCTTTCGCGTGACCCGTGTCGAACCCGTCTTCACCGTCTTTATGAGCCCCGGCTCCGTCACCGAAAAACTCTACTTTTTTATCGCCGAATATCAGGCCGATGACCGTCGGGGCGACGGCGGCGGACTGGCGGCGGAAGGTGAGGACATTGAAGTACTGGAGTGGCCGCTGACGCGGGCGCTGCAGGCTATTCGCGATGGCGAGATCATGGATGCTAAAACCATTATCCTGCTGCAACACCTGGCGCTGAATGCCGACACGCTCCTCGCCGGCTGAGCGGCAAGGAGCGGGGAGTTAACGCAGCTCGCGGGCAATGGCGCTGTACATCAGCGCCGCTTCCAACGGCTGAGCGTTGAAGGAAGGTTCCGCCTGCGGCCAGGTCGACCACTGGACGATCACCAGGTGTTCCGCGCGGTTCACCATGATCACCTGGCCGTAGATCCCCAGCGCCCACAGCGACCCTTTAAGCCCTTCCTGCGGCGTCGGCTGGACGTTTTGCGCATTCGCCGGAATCGCGTTATTCCACCACTGATAGCCGTAAATACCCTCCGGATGCGCTGCCGAGACCGAGTTTAGCGCCTTGGTCCAGCTGGCGGCTTGATCGAACCAGCCAGTCGGCACCAGCTGTTTGCCATTGCTTAACCGACCGTCACGGGCGACGAATTCACCAAAGCGGCCCCAGTCTTCAAGGGTGGCGTTAAAGCCGTGGGCGCCGACGTCGTGCTTCCCTTGCTGATAAGCATGCCACACGCCGTCGTGGGCCATCCCGGCCGGCTGCCATAGAGCCTGTTCAAGCCAGGCGGCCAGCGACATGCCGGTGGCGCGCTCCAGGATATCCCCAAGCAGCCAGGCGCCGCCGGAAGAGTAGGACCACTGCTCGCCCGCCGGGTGTTGACGCGCCAGGCCGGTGACGATCTTACGCACGCAGGTATAGGCGCCGGGCTGCGCTTCACACTGGGTCAGGCGGGCGAAATGGGACTGCGGGTCGGTGTAGTCTTCATTCCATTCCACCCCGCTGGTGTGTTGAATCAACTGCTTCAGCGTTACGCCGTCCCAGGCGGTGCCTTTCAGTTCGGGTTCATAAACGGTAATCAGGTCATCAAGGGAGTGGATTTTACCCTGTTGAATGGCGATACCGACCAGCGTCGAGACCACCGATTTGCCTACCGAGCGCGAGGTCCACAGGGTGGTGTCGGTATTACCTTCGGCGAGATATTTCCAGGCGACTTTACCATCTTTCAGCACCAGCATACCGCTGACGTTCTCGCGCTTCAGGTAATCCTGCAAATTCCAGGTGTGGCCGTTGAGCGTATAGCGGGCATCGGTCAGTTGTTTTTCAGCGCGCTCCAGCGTCGTCGAGGCGCCGTGGCGGAAGACATCGCCGGCATAGTTGCGATAGTCATTGCGAAAGCCAATCACGCGTGAAGTCTGATCCCAGCTGAGCATGTCTTTGGCCGCGGGTAGCGTTTGATCGTAAGGCGTTGGGCAGACATCCAGCGTCAGGCTGCCGCAGTGTTGCGCCATTGCCGCCGCCGGCAGCGCCGCCAATATTAACGCCAGGGCCAGTGGTTTTCTTATCATTGTCATTTCCTCGTTTGCCATAGATTCGCTGCGCAGTATATAAATCGGCGCGCGCCGGCTAAAATCAGCACATGGGGGATTTTCCCCCTTAAGGGAGAAAAAGGATGAAAACCCTACAGTATTCATTCGCACAGATTGAAGCCTTCGCGACGATTGCTGAGACCGGCAGCCTGTCGCAGGCGGCCATTCGTTTAGCTAAAGACCGGACCACGCTGCGCGATCTGCTGGACTATCTGGAAGATGCGCTGGGCTACCGGCTGTTCAGCCGTGAAGGACGTAGCCTGACGCTAACTGCCGAGGGCGAGCAGCTGTTTCGCCAGGCGCATCTGCTGTTGCGTCAGGCGCAGGCTTTCGAGTCTTTTGCGCAAACGCTGCCGCAAACCGCCGGGCAGGCGCTGCGTCTGGTGTACGATCCCTTCGTGCCGCGTGAATTTCTCTGTGCGCTGGCCGATAACCTGGCCCGACGGCAGATCCGCCTGAGCTGCTGGAGCGCCTCGCGTCGCGAAGCCGAGCAGGCGCTGAGCGATGGCGTGGCGGAGATGGCGATTTGTCAGGCTAACAACCGCACGCTGGGGAGCGAAATGGAGTGGCGGGCGCTCGGCACCGTGGATCTGCGTTTCTACGCGGCGGACAGCCTGTTCCACGACGCTCCGCGGCCGCTGACGTTATTGAATCTTTCGTTGACGCCGCAGTTAGTGATGCACCGGCGCAGTGACGATCAAATCGCCCGCCGGCTGCAGATTTCCGGCCATACGCTGTATATGAATGAAATTACCCTGTTGCGCCATGCGCTGGAGCAGGGGAGGGGCTGGGGGTTTTTACCGGACCATTTGCGGCCAGGCGAGTGGCAGGGAGTCAGTGAAATCGCGACGGAGGTCGGCAGTCAGGGGCTGAACGTCACTATGGTGATGCTCTGGCTGCCCGGAATGAATAAGCATCGGATGCTTAGCGACATCGTGCACGAGGCGCCGGAGCTTTGGCAGCGCAGATAACAAAACGCCCCGGAGCCTGAGACCCCGGGGCGCTTGCCATACAACTTGCTATCGGCGATTACGCGCGAACGAAGTCGATGTGAGTCAGTTTCGGCTTGAACGCGTGGCGCTGAACAGCCTGAACTTTGACTTTTTCTTCTTTGCCATCAACAACGACGGTCAGAACTTCGCTGTAAAACTCAGCTTTGTCCTGCATGTTCCATACTTTGTCGTGGTCCAGTTCGATAGCAACCGGAGCAGCTTCGCCACCGTAGATGATTGCCGGGAACTTGTTAGCTGCGCGCAGGCGGCGGCTCGCACCCTTACCCTGCTCTTTACGTACTTCTGCGTTGATAGTAAACATTGATGTCTCTCTATATATAAAGCCTGCTACAGGCGACCCAGCAACAGGCGGATTATCTGCTTTGCGAATGCAAAAGCGGGCGGCATTATAGCCGCCAAACGACACCCGGGCAATCAAAACCTCAGCTTTCCGGTAATTAACGCAGCTCGTTGGCGCGACGAAAACGCCCCTGATAATCGAACACTTTTTCCCGCACCTGCCAGTACTGCCCCTTCATGCGGGCGACGACAAAGTCCGGATGGCGCAGCAGCGCCTGCTGGGTCACGATATCCGCCGGCGTTATCCAGCGCAGCGGCACCCCGGGGGTGCGGGTATGCGGGCGAATAAACAGTTGTTCGAAGGCGGTGCGCTGGGCGGGGGTCTGCAGACGGAAGCGCTCACTGACATCCGCCCCGTCTTCATCGTAGTAGGTGATTTTCAGCCACGGGCCCTTCTCGTCGCCGCCGTGCTGCAGGGCCATGCCGCTGCAGCGCAGCACCAGCGCGTCCTTCAGTTTCAGCGCCGCCTTCAGCATATCGTCCGGGTCAACCAGTATAGTGTCGCACTCCCGGCAGCGGCGGGCGGCGATGTCGTTTTCCGCATTACACTGCGGGCAGTTTTTAAAGCGAAAGCGGAAGTCGCACTGTTCGCGGTGGCCGTCGTCATCTTCGAACCACCCCTGGCAGCGGCGGCCAAAGTGTTCAATCAAGGTGCCGTCGGCGGTGGTTTTGCCCCAGAAGGTATTGGCGAAGCCGCAGGCCGGGCAGAAGACCTGCACCGGCACGTTGTCGCTTTTGCCCTTCGGCGTCCCCACTTCCGGGGCATACAGGTCATGCGGATTGCCGGCGTAGTCGAGGATCAGACAGTCGGTTTTCCCCGGCGCCAGGCGCAGACCGCGGCCAACGATCTGTTGGTAAAGACTCACCGACTCGGTGGGGCGGAGGATGGCGATCAGGTCGACGTGCGGGGCGTCGAAGCCGGTGGTCAGCACCGCGACGTTCACCAGATAGCGATACGCCTGCGCTTTAAAGGCCTCGATGATGCGATCCCGCTCCGGCCCAGGCGTTTCGCCGGTGATCAGCGCCGCCTGGCCTACCGGCAGCAGGCCGGTCACTTCCCGGGCGTGTTCCACGGTGGCGGCAAAGATCATCACCCCTTTGCGGTTTTCGGCGAACTCCACGATCTGGCTGACAATATGCGGCGTGATACGCTGTTGTTTTTTCAGCTCATGGTTAAGATCGGCTTCGCTGAACAGGCCGTTGCTTTGCGCCTGCAGGCGGCTGAAATCGTACTGCACCACCGGCATATCGAGGCGCTCCGGCGGCGTCAGATAGCCGTGTTTAATCATATAGCGCAGCGGTAGCTCATAGATGCAGTCGCGGAATAGGGCCTTTTCATCGCCGCGCACCATCCCATGATAATGGAACTGATAGATCCAGCCCTTGCCAAGGCGGAACGGCGTGGCCGTCAGGCCGAGCAGCCGGATCTGCGGATTGACCTGCCGCAGGTGACCGATGATCTGCTGATACTGGCTGTCGTCATCATCGCTGATGCGGTGGCATTCATCGACGATGAGTAGCGAAAATTCGCTGCGAAACTGGTCGAGATTGCGCGCCACCGACTGCACGCTGCCGAACACCACTTTGCCGTGGCTCTCTTTTCGCTGCAGACCGGCGGCGAAGATATCCGCCTCGAGGCCAAGGGCGCAGTATTTGGCATGGTTCTGCGCCACCAGCTCTTTGACATGGGCCAGCACCAGCACGCGGCCGCGCGCCAGCCTGGCAAGCTCGGCGATCACCAGACTTTTGCCCGCGCCGGTGGGCAGGACAATCGCCGCCGGCTCGGTATGGCGACGGAACCAGGCGAGGGTGGCATCGACGGCTTCTTGTTGGTAAGGACGTAATGTAAAAGTCATGAATTCACGGGGCTAATTAACTGGCGAATAGTATGCCATGAATCTTTTCCCTTGAGTGGTGTTAAGAGCCCGTTATACTAGCCGGTGAAATTCTTCTTTTTCGGGCGATTTGCCCGCTCCAGCACTATGACAGGCTAAAAAAATCTCATGCGACTTGATAAGTTTATCGCTCAGCAGCTGGGCGTCAGCCGGGCTATTGCCGGGCGTGAAATTCGCGGCAGCCGCGTTACCGTGGACGGCGACATTGTGAAAGATGCCTCTTTTAAGCTCCAGCCGGAGCACGAGGTGGAGTATGACGGAAATACGCTGACCCAGCAGAATGGCCCGCGTTATTTTATGCTCAACAAGCCGCAAGGGTACGTCTGTTCCACCGACGATCCCGATCATCCGACTATCCTTTATTTCCTCGACGAGCCGGTGGCGCATAAGCTGCACGCCGCCGGACGGCTGGATATCGACACCACCGGGCTGGTGCTGATGACCGATGACGGCCAGTGGTCGCATCGCATTACCTCGCCGCGCCACCATTGTGAAAAAACCTATCTGGTGGCGCTGGAAAACCCGCTGGCGGAAGGGACCGCTGAGCTGTTCGCCAAAGGCGTCCAGCTGCATAACGAAAAAGATCTCACCAAACCGGCGTTGCTGGAAGTTATCACTCCGACCGAAGTGCGCCTCACCATCAGCGAAGGCCGCTACCATCAGGTGAAACGCATGTTCGCCGCCGTGGGCAACCACGTGGTTGGCCTGCATCGGGAACGCATCGGCGACATCCTGCTGGATGAATCGCTGGCGCCGGGTGAATATCGTCCGCTGACGGAAGCGGAAATCGCCAGCGTGGGCGCCCCGCAGCCACGGAGTAAAACGTGACGCTGAAGCAGAATTCTTCACTGGGGATTGTGTTTATCCTTGGCCTGCTGGCCATGCTGATGCCGCTGTCTATTGATATGTATCTTCCGGCCCTGCCGGTGATTGCCGCCCAGTATAACGTCCCGGACGGCAGCGCGCAGATGACGCTCAGCACCTATATCCTCGGCTTTGCGCTGGGTCAGCTGCTGTACGGCCCGATGGCGGACAGCCTTGGCCGCAAGCCGGTGATCCTCGGCGGGACGCTGGTCTTCGCGGCGGCGGCGGTAGCCTGCGCCCTGTCGCAAACCGTCGATATGCTGATTGTCATGCGTTTCTTCCACGGTCTGGCAGCCGCGGCGGCCAGCGTGGTGATTAACGCCCTGATGCGCGACATCTATCCGAAAGATGAGTTTTCGCGCATGATGTCGTTTGTCATGCTGGTCACGACCATTGCGCCGCTGGTGGCGCCGATGGTCGGCGGGGCGGTGTTGGTCTGGTTCAGCTGGCATGCCATCTTTTGGATCCTCGCCCTGGTGGCCCTGCTGGCCTCGCTGATGATCGGCCTGTTTGTCCGCGAAACGCTGCCGGCTGAAAGGCGTCAGCCGTTCCATCTGCGCACCACGCTGGGTAACTTTGCCACGCTGTTCCGCCACAAGCGGGTACTGAGCTATATGCTGGCGAGCGGCTTTAGCTTCGCGGGCATGTTCTCTTTCCTTAGCGCCGGTCCCTTTGTCTACATCAATATAAACCACGTCGCGCCTCAGCACTTTGGCTACTATTTTGCGCTGAACATCGTTTTTCTGTTTCTGATGACCATGTTCAACAGCCGGTTTGTGCGGCGGGTAGGGGCGTTGCGTATGTTCCGCGCCGGGCTGCGGATCCAGTTTGCCATGGCGGTGTGGATGGTGGTCTGCGCGCTGCTGGATGTCGGCTTTTGGTCACTGGTGATCGGCGTAGCGGCCTTTGTCGGCTGCGTATCCATGGTGTCGTCTAACGCCATGGCGGTGATCCTCGATGAGTTTCCGCATATGGCGGGCACTGCTTCGTCGCTGGCGGGGACTTTCCGTTTCGGTATCGGGGCGATTATCGGCGCGCTGCTGTCGATGGCGACGTTTACCACCGCCTGGCCGATGCTGATCTCTATTGCCTTCTGCGCAACCTGCTCTATTTTCTTTTCGCTTTACGCATCCCGGCGGCGAAAAATCGCACGCTAGGTCACATTTTCAGGGGCGAAATCGCCCCTTTCTTGATGCATGTCAACCGCAATGGGCTTCAGGGTTCTGCCATTTGTTTCCTTTATGTAAAATCAATTAGTGTAAAAAGTCGCATTGTTGCGATAAAAAAGTTGTTTTGGATCACAGAAACGGGTACATATAGCGCCAATCGGCTCGCCGGGTATAAAAAATAAAGCGCTGGATTATAAGCGCTTAACCCTGGTCCGCCGCCGCTGTAAACGTTTTCTGCCTCAAGGCAGGACTATTTGTCAACAGTGTGTTAATATTGATGTAAATTTATTGTGAAGCCTTTTGCTTCCGGGGAAACCAAGTGAATACACAACAACTCTCTATCGTACACCGTCTGCCGCAGAGCTATCGCTGGCTGGCCGGTTTTGCGGGTTCCAGAGTTGAACCGATTCCGCAAAACGGCGCGCAGAACGAGAACAGTCTCGTTGCCCTGAAATTGCTGAGCCCGGACGGTGAGAAAGCCTGGCCGGTGATGCATAAGCTCAGCCAGGCGTTAAGCGACATCGAAGTCGACTGTTCCGTGCTGGAGTGCGAAGGCGAACCCTGCCTGTTCGTTAACCTGCAGGATGAGTTTGCCGCCACCTGTCGTCTGAAAAACTTTGGCGTGGCCATCGCCGAGCCCTTCTCCGGCAATAACCCTTTCTGACCGTCAGCTTAGCGTCAGCAGCTGGCGGGTATACTCATGCCGGGGTGCGCTGAAGACGGACTTGCACTCGCCCTGTTCGACCACCTCTCCCTGACGCAGCACCATCACCTGGTGACACAGCGCCCGCACCACGCCTAAATCATGGCTGATAAAAATATAGGCCAGCTGATGCTTTCGCTGTAAGGCTTTCAGCAGGTTCAGAATCTGCGCCTGAACGGTTTTGTCCAGCGATGAGGTCGGTTCATCGAGGACGATCAGCTGCGGTTTGACGATCAACGCTCTGGCGATGGCGATACGCTGTCGCTGGCCACCGGAGAACGCCGCCGGATAGCGCTGGCGGCTGGCCGGGTCGAGGCCGACCTCCTGCATGGCAAGGATCACCGCCTGTTCGCGTTCGGCCGCCGTCAGCGTCGGCTGGTGGACGCGCAAGCCTTCCTCAATGATCTGCTGCGCCGTGAGGCGCGGATTGAGCGACGAGTTCGGATCCTGAAAAACCACCTGCATCTGTCGGCGCAGCGGTAGCAGCTGTCGGCGGTTACGCCCCTGAATCGGCTGGCCGGCGAAGGTTATCTTGCCCCCGGACGGGATCAGGCGCAGCAGGGCCAGGCCGGTGGTGCTTTTACCGGAACCCGATTCCCCCACCAGGCCCAGCGTCTCGCCGGCGCGCAGCTGAAAGCTGAGGCTGTTGACCACCCGATGATGATCGACCACCCGACGCAGGATCCCTTTGCGAACGGGAAACGCCACCTTTAAATCGTCCGCCTGCAGCAGCACCGGGGCATCGGCGGCCAGCGGCACCGGCTCCCCGTCCGGCTCGCTATCCAGCAGGCGTTGGGTGTAGGGATGCGCTGGCGCGCTGAACAGCGCCCGACAGTCATTGTGTTCCACGCAGCGGCCGTTCTGCATTACCGCCACCCGGTCAGCCAGCTGGCGGACGATGCTCAGGTTATGAGTGATAAACAGCAGCCCCATGTTCAGCTCCTGCTTCAGCTCGCGCAGCAGTTGCAGAATTTGCGCCTGCACCGATACGTCCAGGGCGGTAGTCGGCTCGTCGGCGATCAGCAGCTCCGGGCGCGTCAGCAGCGCCATGGCGATCATCACCCGCTGGCGCTCGCCGCCGGAGAGCTGATGCGGATAGTCCGCCAGCCGCCGCGGCGCCTGACGGATCCCGACGCGCTCCAGGCAGTCGAGTATCTCCCCGCGCGCCGCCTGTTTGCGCATTCCCCGGTGTAACGACAGCACCTCGTAGAGCTGTTTTTCCAGGGTGTGCAGAGGATTGAGCGATACCATCGGCTCCTGAAAGATCATCGCGATCCGGTTGCCGCGCACGCCGCGCAGGGTCGCCTCATCCGCATGCAGCAGCGACTGGCCATGAAAACGGATGTCACCGCTGGGGTAGCTGGCCGGCGGGGTAGGGAGCAGCCGCAGCACCGACAGGGCGGAGATGCTCTTACCGGAGCCGGATTCGCCCACCAGGGCCAGCGTTTCGCCGACCGCCACCTCGAGCGACAGATTGTGCACCACGGTCTGCGTCTCACCCTGCTGGCGAAAGGCAATAGAGAGATTGTCGATAGCTAATAGCGGGTGGGTCATATTACACCGCCTTACTGGGATCAAAGGCGTCGCGAACCGCTTCACCGATAAAAATCAGTAGCGTCAGCAGCACGGCGACGGAGAGAAATGCGGCAATGCCCAGCCAGGGCGCCTGCAGGTTGTTTTTGCCCTGCAGCAGCAGCTCGCCGAGGGAGGGGGAGCCGAGCGGCAGGCCGAAGCCGAGAAAATCCAGCGACGTCAGGGTGGTAATGGAGCTGCACAGGATAAAGGGCAGAAAGGTGAGGGTCGCCACCATCGCGTTGGGCAACATATGCCGCAGGATGATCTGCCGGTCGCTAACCCCTAACGCCTGCGCCGCCCGAACATAGTCGTAGTTGCGGGTGCGGAGAAATTCCGCGCGCACCACGCCCACCAGCGTCATCCAGCCAAAGAGAACGGTGATTGCCAGCAGCCACCAGAAGCCCGGCTGCACGACGCTGGAGAGCAGGATGATCAGGAACAGCGTTGGCATGCCGGACCAGACTTCGATAAAGCGCTGTCCCCACAGGTCGATTTTACCGCCGTAGTAACCCTGTATCGCCCCGGCCAGCACCCCCAGCACGCTGGAGAACAGCGTCAGCAGCAGACCGAAGAGCACCGAGATGCGTGTCCCATAGAGGATCCGCGCCAGCACATCGCCGCCGTTGGCGTCGGTGCCGAGCCAGTTGCTGGCCGAGGGCGGCGATGGAAAGGGAACCGTGCTGGCAAAATTAATTGTCGTCGCGCCGAAGCGCACTGGCGGCCATAGCGCCCAGCCGTGAGTCGCCAGCTGCTGCTGCAGCCAGGGATCCTGATAGTCGGCGGCGGTGGCGAACGCGCCGCCGAAGGTTTGCTCGGTGTAGTTTTTTAACACCGGGACGTACAGCTGGCCCCGGTACTGCACCAGCAGCGGGCGATCGTTGGCCAGCAGCTCGGCGCCCAGGCTGCAAAGAAAGAGAATTAAAAACAGCCACAGCGACCAGTAGCCGCGACGGTTGTGGCGAAAGCGCGCCCAGCGGGCCTGATTAACGGGACTGAAGAAAGACATTAGCGGCCCTCAAAATCAATGCGCGGGTCGACCAGCGTATAGCTGATATCGCTGACGATATTCAGCAGCAGGCCAATCAGAGTGAAAATATAGAGCGTGCCGAACATCACCGGATAGTCGCGGGAGACCGTCGCTTCATAGCCCAGCAGACCCAGGCCGTTTAGCGAGAACATCACTTCGATCAGCAACGAGCCGGTAAAGAACATACTGATAAAGGTGGCCGGGAAGCCGGCAATCACCAGTAGCATGGCGTTACGGAACACGTGTCCCCAGAGGATCTGTTTCTCACCAACGCCTTTGGCGCGGGCGGTGACCACATACTGTTTGCGGATCTCGTCGAGGAAGCTGTTTTTGGTCAGCATAGTCAGCGCGGCAAAGCCGCCAATTACCGTCGCCAGCACCGGCAGGGTGATGTGCCACAGGTAGTCGAGGATCTTCTGATACCAGGGGAGGGTGTCGAAATTTGGCGAGACCAGACCGCGCAGCGGGAAGAGGTCGAAATAGCTGCCGCCGGCAAAAATCACGATCAGCAGGATGGCGAACAGAAAGGCAGGGATCGCATAGCCAATGATAATCAGCGTACTGCTCCAGATATCAAAGCGGCTGCCGTTGCTGACCGCTTTGCGGATGCCCAGCGGAATGGAGACCAGATAGATAATCAGCGTGCTCCACAGCCCGAGGCTCACCGAGACCGGCAGGCTGTCTTTAATCAGCTGCAGCACGGAGGCGCTGCGAAACAGGCTGTCGCCGAAATCAAAGCGCAGATAATCGCCCAGCATCTTCAGATAGCGCTCGTGGAGAGGTTTATCGAAGCCGTAGCGGTGGGTGATCTCGGCGATGACTTCCGGGTCGAGGCCGCGCCCGCCGCGATAGTGACCCTCGCTGATATTGCCTGCGCCGGTGCGGGCATGGCTGGCGCCCATTCCGCCGTCGCCAGCCCCCGGCATCCCGCCGCGCTGATTAAACTCGATGGCGGCGATGGCCTGATCGACCGGGCCGCCAGGCGCGATCTGGACAATAAAAAAGTTAATGGTGATGATGGCCCACAGGGTGGGGATGACTAACAGCAAACGGCGGATCAGGTAGCTGCCCATGGGATGTCCTTAGCGTCTGTCCGCGGGGAGGGTGGCCGCTTTGTTCACGTCGTACCACCAGGTATCGAGGCCGGACGAATAGATGGGGCGGGTCGCGGGGAAAGAGAACTTATTCCACCACGCGGTGCGGTCCTGCGCCATATACCACATCGGCAACATGTAGTTATTCCAGGTCAGCACACGATCCAGCGCCCGACCGAGAGGGATCAGTTTCTGCTTATTGCCCTGCCACTGCAGGATCTGCGCAATCAGCTTATCCACTACCGGGCTTTGCACCCCCGGCGCGTTGTAGCTGGAGTGAATATAGTCGGACGCCCAGGAGATTTGCAGGTCGGTCCCCGGCCAGGGCATGGCGCGCCACAGGCTTGGCATCATGTCGTAATCCCGGCTGCGGCGGCGGTTGCTGTACTGCGAATTATCAACCTGACGAATATCCATGACGATCCCCAGACGCTGTAGGTTGTGCTGAAACGGCAGCACCCAGCGGTCATTGCCCCCGGCCGGCAGCAGTAGCTCAAAGCGCAGCGGCTTGCCGGTGGCGGCGTTGACCCGGCGCTGGTTCTTCACCGTCCAGCCCGCCGCATTGAGCAGGGCGTCGGCTTTGAGTAAGTTGGCGCGATCGAAGCCATCGCCGCGGGAGACCGGCGGCTGGTAAACCTGGCTGAAGAGCTCCGAGGGCAGTTCGTTTTTCATCGGCGTCAGCAGGGCCAGCTCGGCTGCGTCGGGCAGGCTGCGGGCGGCATATTCGGTGTTCTGGAAATAGCTGTTGGCGCGCTGATAGGCGCTGTAAAACAGCGCCTTGTTCATCCATTCGAAATCGAACGCCAGGGTAATGGCCTGCCGCACCCGGCGATCGGCAAAAATCGGGCGCTGAATATTGAACGCCAGCCACTGGGTATCCTGCGCCGAGGTATTGGTATGCTCATCTTTAATGATGTAGCCGCGGCTGAAGTTGCGACCGACGTAGCGGGTAGCCCAGTTTTTGGCGACGGTCTCTTCCCGGCGATCGACGGCTCCCGCTTTAAAGGCTTCGAAAGCGACATTGTCGTCGAGATAATAGTCATAGCGCAGTGTATCGAAATTCCAGCGACCGCGGTTGACCGGCAGGTCGGCCGCCCAGTAGTCGGCGACCCGGGAATAGGTAATATATTGCCCCATTCGCCAGGCGCTGATGCGGTATGGCCCGCTGGCCAGCGGCGGCTTCGACAGCGGGTCGCTGAGTTTGTGCTGGCGCCAGAACGCCTCGGGCATCACCGGCAGGCTCAGCAGACTCAGCATGTTCTCTTTGCCGGGCTGGCCGAGGTCAATACGCACGGTCAACGGCGCGATGGCCTTCACGGTGGTGCCTTTATAAAACAGGCGAAACTGCGGCACCCCTTCGGTCATAAACTTGTTGAAGGTAAACGCCACATCGCGGGCGGTGATCGGCGTGCCGTCATGGAAGCGGGCGCGGGGGTTGAGCGCGATCTCCATCCAGGAATAGTCCTCGGCATAGCGCGCCCGCTCGGCAATTAGCGGGTAGTAGCTGCCGGGCTCATCATCCGAGGTGGTGAACAGGGTATCGTAGAGCGCCTCCGTGCGTACCGCGGGGTTGCCGCGCAGCGCATAACGGTTGAAGTTATCAAAGGTGCCGATCGCCGCCAGGGTGAGGGTGCCGCCTTTCGGCGCCCTGGGATTGACGTAATCAAAATGACTGAAACCGGCGGCGTATTTCGGTTCGCCGATAATCGCGAAGGCTACGCTTTCCTGAATGGTTTGCGCCTTAGCGTCCAGGCTAAACAGAGCCAGCAGAATCAGAAAGAGGCGCGCATACATAGGCGGCAGAATACCCTGTCATGGCCGGCCCCCATGGCCGACATCCGTTCCCGCATCATAAGTGAGACTTAGCGCGTTGTGAAATAGTTCGCGGGTTCATCGTGCGCAGCCACCAGCCCGGCCAGCGACAGCGGTCGGCTGATCCAGTACCCCTGCAGGAAATGAACGCCCTGGCCGCGAAGCCACTCCGCCTGTTCCTGGGTCTCCACCCCTTCGGCGACGGTCATTAATTTCAGCCGGCGGCTGAGGGTCAGTACCGCATCCAGCACCGGCGAGGTTACTGTTTCAGTACCAATCGCCTGCACAAAACCGCGATCGATCTTCAGATAATCGAAGTTATACCGTTCGAGATAGATCAGCGCGCTATGCCCGGTGCCGAAATCATCAATCGCGATTTCGAATCCCTGGCGGTGGAGCCAGGCGAAGTTAGCCATCGATTTTTCTTTATCAATCATCGCCCGCTCGGTTACCTCCAGCACCACGTGAAAGTGGTCGGCGGGCAGCGCGGCGGCGAAGCGCAGCATATCGTCACGGAAGCTGTCGGCCTGCAGATGGGCAGGGGAAATATTCGACCCCAGCTTCACGCCGCGCGGCAGAATACGCTTCAACACCGCAGCGTCGCTGGCGATCAGCGCGAGCAGGTGATGGGTTAGCGGCACGATCATCTGCTGGGTTTCGGCCAGGTTAATAAAAACGTCGGGCGGAATTTCACCAACCACCGGATGGCGCCAGCGCATTAGGACCTCCACGCCGCTGATACGTAGAGTCTGTGCATTAACCACCGGCTGATAAACGATGTAGAACTGGTTATTTTTGATCCCCAACAGAATAGATTTTCGCGGATCCGATTTGATCGTCAGCACGTAATAGCAGAGCAGCCCCGCCAGCAGGCCGCAGACGACCCCGAGCAGCAGAGCAAACTGCGTATTTTCCGCCAGCCAGCTGTTGGCATACAGGTAGACCTTCAGCGGTAAGCCCTCGATCTGTGCCTGGCGGATCGGCACGTTATGCAGCGTTTGCGGATCCACCAGCCGATTACTGAAGGTGGAGATAGCGGTGTGATCGATGGCCAGCGCAATGCCGCTGAAATCGTTTTGCCGTGCGGAATAGAGGATATACGGTGTGAGATTAGCGTTAATCGACACGAAAATGCCGCTGTTTTGATCGCCGGGTTTACCTACCCACAGCGCCAGCGCCGCGCTCTTCGGCATCATCGGCGTGCCTGGTAAAATCGCCATAGCAACGGGTTTGCTGATATCGATGGCCGGGATCAGCTGGCTGAGGGGCGTATTCATGGCTCCCGTAGCCGATGAGCAAAAGGCGATGCCGTTTTTGACCAGCAGGAAAGCGCGGACGTTGGGGCTGAACGCGGCGTGGGAGGTAAGCCCGGAGTCAATATTCTCGCAGGGCTGGTCCACCAGCGGCTGCAGGCCGTCAATGGTCTGGCGCAGGTCGTGAAAATAGCTTTTCAGATAGGTATTAACATTGTTGATAATGGCGTCGAAACGCTCGGCCCGGTTATGGTAGATCACCATAAACTGAATGCTCCCGGCCAACAGCGCGACGATGATCCCCACGCTCAGGCTGGTTAACCAGGTTTTACGCTGGGGCGAAAAGTAGCGAGTAAGCATAGCCAGATTCTTTCCGTATTATTGAAGCGCATCAACGGAGTGTCGGTCGTCGTTTTTCTCATTCCCACTTAAAAGACATAGCTTATTTTGCGACGTTGAGAACCAGGTGGCAAAAAAAAACACTGCCTGGGGCAGTGTTTTTTATCCCGCAGCCAGCCAAGGGATAACCGGCGGCGGTGGAGGACAGTTTACGAGCGGCTCAGGACTCGACGCGCTTCATTGTAGCGCTTTTTCCAGTATGGCTCATCCATGCTGGAGATAGTCACCCCGCTGCTGGTGGAGGCGTGAACAAACTGGTTGTTGCCGAGGTAGATCCCGACATGGCGGCCGGTAGAGCCGGCGCGAAACAGAACCAGATCGCCTGTACGCAGTTGGGCACGGGAAATCGATTTTCCGGTTTCCTGCTGTTCAGAGGTTGAACGCGGCAGTTCCAGACCAAATTGTTCGCGGAAGGTGCGCTGCACAAACGCTGAGCAGTCGATACCCTTGCGGGTGCTGCCGCCGAGGCGGTAACGCACGCCTTTCCAGCTGGCATACTGATCCATTAAACGGGACTTTACGTCCAGGTTACGGACCATCGTTTCAAATTCATCCTGAGAGGCTTGCAGTGATGATAAATCGCCACTACCCACAGCATGCGTCTCAGAATGCATATTCCTGGCGGTACTTGTTGAACTACACGCGGAAAGCAGAACCGCTACTGCAATCGCGGGGGCTACCCGCAAGATATATCTCAAAATCGGCTGAGATTTGACCATGCTGTTTATTTTCCCTTGTTGTCCTTAACGACAATGTCGTTATAAAAAATGCCAAACGTGTTAGAGCCTAAATACCCATCCGCAATGAGACAATTCCTTAAGCTTAAATTTGTGCAGTCACGCACAATTTTATTCATGCCCTGAATTAATGCTGCGGAAAAGGCAAAACGAGAACGAGATTACCCTATCAAACGCCGCATGGCGAGCGGTTTTGCGCGATTTCTTATAAGTATTTTGGTGACAAAAAGTGAATCATCGGGAAAGGCCAAAATTACGGCAATATCGGGCAAAAAACAGACAATTCCTTCATTTGTCACGGGATTAATGTGACAAGAAGATGAACGTCATGTTGAAAAAAAGGGAAAATGTAAAAAGGGACCCAAAAGGTCCCCTTATAGTTAATGACTCTTGCGGCTGCCGGAGACATTATTTGGCCGATATTCTGCTGGGTAAGTAGCGATCGAAAAAGGCGATCAATTTATCGCTCAGCGGGGTCATCAATACCCAGGGCGCGCCGATCAGCACGGCGGTCAGGGAGCCGACGGCAATATCGCTAAACCAGTGGGCGCCAATCATTACCCGCGGGAAAGCAAAGACCACAAAGATAATCAGCGCGACGCCCAGCGCGCGACGGCCAAAATAGCGCCACATAAAGCTGGCGAAGATCAGCAGCATCATCCCATGATCGCCAGGGAAGCTGTCCTTCGACGCATCCTTAGTGGGGAAGTTAACGACGTCGCTGACGCGGGTAATATCGCTAAAAAACAGAGACGGGCTGGCGCGCTGTACCGGCATCAGGTGTTGTGCGAGCTGGTTGATGATCACCGCCGCCAGCAGCATCACCAGGCCCATGATGGCGATCTGACGACGGCCTGCAGTCGGCGCCTTTAGCCAATAGCTCAGCATCAGGCAGCCCATCGCCAGCAGCGAACAGGCGTCGAAGGCGCGATTGTTGATGATCGCCAGCAGCCAGGCATAAGCATGGCTGACGCTGACGCCATGGTTAAAGAAATGGAAGATCGCGGAGTCGACCGGCAACCACGCGCCATGGTTGGCTGGCAGATACCAGGAGCAAAATAGCGCTACACCCGCGATGTTAAGCAGCAGGATTAAAGGAATTCGGTTTTTCATCATAGCCATTGCGATTTTGTGACAGTCGGCGGCAACCTTAGCCGCCTTAACTTAAACGAAGCCTCAACAACGAGGTCTGGAGTGCGTTCCAGTCGGCTTCATTCGCGGAAATAAGCTCGATCCGACTATCGGGCGGAGCGACGCTGAGGGTCTCGATATGGAGATCCTCCCCCTGACGGTTGATTCGCACCGCCCCCTCGGCAATGCGCATCACGCCTTTAACGCGCCCCACTGGCGCCAGCCTGGCCCATTCGAGCAGGCCGATGGTGTCAAAAACCGTCTCCGCGTCGAAGATCCAGCCGCAGCCCTGATAGCCCTGGCCATTGTTGAGATGGCGGCGCCAGCGCTGGTGTTCCGCCAGGCTGAGCGCGGCGAGGCCGGAAGAGGGGGGATGGCGGTGGGCGTGCTCCGCGCTCGCCGGCAGCGGGGCGGTGTTCCGTCGTGGCTCATCGAGCAGGGTCAGATCGATATTGCCCTGGATTGCCGACACCTTGCGACGCTCGCCGCCCCAGCGCTGCCACCAGTCGGCCAGCGCCCGGGCGCTTTCGGCGGTTTCCCGATCACTTTTATTAGCCACAATGATGTCCGCCGCGGCCAGCTGATCGCGGAAGTTGTCGTTGCTGACGGCTCTTTCATCCAGCAGCTGGCGGGGATCGAGGATGCACAGCGTGGCGCGCAGATCGATCCAGGGCTCATACACCGCCGCGGTGAGGATATCGAGGATCTGCTTTGGGTGGCCCAAACCGGTGGGTTCGATCAGCAGGCGATCGGGTTTGCCCTGGCGCAGCAGGGTGTTCAGCCCAACCTGCATCGGCAGGCCATTGACGCAGCACATGCAGCCGCCGGGGATCTCTTTGAGCAGGGCGCCGCTGTCGGCCAGCAGCGCGCCGTCTATCCCGACTTCGCCAAACTCGTTAACCAGTACGGCCCATTTTTCATCCGCAGGCTTCTGCGCCAGCAGATGAAGAATCGAGGTCGTCTTACCGCTGCCGAGAAAGCCGGTGATCAAATTGGTTCTGGTCACTCTTTTCTCCAGGATAAATGTAATGTTGTAACAGTTACGCCTATCCTGACGAAAAAAGGGGGAAAAGAGAAGTCCTGAGGCGGACAGAAGAGAATTCTGTCCGCATAAGCGCAAATATTGTTAAGAATTCAGCGCGCGGGCGACGGCCTCGCGGGCGCCGTGCGTCGCCAGCTGTTGCCAGGCGGCGCGGATCCCGGCGACAAACTGGGCGTTGTGCGGCAGGTCGCGGCCAAATATTTCCTCCAGCCCCAGCAGGGCGTCGACGCGCTGCTGCTCATCGCTCTGGGCCACCCGCTGCCGGATCTTGTCGACCAGCGGATCGCGCACGTCGATCGTCTGACCGGCGTCGTCCGTGCCGCTGACGTAGCGCATCCAGCCGGCCACGCCGAGAGCCAGCAGCGGCCAACGGCTGTCGCGCGCCAGATGTACGCGGATGCCATCGAGCATGCGCTGGGGCAGCTTCTGGCTACCGTCCATGGCGATTTGCCAGGTGCGGTGTTTGAGCGCCGGATTGCTGAAGCGGGCGATGAGACTGTCGGCATAGGCCAGCAGATCAACGCCGGTAATGGTCAGCGTCGGAGCCTGTTCGTCAAGCATCAGCTGGCGGGCGGCGCGGCGGAAGACGTCATCCCGCATGCAGTCGCTAATGTGCGCATGCCCTGCCAGATAGCCAAGCCAGGCGAGGAAAGAGTGGCTGCCGTTGAGCATCCGCAGCTTCATTTGCTCCCAGGGCAACACGTCATCGGTCATCTGCACGCCCGCCGTCTCCCAGGCGGGTCGCCCGGCGACAAAGTGATCTTCGACCACCCACTGAATGAAGGGTTCGCAACTGATGGCGCAGGGATCGTCGACCCCCAGCACGGCGGCGATTTCCGCCAGCGACTCCGGTGTGGCCGCAGGAACAATACGATCCACCATGGTGCCCGGGAAGCTGACGTTGTCGGCGATCCAGTCCGCCAGCGCCGGGCTGCGTTTTTCCGCCATGCCGAGGACGGCATTTTTTACCACGTGACCGTTGTCGGGGATATTATCGCAGGAGAGCACGGTAAAGGGCGGAAGGCCTCGTTCCCGGCGGCGGGCCAGCGCTTCAACTAAAATACCGGGAGCCGACTGCGGCAGCGTCGGATTCTCCAGATCGTGAATAATGCGCGGATGCGTCGGATCCAGTTTCCCGGTCGCCGGATCGATGCAGTAGCCTTTTTCCGTAATGGTCAGCGAGACAATCGCTACCTGCGGCTCGCAAAATTTTTCGATAATCGCCGCCAGCGAATCGAGCCTGGCGTTCAGACATTCGTGCACCGCGCCGATCACAATGGGCTGGTTGCCGTCGGCGCCTTTTTCCAGCACGGTAAACAGATGGTCCTGTTCGCGAAGCTGGCTCATCAGCGTGTCGCCGCTGAACAGACTGATTTCACAGATCCCCCAGTCGCCGCCGACGTTATTCAGCACGCGATCGGTGAGCAGCGCCTGGTGCGCACGGTGAAACGCGCCAAAGCCGAAATGGACAATACGCGAGCGGAGCTGGCTGCGATCGTATTGAGGGTATTGCACGTTCTTCGGTAGCGTAGCGGTTGCAATTGTTGTCATTCTTCCCACACCTGTTTAACTGCTTATTAACAATGCCAGTCTAAAGTTATATGACAGGAAGTTAAATTGGTAAGCCGAAATTATCCGCTGACTGTGAGCTGGATCAATCAATAGGCCAGCACTGTTTGCAGCCAGGTGAGAAACATGTATGGTAGTCGTCATGAGTGTCGCCATTATTGGTATAACAACTTTTGTGAGGGCATAGCGATGGAGCAAACCTGGCGGTGGTATGGGCCGAACGATCCGGTATCGCTTGATGATGTACGGCAGGCGGGGGCGACCGGCGTCGTCACTGCGCTGCACCATATTGCAAACGGTCAGGTATGGCCGGTCGACGAGATTAAAGCGCGTCAGGCGCTGTTAGCGGCAAAAGGGTTGACCTGGTCGGTCGTCGAAAGCATTCCCGTCCACGAGGATATTAAAACCCACAGCGGGCAGTATGCGACCTGGATTGCCAACTATCAGCAGAGCATCCGCAACCTCGCGGCCTGCGGCATCGATACCGTGTGCTACAACTTTATGCCGATCCTCGACTGGACGCGCACCGATCTGGAATATGAGCTGCCGGACGGCTCCCGGGCGCTGCGTTTCGATCAGATCGCTTTCGCCGCCTTTGAGCTGCATATCCTTAAACGCCCGGGTGCGGAAGCGGATTACAGTGAAGAAGAGCAGCGTCAGGCTGAGGTCTATTTCAAGGCGATGAGCGAAGCAGATATCGATAAACTGACCCGCAATATCATCGCCGGCCTGCCGGGAGCGGAAGAGGGCTACACCCTTGACCAGTTCCGCGCGCGTCTGGCTGAGTACGACCACATTGATAAAGCGCAGCTGCGTGAAAATATGGCCTATTTCCTGCGCGCCATCGTGCCGGTGTGCGAAGAGGTAGGGATCCGCCTGGCTGTGCATCCGGACGATCCGCCGCGGCCGATCCTTGGCCTGCCGCGTATCGTGTCGACCATCGAAGATATGCAGTGGCTGAAGGAGACGGTGGACAGCATTAATAATGGCTTCACCATGTGTACCGGATCGTATGGCGTTCGCGCCGATAACGATCTGGTGAAGATGGTGGAGACCTTTGGCGATCGCATCCATTTTACCCATCTGCGCTCTACCTGCCGTGAAGCAAACCCAAAAACCTTCCACGAGGCGGCGCACTTTAGCGGCGACGTCAATATGGTGGCGGTGGTGGATGCTATCCTGCGCGAAGAGCAGCGGCGTAAACAGGCCGGCGATCTGCGCCCGATCCCATTTCGGCCGGATCATGGTCATCAGATGCTCGACGATCTGCGCAAGAAAACCAACCCAGGCTATTCGGCGATTGGCCGTCTCAAGGGGATGGCGGAAGTGCGCGGCGTCGAGCTGGCGCTGAAAATGACCAAATACCCTGAACTGCTGTAATCGCGGCAATGGGGATAATAAAAAGGACAGCCAGCGCTGTCCTTTTTTACTGTCGGGGCGTTACCGATGATTAATCCGCGCGGCCCATATAGCGGCACTCTTCGATATGAATGCGGATTTTCTCACCGGTGGTCAGGTATTCCGGCACCTGAATCACCAGGCCGGTGCTCATGGTGGCTGGCTTGGTGCGGGAGCTGGCGGACGCACCTTTAATACCCGGCGCGGTTTCGATAATTTCCAGGTCAACGGTCTGCGGCAGCTCCAGCGCCAGCAGCTGGCCGTCCCAGGTCAGCACCTGCATGTCCGGCATCCCACCTTCCGGAATAAACTGCAGCTCTTCTTCAATCTGCTCTTTGGTAAAGGTGTAAGGGGTATAGTCTTCTTTATCCATGAACACGTATTCGTTGCCATCGACGTAGGAGAAGTCGACGAAACGGCGGGTCAGGGTGACGGTATCGACGATATCGTCGCCTTTGAAGCGCTCTTCTACTTTCAGGCCGGTGCGCACATCGGAGAAGCGCATTTTATACAGTGTCGCAGCACCGCGGGCGCTGGGTGACTGAATATCAATATTTTTCACAATCAGCAGCTTGCCGTTGTAATTCAGCACCATACCTTTTTTAATTTCATTCGCTCTTGGCATTGCAGTAATCCTGTCACTTAACGAGTCAAAAATATCGCGTAAAACTACTCGCGCCCGGGCGTTCAGGCAAGCGGATTTCGCGAGTTTTGCTATCTTCTGGCAAAACGTTTAGGCTGTGGCGCAAAATGAGCGTTTGGGAGTCGGGTTGTGGAATGTCGTACTGATTGTGGCGCATGTTGCATCGCCCCCTCTATATCATCACCGATCCCCGGCATGCCGCAGGGCAAGCCGGCTAATGTCAGGTGTGTTCAATTATCTAATGACAACCTATGTAACATTTTCGGTTCGGAACTGCGACCAAAAGTGTGCGGCAATCTTCAACCTTCGCCAGATATGTGTTCGACGGATCGTGACGCCGCTATAACTTACCTGCTTCACCTGGAGTCCAGCACGGCACCATAGGTATTTGTAGAACATTGCTTGTAAGTATATAACCTATGGTGGTGTTTATTTTGTTTTATATCAACAGGATAGGTGGCTCCTCTGAGAGGATAGCTATCACGCAGCCATTTAATCTACCAACACGTCTTCCAGGTTTTGTTGTTGAAATCTATCAGTGGCATCGACATTGAGGTCTGGCTTCAACTGCTCAATATCAAATTGAACACGAAAGCCTGTTTTCTCTGCAATATAGTCACTAAACATATTTGTACCATCAATATCCCGTCCTCTGCAGACTCGCGCTCGGGAGGAAGGGGGATAAATATCGACTTGATGAGGATAATGTTATCTGAGCGTGACAGCAGTAGGCAGTGTGAATTTTTGTATTGCTTACAAATTGTCAATCTACAGCTGAAAGTATAACGTATACACCAGTAATCAAGTGATAGGTGTTGTGATATGGATATTAATGAGTTCCCTCCGGGAGTTATCGAACATCTCGGTTGGTATGTATATCGACTGATTGATCCACGAGATGGAAGCACTTTTTACGTGGGTAAGGGAAAAGGCAATCGCGTTTTTGCTCACATGCGCGGCGAAGTGGCAGCCGCTGATGATGATGAACTGCTCAGTAATAAACTCAAGCAACTTCGTGAGATTAGATTAGCTGGTCTGGAGGTCATCCATGTAATCCATCGGCATGGTATTGCCGATGAAAAGACTGCTTATGAGGTGGAGGCTGCTCTAATCGATGCCTACCCAGGTTTGACCAATATCATGAACGGTGCTGGCAGTAACGAGTATGGCGCTGCACATATTAAAGAATTAATTGCAACGTACCAGCCTGAGACAGTGGAGTTTAAGCACAAAGCGCTGATGATATCTGTTAACAGAAGTTCAAAGGATGTTGATCTCTATGACGCAGTACGCTTCAGTTGGCGTGTAAGCCTCGAACGTGCAAGCAAAGCTGAAGTTATCCTGGCTACAGTAAAAGGAATTGTCAGAGGGGTATATGTTGCTGATGAGTGGTTAAAATCTACCCGTGACAACTTTCCTGAAATGCGCCAATGGGATGAAGATGATGAGTTTGAAGCTACTCAAAGTTCACGCTTTGGTTTTCGAGGTCGCGCGGCATCTCCTGAAATTACACAGCTCTATCTTGGTAAGAAGATCCCTGATGACCTCAGAAAGAAAGGGTCAATGTCTCCTGTGAAGTATTCACCAAATTTTGATTCCTGAACGCTAATATTTCAGTATAACTGCTTAAAGGGCGATCCGGCGTTGAATATGGGTCGCCTCCAAAACATCGAATAACTTATTGTATTTTAAATACATTTGTTTTATCTCCCGGCATTTTTTTGAGCCCCGGACCAAATAATGGTGCTGTCGATATTACTCTGGTGTCATATTGTTCAGTTATTAATGCGGAAATCCAAAATTATATTAAGATCAATAAGTTAATCATAAAGGGCAACTGCACTATAGCACTGACGACACGGATGCCTGCGCATGGCTGAAACATCTGCAGGCCGAGCTGGCTGCATTGACTCTATCATGATCATTAATCTGCATTGCCCGGCTCTGGCCGGGCAATGTGCTTACACGTCTCTTATCCGCCACAGGCAGGCCTGAGTGACAACGCCCATCGCCAGCGCAATCCAGAACACCGCGTGATAGCTCCAGATCTCCGCCACTACCCCCGCCAGTGAACCGGCGATGATCCAGCCGACGCGGGTAGTATTGGTATAGAGGGTGGTGGCCGCGCCCGCCTGCCCCGGCATCAGGTCCTGGAAATAGAGCATGCCGATCCCGGCGAGGATCCCGATATAGATGGCGTTCAGCACCTGCATCGCCAGCAGCAGCGCTGGCGTATGCACCGTCAGCATGCCGACGTAAAACAGCACCCCGGCCACTGCAGAAAGACGCATCAGAAAGCGTTTGCCGAAACGCCGGGCGTAGTAACCGGCAATCAGCATGGTCGGAATTTCCAGTCCGGCGGCGGTGCCCATCATCAGCCCCGCAAGCTTCTCCGGCAGATGCAGCTCGTTAATGATAAACAGCGGCATGTTAATGATGTACAGGCTGTTAGTACCCCACATCAGGGTGCAGATGCTGAACAGCAGCAGCGCATCGCGGCGGTGCGTGCGCGGAGCTTCCAGCCGGCCGGTCGCTACCGGCTTTGCTTTGCGCATGCTGGGCAAGAATAGCCAGACCATGATCCCGCAGACGATAAACGCCGCCGCGGCGCTGAGATACATCGCGGTAAAACCAAATCCCATCGCCAGGGCGTAGGCCAGCGGGGGACCAATCACCCATGCCAGGGAGACCTGGGCACGTAAAATGGAGCTGAACATCACCGCTTCGCGGCCGGTCCTGTCGGCATGCTCCCGCGCGAGGGCAAACATCTGCGGGTTGGCGGTCGATCCAAAGCTGCTGAGAAAAACGCCGATGAACAGCAAAATGAAATAGTTGCGGTTCCAGGCAAAGAGTACGCATGCCAGCACCCCCAGCAGACAGCAGACGACAATCAGCTGCTTGCGATCGCCCTGACGGTCGGAGCGGCCGGCGAGGAACTGACTGACCAGAATGCCAATAACCGCGCTGCCGGTAAAAAAGAAACCGACCATCGCCGGGCGGACGTGCACTTCGTTGGTCAGAAACAGGCTCAGGGTCGGGGTTTGCAGCGCCCCGGCAATGCCCGTCAGAAAGGCGACGATTAAGAAGGCGGAAGAGGTGACATCGAACCCGCGTCGGGGGAGAGCGGCGCTACGGTTTTCCATGGGTTTGGTTTTCTGTAGTTTCAGGAGACGGCGCGGAGTTTACGCCTGCTGGCTAAAAATAAACAGTAGTATGGCACGAATAATTAAAAAGGCGTTTCAAAATATAGGGTTCAGCAAAAAGCTGACGTTCGAGGCGGTCGATAGCTAAGGCTTCAGCAAAAGTGTGCAGTACCTCTAAGTTCTGCGATCAAGTCGCTGACGTACCTTGCGCGTTGAGCAAGAAAGGTACAAAATTCTTGAAACGTTTCAGCGTCATTCGGCAATCCGTTCCCCGTCAGATGGCGCCTTTTTTCTCAAGTTAGCTGAAACGATTCAATTCAGCAGGAGAGGAGAACCATGTTCCAGTTATCTGTGCAGGATATTCATCCCGGCCAGCAGGCCGGTAATAAAGAAGAGGCCATCCGGCAGGTCGCCGCCGCGCTGGTCAGCGCCGGCAACGTGGCCGATGGCTACGTGAACGGCATGCTGGCGCGCGAGCAGCAGACCTCGACCTTCCTCGGCAACGGGATTGCGATCCCGCACGGCACGACGGATACGCGTGACCAGGTGCTGAAGACCGGCGTTCAGGTGTTTCAGTTCCCGCAGGGCGTCACCTGGGGCGAAGGGCAGACCGCCTATGTGGCGATCGGGATTGCCGCCAGCTCAGATGAACACCTCGGCCTGCTGCGTCAGCTGACCCACGTGCTGAGCGATGACGCGGTCGCCGCGCAGCTGCAGTCCGCCACTACCGCGGAAGAGCTGCGCGCGCTGCTGATGGGAGAGAAGCAGAGCGAAGCGCTGAAGCTGGATAACGAGACCCTCAGTCTCGACGTCGCGGCCAGCGATCTGCTGACCCTGCAGGCGCTGAACGCGGCGCGTCTGAAAGAAGTTGGCGCTGTCGATGCCGCCTTCGTTAGCCACGTCATTAACGATACGCCGCTGAACTTCGGTCAGGGCGTCTGGCTGAACGACAGTGCGGAAGGCAATTTGCGCAGCGCCGTGGCGGTCAGCCGCGCGGCTAACGCCTTTACCCGCGACGAGCAGCCGGTTTCCCTGCTGGTCACGGTGGCGATGGCCGACGAGCAGCCGACCGCAGTGCTGAACCGTCTGAGCAAGCTGCTGCTGGACAAGAAAGCTGAACATTTGCTGAAAGCCGACGCCGCCACCGTGCTGGCGCTGCTGACCAGCGACGACGCCATTGCCGAAGATGTGCTGAGCGCCGAATTCGTGGTGCGCAATGAACACGGCCTGCATGCCCGTCCGGGCACCATGCTGGTCAACACCATTAAACAATTTTCCAGCGACATCACCGTCACCAATCTCGACGGTTCCGGCAAGCCGGCTAACGGTCGCAGCCTGATGAAGGTTGTGGCGCTGGGTGTGAAAAAAGGTCACCGTCTGCGTTTTACCGCGCAGGGTGAGGATGCGCAACAAGCGCTGGATGCGATTGGCGAAGCGATCGCCGCAGGCCTTGGGGAGGGCGCATAAATGAGCAGACGTGTAGCAACGATTACGTTAAACCCGGCATACGACCTGGTGGGATTCACCCCGGAGATTGAACGCGGCGAAGTGAACCTGGTGCGCACCACCGGCCTGCACGCCGCCGGGAAAGGCATTAATGTGGCGAAAGTGCTGAAAGATCTCGGCATTGACGTCACCGTCGGCGGTTTCCTGGGTAAAGACAACCAGGACGGCTTTCAGCAGCTGTTCAGCGAGCTGGGGATCGCCAACCGTTTCCAGGTGGTGCAGGGCCGGACCCGTATCAACGTTAAGCTGACGGAAAAAGATGGCGAAGTGACCGATTTCAACTTCTCCGGCTTTGAAGTCACCCCGGGCGACTGGGAACGCTTCGTCAACGACTCCCTGAGCTGGCTCGGGCAGTTCGATATGGTCTGCGTCAGCGGCAGCCTGCCGTCCGGCGTTAGCCCGGAAGCCTTCACCGACTGGATGACCCGTCTGCGCAGTCAGTGCCCATGCATTATTTTCGACAGCAGCCGCGAAGCGCTGGTTGCCGGACTAAAAGCGGCGCCGTGGCTGGTGAAACCGAACCGTCGCGAACTGGAAATCTGGGCTGGCCGCAAGCTGCCGGAGATGAAAGATGTTATCGACGCCGCCCATGCGCTGCGCGAGCAGGGTATTGCCCACGTGGTAATCTCCCTGGGCGAAGAGGGCGCGCTGTGGGTCAACGCCTCTGGGGAGTGGATTGCTAAACCACCTTCAGTGGAAGTAGTCAGCACCGTTGGCGCCGGCGATTCGATGGTCGGCGGCCTGATTTACGGCCTGCTGATGCGTGAATCCAGCGAGCATACCCTGCGCCTGGCGACCGCCGTCGCTGCCCTGGCCGTCAGCCAGAGCAATGTAGGAATTACCGACCGTACCCAGTTGGCCGCGATGATGGCGCGCGTCGACTTACAACCCTTTAATTGACAGCAGGAGAGGCATAATGAAAACGCTGCTGATTATTGATGCCGGACTCGGACAGGCGCGCGCCTACATGGCGAAAACCCTGCTGGGTGCCGCGGCGCCGAAAGCGCACCTTGAGCTGATTGATAACCCGAATGACGCCGAACTGGCCATCGTGCTGGGAACCGCGTTGCCGGCCGATAGCGCGCTGAATGGTAAAAACGTTTACCTGGGCGATATTAACCGTGCTGTCGCCCATCCGGAGCTGTTCCTGGGAGAAGCGAAAGACCACGCTAAGCCCTACGTTGCGCCTGCGGCGGTAGCCGTTCCGGCCGCCGCTCAGGGGCAGAAACGCATTGTCGCGGTCACCGCCTGTCCGACCGGCGTCGCCCACACCTTTATGGCGGCAGAAGCCATCGAAACCGAAGCCAAAAAACGCGGCTGGTGGGTGAAGGTGGAGACCCGCGGCTCCGTTGGGGCGGGCAATGCCATCACCCCGGAAGAGGTGGCCGAGGCGGATCTGGTGATCGTCGCTGCCGATATCGAGGTGGACCTGGCGAAATTCGCCGGCAAGCCGATGTACCGCACCACCACCGGTCTGGCGCTGAAGAAAACCGCCCAGGAGCTGGATAAAGCGGTGGCGGAAGCCAAACCGTACCAGCCATCCGGCAAACCTCAGGCGGCTGCTGAAGGGAAAAAAGAGTCGGCGGGCGCCTATCGCCACCTGCTGACCGGCGTCTCCTATATGCTGCCGATGGTAGTGGCCGGGGGCCTGTGTATCGCGCTCTCCTTTGCCTTCGGGATCAAAGCGTTTGAAGTGAAAGACACCCTGGCGGCGGCGCTGATGCAGATCGGCGGCGGCTCGGCCTTCGCGCTAATGGTGCCGGTACTGGCAGGCTTTATCGCCTTCTCCATTGCCGACCGTCCGGGTCTGACCCCGGGCCTTATCGGCGGTATGCTGGCGGTTAGCGGCGGCTCCGGCTTTATCGGCGGGATCATCGCTGGTTTCCTTGCCGGTTATGTGGCGAAAGCCATCAGCACGAAGCTGAAACTGCCGCAGAGTATGGAAGCCCTGAAGCCAATCCTGATCATTCCGCTGGTCTCCAGCCTGATCGTGGGTTTGGCAATGATCTATCTGATCGGTAAACCGGTAGCCGGTATCCTCGCCTGGCTGACCCATTGGCTGCAAACCATGGGCACCGCCAACGCGGTTCTGCTGGGCGCGATCCTCGGCGCGATGATGTGTACCGACATGGGCGGGCCGGTAAACAAAGCGGCCTATGCCTTTGGCGTTGGCCTGCTGAGTACCCAGACCTATGCGCCGATGGCGGCGATCATGGCGGCCGGTATGGTGCCACCGCTGGCGATGGGTATCGCGACGCTGGTAGCGCGCAATAAGTTCGACAAAGGGCAGCGGGAAGGGGGCAAAGCCGCGCTGGTTCTTGGCCTGTGCTTTATCTCGGAAGGGGCGATTCCTTTTGCCGCCCGTGACCCGATGCGCGTTCTGCCGTGCTGTATCGTCGGCGGCGCGGTAACCGGCGCTATCTCCATGGCGGTCGGCGCGAAACTGATGGCGCCGCACGGCGGGCTGTTTGTTCTGCTGATCCCGGGGGCGATTACGCCGGTGCTGGGCTACCTGCTGGCGATTGTTGCCGGAACGCTGGTGGCGGGCCTTGCCTACGCCGTGCTGAAACGCCCTGAGGCGCAAACAGCGGAAGTTGAAAAAGCGGCATAATCCTACCGCAATAAAAAAGGGCCGACTGTTCGGCCCTTTTTTCGTCTCTATTTACGCCACTTCGGCAATCTGCTGCGCCCGCAGCCAGGCAATCTCTTCCGCCCAGATATCCGGGTTGATGGTTTCCAGAATCAGCGGAATGCCGTCGAAGCGGCTGTCCTGCATGATCCAGCTGAAGCAATCGTGGCCGATGTTGCCTTCCCCCAGGCTGTGGTGACGGTCGACCCGGCTGCCGAAGGCGCTCTTGGCATCGTTGAGATGCATGCCGCGCAGATACTGAAAACCGACGATGCGTTCGAAGGCGGCGAAGGTTTTTTCGCAGGCTTCGGCGCTGCGCAGGTCGTAGCCGGCGGCGAAAGCATGGCAGGTATCGATGCAGACGCCGACGCGGGATTTATCTTCCACACCGTCGATGATGGCCGCGAGGTGCTCGAACTTAAAGCCGAGGTTGCTGCCCTGGCCAGCGGTGTTTTCGATCACCGCAGTAACGCCTTCGGTCTTCGCCAGCGCGATATTGATCGATTCGGCGATGCGCGCCAGGCACTCCTCCTCCGGGATCTGCTGCAGATGGCTGCCGGGGTGGAAGTTGAGCAGCGTCAGTCCCAGCTGCTGGCAGCGGGTCATTTCATCAATGAAAGCATCACGGGATTTTTCCAGCGCTTCTTCCACCGGGTGGCCAAGGTTAATCAGGTAGCTGTCGTGCGGCAGGATCTGCCCCGGGCCAAAGTGATACTTTTCACAGGCGGCTTTGAATTCGGCGATGGTCTCGTCGCTGAGCGGCGCGGCGCGCCACTGGCGCTGGTTCTTGGTGAAGAGGGCGAAGGCGGTTGCTTCGATTTCGGCGGCGCGAATGGCGGCATTGGCCAGTCCACCTGAGGCGCTCACGTGCGCTCCTACGTATTTCATAAAAAAACTCCAGTTAAAGCCGCTGGGGGGGGGGTAATGATAGCGGCTTAACTGGAGAAAGATGTAGTGCTTTATGCCATCAGGCTGTGGATAGCGACGTTAATGACCCCGCCGCCGACAATCAACCAGACGAACAGCATCAGCGCCATCAGCAGCGGTTTCGCCCCGGCTTTTTTCAGCGCGCTGACGTGGGTGGTGACCCCGAGGGCGGCCATTGCCATCGCCAGCAGGACGGTATCCAGCGTCACCAACATATCCACCACGGCTTTCGGCAGCAGATGGAAGGAGTTAAACACCGCCACCAGGATGAACATAATGGCGAACCACGGAATGGTGATTTTGCTTTTCTCGCCGTTGCCTGCCGGGGTCAGCTGTTTAACACGCGCCGCCAGGAACAGCAGGAACGGAGCCAGCATCATGACGCGCAGCATTTTGGCGATAACCGCCGCGTTCTCCGCGTCCGGGCTGACCGCATGGCCGGCGGCAACAACCTGCGCCACTTCATGCATGGTGGAGCCCATATAGATCCCGTAGGTCTCCGGGGTAAACCAGTGCGCCAGCAGCGGGTACATCGCCGGGTAGAGGAAGATGGCGATGGTACCGAAGATAACCACTGTAGCGACGGCAACCGTCACTTTACTGGCTTCGGCTTTGACCACCGGCTCGGTGGCGAGCACGGCCGCCGCGCCGCAGATGCTGCTGCCGGCGCCGATCAGCCAGCTAGTGTGTTTATCGAGACCAAACACTTTCTGGCCAAGGAAGCAGGCGATGAAAAAGGTACTGGAGAGCGTCAGAACATCAATCAAAATACCGCTCACGCCGACGTCGGCAATCTGGGCGAACGTCAGGCGAAAGCCGTAGAGGATGATCCCCAGGCGCAGCAGATGCTGCTTGGCGAAGATCACCCCGCCGTCGCAGGGCTGCCAGATTTTCGGGTAGACCGTGTTGCCGACGACCATCCCGAACAGGATAGCGAGGGTCAGGGCGCTAAAGCCCGCGCCGGCGATGGCCGGGAAACTACCGGCCCACAGGGCGGCGCCGGTCAGAGCGGCGGTCAGCGCCAGGCCTGGGACAAAATGCCACAGGGAACGATGTTTGGTGGGTAAAGTGAGTGCTGTCATAACCTTCTCCTTTGTCTGCCTAAAGGTTACGCCGCGCGGGATTAAATATAAAATTGATTATATGTTTATAATCAATCGTAATAAGTGGTTAATGGCCGCTTCGCCGGTTACAACGGGGCGAGAGCGGGTTAGGCAGAAGCGGGGCGGTCTCGCCGGCAAGACGATGATTTTGTGATATAAGCGGATTTTCCTTCCGTCAGCCGCCTCGATTTGTGTCACCATAGTAAGGAAGGTTATTCAGGTTGGATTACTAAACGGGTGGGTTATGCATATTACGCTGCGGCAGCTGGAAGTGTTCGCCGAAGTCCACAAGAGTGGGTCGACCACTCAGGCGTCACAGATGCTGGCGCTTTCGCAATCCGCGGTCAGCGCCGCGCTGACCGATCTGGAAGGGCAGCTCGGCGTGCAGCTGTTTGACCGCGTCGGTAAACGACTGGTGGTGAATGAGCATGGACGGCTGCTGTACCCGCGTGCGCTGGCGCTGCTGGAGCGGGCCCTGGAGATCGAGCAGCTGTTTCGCGGCGATAACGGGGCGATCCGAGTCTACGCCAGCAGCACCATCGGCAACTATATTATGCCGGAGATTATTGCCCGCTATCGTCATGACTTCCCGGATCTGCCGGTCGAGCTGAGCGTCGGCAACAGCCTGGACGTCATCAACGCCGTCGCCGACCTGCGGGTGGATTTCGGCCTGATTGAGGGGCCGTGCCATGCCGCCGATATTATTGCCGAGCCGTGGCTGGAGGATGAACTGGTGGTGTTTGCCGCACCCAACTCACCGCTGCTGGCGGGGGAGGTGACCCTGCAGCAACTGGCTGAGGCGCCGTGGATCCTGCGCGAGCATGGCTCCGGCACCCGGGAGATTGTCGATTACGTTCTGCTGTCGCATCTGCCGGCGTTTCATCTGGGCATGGAGCTGGGTAATTCAGAGGCGATCAAGCACGCGGTCAGGCATGGCCTGGGCATCAGCTGTCTATCGCGGCGGGTGATTGCCGAACAGCTTGTCTCGGGCACGCTGGCGGAGCTGAAAGTGCCATTGCCCCGGCTGACGCGCACGCTGTGGCGGATCCATCACCGGCAGAAGCATATTTCTAAAGCATTACAACGTTTTCTGCACTATTGCCAGGTGTAGCAGCCCGGTTTTATCGCCTGATTACGGGGGGAATTCGCTGGCAATTCCGCAGGTTAGTGCTTTACTAATAATTTGCGGGCGATCATGAAGCTCTCTTATAACTTTGCATTTGTACCGGATGGAACCCCGATCGTCTGCTACAATCGCGCCTCATTTTTTGGATGGATAGCATTATCACATGGTTTCGGAAACTAAAACCACAGAAGCGCCCACGCTACGTCGTGAACTGAAGGCGCGCCACTTGACCATGATCGCCATCGGCGGTTCCATCGGTACGGGTCTTTTTGTTGCCTCTGGCGCAACCATTTCGCAAGCAGGTCCCGGCGGGGCGCTGCTGTCTTATATTCTGATCGGTTTGATGGTCTATTTCCTGATGACCAGCCTCGGCGAGCTGGCGGCGTTTATGCCGGTATCCGGTTCCTTCGCCACCTACGGGCAGAATTATGTTGAAGAAGGCTTCGGCTTCGCGCTGGGCTGGAACTACTGGTACAACTGGGCGGTGACGATCGCCGTTGACCTCGTGGCCTCACAGCTGGTGATGAGCTACTGGTTCCCTGACACTCCGGGCTGGATCTGGAGCGCCTTGTTCCTCGGCATCATGTTCCTGCTGAACTGGATCTCGGTGCGCGGCTTTGGCGAGGCGGAATACTGGTTCTCGCTGATAAAAGTGGCCACCGTCATTATCTTTATCATCGTCGGCGTGATGATGATTGTCGGCATCTTCAAAGGGGCGCAGCCAGCCGGCTGGAGCAACTGGGGGATCGCGGATGCGCCGTTCGCCGGCGGTTTCTCGGCGATGATTGGCGTGGCGATGATTGTCGGCTTCTCGTTCCAGGGCACCGAGCTTATCGGCATCGCTGCCGGTGAATCTGAAAATCCGGAGAAGAACATTCCGCGCGCGGTGCGCCAGGTCTTCTGGCGTATCCTGCTGTTTTACGTCTTCGCGATCCTGATTATCAGCCTGATCATTCCGTATACCGATCCGAGTCTGCTGCGCAATGATGTGAAGGATATCTCCGTCAGCCCGTTCACCCTGGTGTTCCAGCATGCTGGTTTGCTGTCGGCGGCGGCAATCATGAACGCCGTTATCCTGACTGCCGTGCTGTCGGCGGGGAACTCCGGGATGTACGCCTCCACGCGTATGCTGTACACCCTGGCCTGCGACGGTAAAGCGCCGCGCATTTTCTCGAAGCTGTCGCGTGGCGGCGTGCCGCGTAACGCGCTGTACGCGACCACCGTGATCGCGGCGCTGTGCTTCCTGACTTCCATGTTTGGCAACCAGACGGTGTACCTGTGGCTGCTGAACACCTCCGGGATGACGGGCTTTATCGCCTGGCTGGGTATTGCGATCAGCCACTATCGTTTCCGTCGCGGCTACGTCCTGCAGGGTAACGATATTAATAATCTGCCGTATCGTTCCGGGTTCTTCCCGCTGGGGCCGATCTTCGCCTTCGTGCTGTGCCTGATCATCACCCTCGGACAGAACTACGAAGCGTTCCTCAAGGACACCATTGACTGGGGCGGCGTGGCGGCGACCTACATCGGTATTCCGCTGTTCCTCGTCATCTGGTTTGGTTACAAGCTGGCGAAAGGCACCCGCTTTGTTCGCTACAGCGAAATGACCTTCCCGGACCGCTTTAAGCGTTAATCTTCGCGATTGTGCGATAAAAGCCCTCTGTGAAGAGGGCTTTATATTGCTGGCAAAGTGCAATCTTCAGGGATTGCCCGGCGGCGCTGCGCTTGCGTAGGCCTACAGATAACCGCGTAACTGATTGATATTGCGATGTTTCGTAGGCCTGGTAAGGCGGAAGCCGCCACCCGGCAGACATGTGAGCACAATAACGAAGACAGATTTGTCATCACCCGGAAGCCCTCTGAACAGAGGGCTTTTTTTATGTTTGTGCGGTTACAGCTTGTCACAATTCTTCATAATTATATTGATAATCGTAATCATTATCTTTATCATTTTCGCCCATTACGGATGAAGCCACTCCCCGTCTCTGCCGCTTGTACAGACTGACACCGGGCGACCAGCCACATCGACGAGAAAACAGCGCGAGCATGCCGCCGACAGAGCGGCAAGTCGCCAGCGCGTGTGAGCAGCACCTTGTTGTTTGTTTGGTTGTACACCTCATGGAGATTTGGAATGTTCAGGTTAAACCCTTTTATCCGGGCGGGATTGTCTGCGTCCGTCGTATCGTTGGCGTTTCCGGCTCTGGCCGATGTGAATGAAGAAACGCTGGTGGTGACCGCCTCGGCCACTGAACAGAATGTCAAAGACGCGCCGGCGAGCATCAGCGTCATCACCCAACAGGATTTACAACGCAAGCCTGTTCAGAACCTGAAAGACGTGCTGCGCGATGTGCCTGGGGTCCAGCTCACCAACGAAGGGGATAACCGCAAGGGCGTTAGCATCCGCGGTCTGAGCAGCAGCTATACCCTGATCCTGGTCGACGGCAAGCGCGTTAACTCGCGGAACGCCGTCTTCCGCCACAATGACTTCGACCTTAACTGGATCCCGGTGGATGCTATTGAGCGTATCGAAGTGGTGCGCGGCCCGATGTCCTCCCTTTACGGCTCCGATGCGCTCGGTGGGGTGGTCAACATTATTACCAAAAAAATTGGCCAGAAATGGACCGGGACGCTGAGTGCTGATACCACTATTCAGGAGCACCGCGATCGCGGGGATACCTATAACGGCCAGTTCTTCACCAGCGGCCCGCTGATCGACGGCGTACTTGGAATGAAGGCCTACGGCAGCCTGGCAAAACGCGCCAAGGACGATCCGCAGTCATCCAGTAATGCCACCGGCGAGACGCCGCGCATCGAGGGCTTCACCAGCCGCGATGGCAATGTTGAATTCGCCTGGACGCCGAACGAAAACCACGATTTTACCGCAGGCTACGGCTTTGACCGTCAGGATCGCGATTCCGATTCCCTTGACCGCAACCGCCTTGAGCGGGAGAACTACTCTCTGAGCCATAACGGCCGCTGGGATATCGGCAATAGCGAGCTCAAGTTCTACGGCGAAAAGGTGGATAACAAAAATCCAGGGCAGAGCGGGACTATTACCTCGGAAAGCAATGCCATCGACGGCAAGTATGTCCTGCCGCTGGGCATGATTAACCAGCTGGTGACCTTCGGCGGCGAATGGCGCCACGACAAACTGAAAGATCCGGTCAACCTGAGCAGCGGCGGCCAGTCAACGTCGGCCAGCCAGTACGCCCTGTTTATCGAAGACGAATGGCGCATCATCGAGCCGCTGGCGCTGACCACCGGCATTCGTATGGACGACCATCAGACCTATGGCGATCACTGGAGCCCGCGCGCCTATCTGGTGTATAACGCCACCGATACCGTCACCGTCAAAGGCGGCTGGGCGACGGCGTTTAAAGCCCCGTCGCTGCTGCAGCTTAACCCCGACTGGACCACCAACTCCTGTCGCGGCTCGTGCAGCATCGTCGGTAACCCGGATCTGAAACCGGAAACCAGCGAAAGCTTCGAGCTCGGTCTCTACTACCGCGGGGAAGAGGGCTGGCTTGAAAATGTCGAAGGCAGCATCACCACCTTCCAGAATAATGTCGACGACATGATCGACGTTCTGCGCACCTTCAGCGCCAGCGAAGCGCCGGGCTACCCGAACTTTGTCGGCTGGAAAACTGTCAACGGCAAGCGCGTGCCGATCTTCCGCTATTTCAACGTCAACAAAGCCCGCATCAAAGGGGTGGAGACGGAGGTGAAGATCCCGTTTGGCGATGAGTGGAAGCTGACGGTGAACTACACCTACAACGATGGTCGCGATCTGAGCAATGGCGGCGACAAACCGCTGCAGACGCTGCCGTTCCATACCGCCAACGGCACGCTCGACTGGAAACCGCTGGACGACTGGTCCTTCTACGTGACGGCCAACTATACCGGCCAGCAGCGCGCGGTGAGCGCCACCGGCAAAACGCCGGGCGGCTACACCCTGTTTGACGTTGGCGCGGCATGGCAGGTGACCAAAAACGTGAAACTGCGCTCCGGGGTGCAGAACGTGGGTGATAAAGATCTGAGTCGGGACGACTACAGCTATACCGAAGAAGGCCGTCGCTACTTTATGGCGGTGGATTATCGCTTCTGATTGCCGGCGCTAAAACGCATCCTGTAGGCCTGAACATGCGCCGCGTAGCAGCTTCGCGGCGCATTGGCGTTTAGCCAAAGAGATGCTGCGCATGGAAGCGCAGATGGTCTTCAATAAACGAGGCAATGAAGTAATAGCTGTGGTCGTAACCGGGCTGGATGCGCAGCGTTAACGGCCAGGCCTTCTGCCGCGCGACCTCCGCCAGTACCGCCGGCTGCAGCTGTCCGGCAAGGAATGGATCGTTGTCGCCCTGATCGATAAGCGTCGGCACGGCGTCCTCCGGCCGGCTGGCCTGCATCAGCGCACAGCTGTCCCAGGAGTGCCATGCCGATTCATCCGCGCCGAGATAGGCGGTAAACGCTTTCTTGCCCCACGGGACCTGGGAGGGATTGACGATCGGCGCGAAGGCGGAGACGCTGGCGTAGCGGCCGGGATTTTTGAGCGCCATAATGAGCGCGCCGTGGCCGCCCATCGAGTGGCCGCTGACGGCGCAGCGTTCGCCGACGCTAAACTCGCTACGAATAAGCGCGGGCAGTTCGTCACGCAGGTAATCGTACATTCGGTAGTGCGCCGCCCAGGGCGCCTCGGTGGCGTTCAGGTAGAAGCCGGCGCCTTGTCCGAGATCGTAACCGTCGTCGTTGGCCGCCTCGTCACCGCGCGGGCTGGTATCCGGCATCACCAGCGCGATGCCCAGCTCGGCGGCAATGCGCTGGGCGCCCGCCTTGGTGGTAAAGTTCTCATCGTTACAGGTCAGCCCCGACAGCCAGTACAGCACCGGCGGCGGCGTTTCGCGCTCAGGCGGTAAAAAAATGCTGAACGTCATGGCGCAGTTCAGGACAGGGGAGTGATGACGCCAGCGTTGTTGCTGGCCGTCAAAACAGCGATGCTCTTCAAGCAGTTCCATGCAAGGCTCCTCGGAAGGGATGTGCGCGTAAACGTTCATAATACAGATATTTCATTAGCCGGTGAGCAACTTTCACTTTCTCCTTTTGAGAACTTACTGCATCATTAATGCAACTTATAGCCAACATGCCGGTGTAGCGACGGCGCTTATGAATGCGTACAGCGGTTGGAACATTCCGGATACGGCGATAAGGATTTGGCGTCGCGCCTGAGGCATGGCTTCGCTCCCTAATAAAAGGCAGCGCCAATTTCAATAATTATCGTTACGGCTACTGGATTCTGTGCGCCACCTCACGCACAATGAATACAAACTTTGCCCCCAGAAAAAGCAAAGAGCGCCACACCTGCAGGAGAAACATAAATGTCATCACTGAGTAAAGAAGCCGTCCTCGTTCATGAAGCGCTGGTCGCTCGTGGGCTGGAGACGCCGATGCGTGCGCCAGTACAAGAAATTGATAACGAAACACGCAAGCGTTTGATTACCGGTCATATGACCGAGATTATGCAACTGCTGAATCTGGATCTGAGTGATGACAGTCTGATGGAGACCCCGCATCGCATCGCCAAAATGTATGTCGATGAGATCTTCTCCGGGCTGGATTATTCTCGCTTCCCGAAAATCACCGTCATTGAAAACAAAATGAAGGTCGATGAAATGGTCACCGTGCGCGATATCACCCTGACCAGCACCTGCGAACACCATTTCGTTACCATCGATGGTAAAGCGACGGTAGCCTATATCCCGAAAGATTCGGTGATCGGCCTGTCGAAAATCAACCGCATCGTGCAGTTCTTCGCCCAACGTCCGCAGGTCCAGGAGCGTCTGACGCAGCAGATCCTGATCGCGCTGCAGACGCTGCTCGGCACCAACAACGTGGCGGTATCCATTGACGCGGTGCATTATTGCGTGAAGGCGCGCGGCATTCGCGACGCGACCAGCGCCACCACCACCACCTCTCTCGGCGGCCTGTTTAAATCCAGCCAGAATACCCGCCAGGAATTCCTGCGCGCAGTACGTCACCACGACTAAAACGGAGCAGGGTGCATGGAGAGAAATGTCACGCTGGACTTTGTCCGCGGCGTCGCCATCCTCGGTATCCTGCTTCTCAATATCAGCGCCTTCGGCTTGCCGAAGGCCGCTTATCTCAATCCCGCCTGGTCAGGAAGCGCGTCCCTTAGCGATGCCTGGACCTGGGCGCTCCTCGACCTGCTGGCGCAGGTGAAGTTTCTCACCCTGTTCGCGCTGCTGTTTGGCGCCGGTCTTCAGCTATTGCTTCCGCGAGGGAAGCGCTGGATCCAGTCGCGGCTGACGCTGCTGGCGCTGCTCGGTTTCATTCACGGTCTTTTTTTCTGGGATGGCGATATTCTGCTGGCCTATGCCCTGGTGGGGCTGGTGAGCTGGCGCATGGTGCGTGAGGCGCACCATGTCAAATCGCTGTTCAACACCGGGGTGGTGCTCTACCTCACCGGCATTGCGGTGCTGGTCCTGTTGGGGCTGATCTCCGGGACCGCGGCGAATCGCTCGTGGGCGCCGGACGCGGCGAACCTGCAGTATGAGCAGTACTGGAAGCTGCACGGTGGCATGGAGGCGGTCAGCAACCGGGCGGATATGCTATCTGACAATCTACTGGCGCTGGGCGCGCAGTATGGCTGGCAGCTGGCTGGGATGATGCTGATGGGCGCGGCGCTGATGCGCAGCGGCTGGCTGAAGGGGCAGTTTAGCCTGCGTCACTACCGGCGTACCGGCGCGCTGCTGGTGGCGGCCGGCATGGCGGTCAATCTGCCGGCAATATTCGCCCAGTGGTATCTGGCCTGGGACTATCGCTGGTGCGCGTTTTTACTGCAGGCGCCGCGCGAACTTAGCGCCCCGCTGCAGGCTATCGGCTATGCCGCGCTGGCCTGGGGCTACTGGCCGCAGCTCTGCCGTTTCCGCCTGGTGGGCGCTATCGCCTGCGTCGGACGCATGGCGCTGACCAACTACCTGCTGCAGACCCTGATCTGCACCACCCTGTTTTATCATCTTGGGCTGTTTATGCGCTTCGATCGTCTGCAGCTGCTGGCCTTTGTCCCCCCCATCTGGGCCGTTAACCTCCTTGTCTCATCGCTCTGGCTGCGCCGCTTCCGCCAGGGGCCGGTGGAATGGCTGTGGCGTCAGTTAACCCTGCGTGCGTCAGGCACATCATTGAAAGATACATCCAGATAACGATCTCGATCACAATCATTAACAAAACGGATGTAAACGTTTCCAGCCGTGTGACCTCACTCACGCAGCGGACCGCGGGTCGCTGCCAGAATATCCTCCTTGCTAAGCACAGGAGGTGAATGTGACGTGCTGTAATTCTCTTAAGGTCGCTGAGTATGATCACCATTCGTGATGTCGCCCGCCAGGCGGGCGTTTCCGTGGCCACCGTGTCGCGGGTGCTGAATAACAGCGCGCTGGTGAGTCCGGATACGCGCGACGTGGTGATGAAAGCGGTGACCCAACTGGGCTACCGGCCCAACGCCAACGCCCAGGCGCTGGCCACCCAGGTCAGCGATACCATCGGCGTGGTGGTGATGGACGTCTCCGACGCCTTCTTCGGCGCGCTGGTGAAAGCAGTGGATACCGTTGCTCAGCAGCATCAGAAATATGTGCTGATCGGCAACAGCTATCACGAGGCGGAAAAAGAGCGTCACGCCATCGAGGTGCTGATCCGTCAGCGCTGCTCGGCGCTGATCGTCCATTCGAAAGCGCTGAGCGATGATGAACTGAGCGACTTTATGCAACATATCCCGGGGATGGTGCTGATCAACCGCATCGTGCCGGGGTATGCCCATCGCTGCGTCGGACTCGACAACGTCAGCGGCGCGCTGATGGCCACCCGTATGCTGCTCAATCATGGTCACCAGCGCATCGGCTATCTCTCCTCAAACCACGGCATTGAAGATGACGATATGCGCCGGGAAGGGTGGAGCAAAGCGCTGCAGGAGCAAGGCATCATCGCCCCGGACAGCTGGATCGGTTCCGGCTCCCCGGATATGCAGGGCGGTGAAGCGGCGATGGTCGAACTGCTGGGGCGCAATCTCGGCCTCACCGCGGTGTTTGCCTATAACGACAGCATGGCGGCCGGCGCGCTGACGACGCTGAAGGACAACGGCATTGTCGTGCCGCAGCATCTGTCGCTGATTGGCTTTGATGATATTCCTATTTCCCGTTACACCGATCCTCAGCTCACCACCGTGCGCTATCCGGTAATGTCGATGGCAAAGCTGGCCACCGAGCTGGCGCTGCTGGGGGCGGCCGGCAAGCTGGATCGCGAGGCGACGCACTGCTTTATGCCGACGCTGGTGCGCCGTCATTCCGTTGCCCAGCGGCAAACTGTGGGGCCGATCACTAACTGACGCGATCGCGGGATGTAACCGCTTTCAATTTGTGAGTAAATTCACAGTATATTAACATTCGCCTTATTATGATGGCAGCGTTTACCAGTCTGAACCACGAGGTGATGGATATTCCTCACTTTATTTAGTAGGAACAAGGCGTTAAACGAGTTTTACAGTCGTATTTTTCTGGAGCGTTACCCGACACGGAAGACCGAATTTTCGTCGTGAAATGCGTTGTGCGGTAACACTAATGCAACAAATCCCGCCTGCATTTTCTCACAATAATGACCCTGCATAATAAAACCGGAGATTCCATGAATAAGAAGGTGTTTACCCTGTCTGCTGTAATGGCTGGTCTGTTATTTGGCGCCGCCGCACACGCAGCAGATACCCGTATCGGCGTGACGATTTATAAATATGACGACAACTTTATGTCGGTAGTGCGTAAGGCGATTGAAAAAGATGGCAAATCCGCGCCAGACGTCCAGCTATTGATGAATGATTCGCAGAACGACCAGTCGAAACAAAACGATCAGATTGACGTGCTGCTGGCGAAAGGAGTGAAGGCGCTGGCGATTAACCTGGTTGACCCGGCCGCCGCAGGTACGGTGATTGAAAAGGCGCGCGGGCAGAATATTCCGGTGGTGTTCTTCAACAAAGAGCCTTCCCGCAAAGCGCTGGATAGTTATGACAAGGCTTATTACGTCGGTACCGACTCGAAAGAGTCCGGGATTATTCAGGGCGATCTGATCGCCAAGCACTGGAAAGCCAACCCGAACTGGGATCTGAATAAAGACGGTCAGATCCAGTACGTTCTGCTGAAAGGCGAGCCGGGCCATCCGGATGCGGAAGCGCGTACCACTTACGTTATTAAAGAGCTGAATGATAAAGGTCTGAAGACCCAGCAGCTGCAGCTGGATACCGCGATGTGGGATACCGCCCAGGCGAAAGACAAAATGGACGCCTGGCTCTCCGGCCCGAATGCCAACAAGATTGAAGTGGTGATCGCTAACAACGACGCCATGGCGATGGGCGCGGTTGAAGCGCTGAAAGCGCACAACAAGAGCAGCATTCCGGTGTTCGGCGTTGATGCCCTGCCGGAAGCCCTGGCGCTGGTGAAATCCGGCGCGATGGCCGGTACTGTGCTGAACGATGCCAACAACCAGGCGAAAGCGACCTTCGAGCTGGCGAAAAACCTTGCCGACGGGAAAGACGCCGCGGCAGGCACCAACTGGAAAATTGACAACAAGATTGTTCGCGTCCCCTACGTGGGCGTCGATAAAGACAACCTGAGCCAGTTTACCGGCAAATAATCGTGATGTGAGTTGCGGGCGTGGGTTATCCACGCCCGATTATTCCTGATACAGAACCAGACTCCTGCTGGCGCTAGTGCGCCGGACGGGGCTTGCATGAACGCAGCCAGGTATAACTATGGTCAGCAATAATAGCGAACGGTCAGGCGAATATTTGTTGGAGATGAGCAACATCAACAAATCGTTTCCTGGCGTCAAGGCTCTTGATAATGTCAACCTGAAGGTTCGTCCGCACTCCATTCATGCGTTAATGGGTGAGAACGGCGCCGGTAAATCGACATTATTAAAATGCCTTTTTGGGATCTATCAAAAAGATTCCGGTAGCATTCTTTTTCAGGGAAAAGAGATCGATTTCCATTCGGCGAAAGAAGCCCTGGAAAACGGTATTTCGATGGTGCATCAGGAATTAAACCTGGTATTACAGCGTTCGGTCATGGATAACATGTGGCTCGGGCGCTATCCAACTAAAGGCATGTTTGTCGATCAGGACAAAATGTACCGGGATACCAAGGCCATTTTTGATGAGCTGGATATTGATATCGATCCGCGCGCCCGCGTCGGTACCTTATCGGTATCTCAGATGCAGATGATTGAGATCGCGAAGGCGTTTTCCTATGACGCCAAAATCGTCATCATGGATGAGCCGACGTCATCGCTGACGGAAAAAGAGGTCAACCATCTGTTTAAGATCATCCGTAAGCTGAAAGATCGCGGCTGCGGTATCGTCTATATCTCGCATAAAATGGAAGAAATTTTCCAGTTGTGCGATGAAATAACCATCCTGCGCGACGGCCAGTGGATCGCCACCCAGCCGCTGGAAGGGCTGGATATGGATAAGATCATCGCCATGATGGTCGGGCGTTCGCTTAACCAGCGTTTTCCGGATCGCGAAAACACTCCGGGCGAAGTGATCCTCCAGGTGCGCAATCTCACCTCGCTGCGCCAGCCCTCCATTCGCGATGTCTCCTTTGACCTGCATAAGGGCGAAATTCTCGGTATCGCCGGCCTGGTGGGCGCTAAACGCACCGACATCGTGGAGACCCTGTTCGGCATCCGTGAGAAGGCCAGCGGCACCATCACGCTGCACGGCAAGAAGATCAACAACCACAGCGCCAACGAGGCGATTAACCACGGTTTTGCGCTGGTGACCGAGGAGCGGCGCTCTACCGGGATTTACGCCTATCTGGATATCGGATTTAACTCGCTGATCTCCAATATTAAGAAATATAAAAACAGCATCGGCTTGCTGGATAACTCGCGAATGAAGAGCGATACCCAATGGGTTATTGACTCGATGCGCGTCAAAACCCCCGGTCAGCATACGCAGATTGGCTCGCTTTCCGGTGGTAACCAGCAAAAGGTCATTATAGGCCGCTGGCTGCTGACCCAGCCGGAGATCCTGATGCTGGATGAGCCAACGCGCGGTATCGACGTCGGCGCCAAGTTTGAAATCTATCAGCTGATTGCCGAACTGGCTAAAAAAGACAAAGGGATCATTATTATTTCTTCCGAAATGCCGGAACTGCTGGGGATTACCGACCGCATTCTGGTGATGAGCAACGGCCTGGTCGCGGGCATTGTTGAGACTAAAACCACTACGCAAAACGAAATACTGCGTCTTGCGTCATTGCACCTTTAAGATCAGGGGCTTCACATGAGTGCGTTAAATAAAAAGAGTTTTCTCACTTACCTGAAAGAGGGTGGGATATATGTTGTCCTTCTGGTCCTGCTGGCCATTATTATTTTCCAGGATCCGACATTTTTAAGTCTGCTCAACCTGAGTAATATTCTGACTCAGTCCTCGGTGCGTATTATTATTGCCCTCGGCGTGGCCGGACTTATCGTCACGCAGGGGACCGACCTCTCCGCCGGCCGTCAGGTGGGTCTGGCGGCGGTGATTGCCGCCACCATGCTGCAGGCGGTGGATAATGCCAATAAAGTATTCCCGGATATGGCGACCATGCCGATCCCGCTGGTGATCCTGCTGGTGTGCGCCATCGGGGCGGTCATCGGCCTGATTAACGGGATCGTCATTGCCTACCTGAACGTGACGCCGTTTATTACCACTCTCGGCACCATGATTATCGTCTACGGCATTAACTCGCTGTACTACGACTTCGTGGGCGCGTCGCCGATCTCCGGCTTCGACAGCCACTTCTCCCATTTCGCGCAGGGGTTTGTGGCGCTGGGCTCCTTCCGCCTGTCCTACATTACCTTCTACGCGCTGATTGCCGTCTTCTTTGTCTGGATCCTGTGGAACAAGACGCGCTTTGGCAAAAACATTTTCGCTATCGGCGGTAACCCGGAAGCGGCGAAGGTCTCCGGGGTTAACGTAGCGTTAAACCTGCTGATGATCTATGCCCTCTCCGGCGTGTTCTACGCCTTCGGCGGCCTGCTGGAAGCCGGACGTATCGGTTCGGCGACCAATAACCTCGGCTTTATGTATGAACTGGACGCCATCGCCGCCTGTGTGGTGGGCGGCGTATCGTTCAGCGGCGGGGTAGGGACGGTGTTTGGCGTGGTGACCGGGGTGATTATCTTCACCGTCATCAACTACGGCCTGACCTATATCGGCGTCAACCCTTACTGGCAGTACATTATTAAGGGGGCGATTATTATCTTCGCCGTGGCGCTGGACTCCCTGAAATACGCCCGTAAGAAATAAGATTGAACGCATCAAAAACCCGCGCCTGGCGCGGGTTTTTTTATATCTGAAACGAATGCGTTGATGGAGGCTACTTTCCTTTCTGCAACTCCAGCAGCTGCTCCGGGGTGACGGCCGGGTAGGACTGGGCGTCATCCGGCACGTCATGCTGCTGCGCCGGAATCGGGATGAGAGGGCCGAGAAAGCGCGGTTCCCGTTTGAAGATATAGAGGTCCGCCAGCGCGCCAAAGCGGGCGCCGAACTCGCGCAGCCGCACGCTCCACATATCCTTCGGCGACGGCACCGCGTAGCATTGGGCCTGGATCCCCATATGCAGGGCGATAAACAGCGCCCGTTCGCAGTGGAAGCGCTGGGTGATGATAATGAAGTCGTTGGTGTCGAACACTTTCCGGGTACGGACGATCGAGTCGAGGGTACGGAAACCGGCATAGTCCAGTACGATATCCGCGGGATCGACGCCGCCTTTAATCAGGTCCCGACGCATGGTCATCGGTTCATTGTAGCTTTGCAGAGCATTATCGCCGCTCAGCAGGAGATAGTTGACCTTGCCGCTGTTGTAGGCGTTCAGCGCACCCTGGATGCGGTAACGGTAATACTGATTGATGACGCCGGTGCGGTAATATTTGGCGGTGCCCAGCACCACACCGACCTGACGGTAGGGCAGGTCCTGCAGTTCATCATAGATATAGGGCGCGGTTTTCCAGCTCATCCAGCGGTCAAGGCCCAGCACGGTCAACAGCAGCAGGCCGAGCAGGACTAACAGGCTGTAGAACGCACGCTTTAACATGAACTTGGCTCAATAATAGACAACGGAGTCTTCAGGCTACTTTACCCGCCGGGTAAGCGCAAGAAACCCGCGTTTGATTGCGGGGATTTTCAGCAATATAGACAGATCGCCGAATGCAGGCCGGGTAAGGCGTGAGCCGACACCCGGCATAGGGATCTTCAGGTCGCCATGGCGCGAACCGTAGGTCGGGTAAGCGTAGCGCCACCCGACACCTAACGGTATAAAAAGTCGGCCGGATAAGCCGAAGACGCCGTCCGGCAATCTGCTCAGGCTGATCAACCTAACAGGACGCGCTCAATATTGTGGCAGCCCAGCGCCTTCAGGGTGGCGACGGTGGCATCCCACTGGATCAGCGCCGCGTCGGCTTTCTCCGCCAGGATTGCCCGCTGGATAGCGGGATAATCATAGCCGTTGAGGCTCAGGAGATTCAGCGCCCCCTGCAGCGGCGGCAGCGTCGGGTTGAACGCTGCGTTTTCCGCATAGCTACCGCTGAAAATGGTACCGTCTTTCAGCTCCAGCGCCACGCCGGAAGGCGAGTGGCTGTAGGGCGCATGGCAGCGGTTGGCGGCCTGAATAGCTGCCTGGGTTAGGGCATCGCCGCTGACCGGGAAGCCATGGTCCTGTTCATCCATCAGCAGGGTTTTGATCTCCAGGTCTTTCGGGCCAAAGGCGTCCGGCAGATAGTGCTCCAGGGCATGCGCTTCGCGACCCGGCAGATGAATGCGCAGCGCCAGCCCGCTGTTCAGTTCGTTCATAAACTGACGGCAATGACCGCACGGCGTGTAGTTCACCGTGATAGCGCGCAGGGAGGTCTCGCCGCGCAGCCAGGCGTGGCTGATGGCGCTCTGTTCCGCGTGAACGGTCTGCTGCATGGTAGCGCCGAGAAACTCCATATTGCCGCCAAAGTACCAGCGGCCGCTGACGCCGCGGGCGATAGCCCCGACGTTAAAATGAGAAAGGTCGGGGCGCGCGCAGGCAGCGGCAAGCGGCAGTAGCGCAAAAGCCAGCGCGTCTTCGTCCAGACCTGTCGCATGCTGCAGCGTCGCCACCTGATCGGCTTCGAGCAGCGCCGGGAAATGCGGGTCGGCGAGCATCGGGGCGATGGCCGCCTGCAGATCTGCTGCCAGAGTCGTCAAAGCAGCTTGAAAACGTGAGTGCATAGCGTTGCCTCATAACAGTGTAATGGGAAGCCAGTGTACGGGCGGCCAGCGGTTCCATATGTGATGAATATCTCATTCTTTATGCAACTCTGATTTGTTGCATTAAAAAATGTGATTTAAATCACTATTAACCTACCACTGCGAGGATCAGCGGAAATAAGAACGGCGCCATCAACGAGGTGATGATCCCGCATAGCACCAGCGCCAGTGAGCTAAACGCGCCTTCCTGATAGTCCAGCTCGGCGCAGCGGGCGGTGCCGAGGGCGTGCGAGGCGGTGCCCATTGACAGGCCACGCGACGCTTTGGTGCGAATGCGCATCAGGTTAAGCAACGTATGCCCAAATACCGCGCCGAGGATGCCGACAAAAATTACGCACACGGCGCTGATGGCCGGAATGCCGCCGATGCTGCCGCTAACCGCCATAGCAATCGGCGTAGTGACTGACTTAGGCAGAATAGAGGCGGCGATTTGCGGCGTGGCGCCCATCAGCAGAGCGACGGTGGTGCCGGTGATCATCGCCACGCAGCTGCCGATAAAGCAGATGGTAATGATAGATTTCCAGCGGGCGCGGATCTGGTGCAGCTGTTCATACAGCGGGAACGCAAGGGCCACTACCGCCGGCTGCAGCAGATCGTTCAGGACTTTGCTGCCGGCAAAATAACGCTCATAGGAGATCCCGGTCAGCAGAAGAAATGGAATAATCACCACCATCGCCACCAGCAGCGGGTTGAGCAGCGGGAACTTAAAGCGGGCCGCCAGTTTGCGGGCGAGAAAAAAGACGATCAGGGTTAGCGGTAGCGACCACCAGATTTCATGCATCATTCTTCTTTTCCTTTTTGGCCAATCACTTTACGTTCGCCATGCACCAAATGGGAGCTCCAGCTCACCACTACAAACACCACCAGCGTACTGATGGCGCAGGAGATAACGACAGGCCCCAGCTGGGCGCGCAGCAGATCCCAGTACTGCATCACCCCAACGCCGATCGGCACGAACAGCAGCGCCATATAGCGGATCAGGATATTGCAGCCGGGGTTGACCCATTGCGGCGGCATAATTTGCAGCGCCAGCAGCACGAAGAGGATCAGCATGCCGATGATGCTGCCGGGGATAGTGATAGGCAGCAGCCCGGCGATAAAAATTCCGGCGTACAGGCAGGCGTAAATCAGGACGAAAGCCCGCAGGTACTGCCAGATAATAGTCAGCGATTTACTCATGGTAATAACCCTTGATGAAGTGCATTCATCATACAATTAATCCCTAAAATGTGCTACCGATCACATCATGAATTCTATGCATAGCGCTGATAGCTTACGGGAACCATAGTCTCACCCGTCAGGGCCCGACACCTTGCGGCTCAGGCGGGATCGCTCCCCACGCTACCTTGCTGGATGAGGCGCGGCAAATAAAGGCGAATGGGACGCCACAGACCCCTGTAAAGCATAGAGATTATCTCGCCGCTTTGCCGCATCGAGCGTGCGGGGAACGGCGTGCGTCTGGTCCGACGCATTGAGCGCTTTCAACCAGCGCCCGGAGGCGCTACCATAGCGCCTCTTTTTTTTTCGGGTAACGATATGCGTGTTCTACTGGCGCCGATGGAAGGCGTGCTCGATTCGCTGGTGCGCGAGCTGCTGACCGAGGTTAACGATTACGATCTCTGCATCACCGAATTTCTGCGCGTGGTGGATCAACTGCTGCCGGTAAAATCGTTCTACAGGCTATGCCCGGAACTGCATCACCAGAGCCGCACGCCGTCCGGAACCCGCGTACGCGTCCAGCTGCTGGGACAATATCCCGAGTGGCTGGCGGAAAATGCCGCCCGCGCGGTGGCGCTGGGTTCATGGGGGGTGGATTTAAACTGCGGCTGTCCGTCGAAGCTGGTAAACGGCAGCGGCGGCGGGGCAACGCTGCTGAAAGATCCAGAGTTGATCTATCGCGGCGCGAAAGCCATGCGAGAGGCGGTTCCCGAGCATCTGCCGGTGACGGTGAAAGTTCGTCTTGGCTGGGACAGCGGTGAACGGCGCTTTGAAATCGCCGACGCGGTGCAGCAGGCGGGGGCCAGCGAACTGGTGGTTCACGGCCGTACCAAAGAAGATGGCTACAAAGCCGAACGCATCAACTGGCAGGCGATCGGCGAGATCCGCCAGCGCCTGACTATCCCGGTGGTCGCCAACGGTGAAATCTGGGACTGGCAAAGCGCCCAGGATTGTATGGCTGTCACCGGCTGCGATTCGGTGATGATTGGCCGCGGGGCGCTCAATGTGCCGAACCTCAGCCGGGTGATCAAATACAACGAACCGCGCATGCCGTGGCCGCAGGTGGTCCAGCTGTTGCAAAAATATACCCGCCTGGAAAAGCAGGGTGATACCGGCCTGTATCATGTGGCAAGAATTAAGCAGTGGTTAGGCTATTTACGCAAGGAATATACCGAGGCGCTGACCCTGTTTAATGAAATTCGCGCCCTGCAAACGTCTGCTGAAATAGCGGCGGCGATCGGCCGCTATTAACCGCCATACTGTTATTCGCTTCACATATTATTACTTGCATGCCTGTTGATGATAGGCATGGGTTGAATAAAGTGATAATGTGCGGTCAATCAATTCAGGATTGCTACTGAACTCAGGCAAAACCTAAGCACTTTCGTCATTCGTGGCGCAAAGTGCTTAGGTTTTTTTTTGGTAAAAATTCAGGGTGGATAAAATGATGATGTAAAACAATGAGATGTGAATAACGATTTCTCTGGCATTGTCGCGGTTTTATTACCGACAGACGCTTTTTGCCATTCATTTTTAAAAAAAGAAAACGGGTAAATAAATAGCCTGGGGATCCCCTTTGTTTTTATTCAGTCACGGTGGATATCACAATGCATAACAAAAAAATAAATCAGCTTTTGATCGGCGCTATGCTGGCGGCCATGGCGCCTGCCGTGAGCGCCGCGGACATCCCGGCGTGGAACGGCAGCGCGCTGGGGTTTGAAGCCGGGCAGCAAGGGCTGCTGGGCGATATGCTAGGCATTCGTCCGATCCTTGAAGAAAACGGCTTTCATTATAATCTCGGCTATCTTAACGAGATGGCCTACAACGCCGGCGGCGGTTATGACCATGATAAACACCTGGCCTATATTGACCAGGTGGCGCTGACCTTTACCCAGGATCTGGAGCGCTGGACCGGCATACCGGATGCGCGTCTCGAAGGCAACATCGTCAACCGCAACCACGATGATAATCTCACCACGAAACGGCTGCAGGATCCGCGGGTGAGTTTCAACGATCTATCGCAGGAGAGCTGGGGCGGCGGGTCGATTACCCGCCTTGGCTGGCTCACCTTTGCCCGCAGCTTTGACGACCGCCGCCTGACCTGGCGCATCGGCATGATGAACAAGGTGCAAACCTTCGACCAGATCATTCCCTGCGATTTTCAGCTGCTGACCCAGTGCGGTGGGAAATCGGCCAACTCGCTGACCTGGAATAACTGGAACATTCACACCTGGGGCACCACCCTGGAGTACAAGCTGACGCCGACGGTCACCCTGAAAGGCGGGGTGATGGAGCAAAACCCGCAGGCTACCGCGCGCAGCCACGCGTGGAGCTGGTCGACGAAGGGTAGCAAAGGCATCTTACTGCCGATGGAGATCGAAACCCGTCCGCTGATTAATGGCCTGCCGGGAGCCTATAACCTTGGCGTGGTCTGGACTAACGCGCCGCAGAGCGACCTCTACAGCGGTAAATCCGGCGGCGCCGGGGCGACCGATCCGCAAGGTTACGCCGAGCACGATAGCACCTGGTTTATGTACGCCGGCCTGAACCAGCAGATCACCCGCCACGCCGACGACCCGCTGCGGGGGATGAGCGTCTCACTGAGCGGCAGCCTCAGCGACCAGCGCAGCAACTATATCCACTCCGCCGTCGCCGCCTCCATGCGCTACCGCGGTCTGTTTGACGCCCGCCCGGAGGACTGGATTGGCTTCGGCCTGACGTGGATCGACATGAGCAGCCACTACGCACGTAATCAGCGCTATATGAATCAGATAAGCGGCGCCACCGACTATAACGATCCGGCTTACCAGCCGGTGGCCGGTCATTCGCTGAACGGTGAGCTCTATTATCGCTTCCGCCCGGTCTCCTGGCTGGAGCTGCAGCCGGGCCTGCAGTACTGGCACCGTCCGGGCGGCGTCGCGCAGACCCAGGATGCGTGGGTAGTGGAGTGGAAAACCGTCGTGACCTTCTGATAGTCGCGATCTTAATCACGTTTTTTCACTTGTCAGGTTGAGCGCGCAGCAGAAGTTGTTACAGTGCGGGTGTTGGATTGCAACTGCTGCGGCAGGCAAAACCTGATCACCTGGCGTTTCGTCGGGGGTCAGGTTTTTTTGTTTCTGGGGTCTATATGCAAATCGCCAAAGTACTCAATAACAATGTGGTGGTGGTTCTCGACGAGCACCGGCGCGAACAGGTGGTGATGGGGCGAGGGCTGGCCTTTCAGAAACGCCCGGGCGACGTGCTGGACGACAGTAAAATTGAAAAAGTTTTCGCCTTACAAAGCGATGAGCTGGTCGGCCGCTTAGGCGAGCTGCTCAGTCAAATACCGTTAGAAGTGATGACCACCTGCGATCGCATTATCGACCTGGCACGCGGACGGCTGGGCAAGTTACAGGAAAGTTTGTACATCACGTTAACGGATCACTGTCATTTTGCTATCGAGCGGCAGAAAAAGGGCATCGCACTGCGTAACGTGCTGCTGTGGGAGATTAAGCGGCTGTATCCGAAGGAGTTCGCGCTGGGCCAGGAGGCAAGGGCCATCATTGCCAAAAGGCTCGGCGTGGAACTGGCGGAGGATGAAGCCGGATTTATCGCCCTGCATCTGGTGACGGCGCAGCTCAACAGCGAAATGCCGGAGGTCATGCACGTGACCCGGGTGATGCAGGAGATCCTGCAGCTGGTGAAGTATCAGCTGCAGCTTAACTACGATGAAGAGTCGCTGAGCTATCAGCGTTTCGTCACCCACCTGAAGTTTTTCGCCCAGCGGATGCTGACGCGCACGGTGGTGGAAGATGACGACGTCTCGCTGCACAGCGCGGTGAAAGATAACTACGCCAAAGCGTGGAAGTGTGCGGAAACGGTGGCGACGCATCTGCAAAAGCAGTATCAGCGGTCGCTGACCACCGAAGAAATTATGTTTCTTGCCATTCATATCGAACGGGTAAGAAAAGAGGGGCGTTAATTCTCCCCAACAAAACTGGATTGTTACTGCATGATGCAGGCAAAACCTGAGCGCGACGCCCACTGGCGTGGTTCTCGGGTTTTTTTATTTTTTACTACTCAGTCGCCGGTTGTCTGCGGGCAGCGGCAGTAAGGAAAAGAGCATGGAATATAAAGCACTCGCGCAGGATATTCTCAACCGCGTCGGCGGCAAAGAGAACATTGTGAGTCTGGTTCACTGTGCGACACGTCTGCGTTTTAAACTGAAGGATAACGGCAAAGCCGATGCCGAAGGGCTGAAGGCCAATCCGGGCGTGATTATGGTGGTGGAGAGCGGCGGCCAGTTGCAGGTGGTGATTGGCAACCACGTTCACGACGTCTGGCTGGCGGTGCGCCAGGAGTCGGGGTTAAGCGATGACAGCGAACCGGTTGCCGAGGAAAAAGCGGCCAAAGGATCGGTGTTAAGCCAGCTTATCGACATCATCTCCGGCATTTTTACACCGTTTATCGGCGTGATGGCGGCAACCGGTCTGCTGAAAGGCCTGCTGGCGCTGGCGGTGACCTGCGGCTGGCTTACGCCGGAGCAGGGGACTTATAAAATCTGGTTTGCCGCCAGCGACGCGCTGTTCTTTTTCTTCCCGCTGTTTCTTGGCTATACCGCCGGGAAGAAGTTTGGCGGCAACCCGTTTATCTCGATGGTGATTGGCGGGGCGTTAACCCACCCGCTGATGATTCAGGCCTTTGAGGCCAGCCAGGCGCCGGGCGCGGCGGTGGAGCACTTTCTCGGCATTCCGGTGACCTTTATCAACTACAGCTCGTCAGTGATCCCGATTATTCTCGCCTCATGGGTCTGCTGCTGGCTGGAACGCAAGAGCAACGCGCTGTTGCCGTCATCGATGAAAAACTTCTTCAGCCCGGCCATCTGCCTGGCGGTGGTGGTCCCGCTCACCTTCCTGGTGATTGGCCCGGTCGCCACCTGGCTGAGCCATCTGCTGGCCAACGGCTACCAGTTCATTTATGCGTTTGCCCCATGGCTGGCGGGCGCGGTACTGGGCGCCATGTGGCAGGTGTGCGTTATTTTCGGCCTGCACTGGGGGCTGGTGCCGTTGATGATCAACAACATGACGGTACTTGGTCACGACTCCATGCTGCCGATTATTCTTCCGGCGGTGATTGCCCAGGTGGGCGCCGTGCTCGGTATTTTCCTCGCCACCCGCGATGCGCGTCAGCGGGTGCTGGCCGGTTCCGCCTTCTCCGCCGGGCTGTTCGGCATCACTGAGCCGGCTATCTATGGCCTGACTCTGCCGCTGCGCCGTCCGTTTATCTTCGGCTGTGTCGCCGGGGCGATTGGCGGGGCGATCACTGCCTTTAGCAACAGTTATGCCTACTCGTTTGGCCTGCCAAACATCTTTTTCCCGGCGCAGATGATCCCGCCCGGCGGGATTGACGCCAGCGTCTGGGGCGGGCTTATCGGCACCGGCGTGGCTTTCGTGCTCGCCTGCGTGCTGACCTTCTTCGCCGGCCTGCCGCGCGCCAGCGCTGCACCGGGCGCCGTGACGGTAGCCCCGGCCTCGGCAAACGATATTCTGGCGCCGATGAGCGGCAGCGTTATCGCCCTCGAGCAGGTGCCGGATAGCACCTTCGCCAGCGGCCTGCTGGGTAAAGGGGTCGCCATTATCCCGGCGGTGGGCCAAGTGATTGCCCCGTTCCCGGGCGAAGTGGCCTCCCTGTTTCAGACTAAACACGCCATCGGCCTGCAAAGCGACAGCGGCATTGAGCTGCTGATCCACGTCGGCATCGACACGGTCAAACTCGACGGCGTGCCCTTTACCGCGCATGTGAAAGAGGGCGACAGGGTACAGGCCGGCGATCTGCTGATTGAGTTTGATCGCCAGGCGATTCTGGACGCCGGCTACGACCTGGCGACCCCGATCATTATCAGCAACAGCGACGACTACCGGGAGATTGATACGGTGGCGTCCAGCACCGTCGAAGCCGGTCAGCCGCTGTTGTCAGTCAGCCATTAATCACAGGAGAAAAAGATGAAAACATTCCCGACGGATTTTTTATGGGGCGGCGCGACCGCGGCCAATCAGGTGGAAGGTGCTTATCTGGAAGATGGCAAAGGCTTATCCACCTCCGATGTGCAGCCGCACGGCGTTTTCGGCGAAGTGGTCGAGCGCGTACCCGGCGACAGCGGCATAAAAGATGTGGCGATCGATTTTTACCATCGCTATCCGGAAGATATCGCCCTGTTTGCCGAGATGGGCTTTAACTGCCTGCGAGTCTCCATCGCCTGGACCCGCATCTACCCCAACGGCGACGACGCCGAGCCGAACGAAGCCGGCCTCGCGTTCTACGACAAGCTGTTCGACGAGATGGCGAAGCACAACATCACCCCGCTGGTGACGCTGTCGCATTATGAAATGCCATGGGCGCTGGTAAAAAACTATGGCGGCTGGGGCAGCCGGGAGGTGATTGGCTTCTTTGAGCGCTACGCCCGGACGGTGTTCAGCCGCTATAAAAATAAGGTCAAACTGTGGCTGACCTTTAACGAAATCAATATGTCGCTACATGCCCCGATGACCGGGGTCGGCCTGCCGGCCGGCAGCAGCAAAGGCGAGGTGTATCAGGCGATTCACCACCAGCTGGTGGCCAGCGCGCTGGCGGTCAAAGCCTGTCATGAGCTGGTGCCTGAGGGCAAAATCGGCAATATGCTGCTCGGCGGGCTGATGTATCCCCTGAGCTGCAAACCGGAGGATGTGTTCGAGACGCTGCAGGAGAACCGCAGCTGGCAGTTCTTCGGCGACGTACAGGCGCGCGGCGCGTACCCGGGCTATATGCAGCGCTATTTCCGTGACAACGGCATCACGCTCACCATCACCGACGCCGATCGTGAAGCGCTAAAAACCACCGTCGACTTTATCTCCTTCAGCTACTACATGACCGGCTGCGTCACCGCCGACGAGGCGCTGAACCAGCAGGCGCGCGGCAATATTCTCAGCATGGTGCCGAACCCGCACCTGGCGAGCTCGGAGTGGGGCTGGCAGATAGATCCGCTGGGCCTGCGCACACTGCTGAACGTGCTGTGGGATCGCTACCAGAAGCCGCTGTTTATCGTGGAAAACGGTCTGGGCGCCAAAGATAAGGTGGAAGCCGACGGCAGCATTAACGATGACTACCGCATCAGTTACCTGAACGACCACCTGGTGCAGGCGCGGGAAGCCATTGACGATGGCGTTGAGCTGATGGGCTTTACCAGCTGGGGACCGATTGACCTGGTGAGCGCCTCAAAAGCGGAGCTATCGAAGCGCTACGGCTTTATCTATGTCGACCGCCATGATGACGGTACCGGCACCCTGGCGCGTAGTAAGAAGAAGAGCTTTAGCTGGTATAAAGAGGTGATTGCCAGCCGCGGCGCCAGCCTGAAAGCCTAAAGAATGCCCGCCCGGCCATCGCCGGGCGGGGGGTTAGCCCGGTTTACGCGCGCGCAGTAAAAAGGTCATCGGACGTTCTTTCTCTTCATCCAGAGCGGGCAGGGTGGAAAAGAGGTGCGGCTCGTTAAAAGATGCCGGCTCATATTCACCCCCTGAATTGATAAGGTTGTTTATTTTTAGCAAACTAATAATTTAGTCACACGCTTTACTAAACGCGTTTAATTCAATTAACTTATGATAACCAACCTGATTAAGTTATCTGACCTGTCCAATGAAATTGATATTAAATAAAAGCGTGCTGGCGGCATTGCCCCTGGCCATCGCGCTGGCTGGCTGCGCGCCATCTCATGAGGTTGCTAATCCGCCGCAGCAGCAAATTCCGGCCTCCCATGTTTCCATGGATCTCCCTGCCGCCGTGAAAAATGGCTGGCCGCAGACTGACTGGTGGAAAGATTACCATGACCCACAGCTTAATAATCTGATTCAGCGAGCGTTGGCCAACGCGCCGGATATGCAGATTGCCGAACAGCGCATCAGGCTTGCCGAAGCGCAGGCGCGAATGTCGCAGGCGAATCTTGGCCCGGAGATGGATTTCTCCGCCGATATTGAACGCCAGCGCATGTCGGCCGAAGGCCTGATGGGACCGTTTGCTACCGACACCGACGGCAATACCGGCCCGTGGTACACCAACGGTACCTTTGGCCTGACCGCCGGTTGGGATCTCGATCTGTGGGGAAAAAACCGTGCGCTGGTGAAAGCGCGTATCGGCGAGCTGAAAGCCCAGGTTGCTGAACAGGCCCAGACCCGTGAGCTGCTCTCCGGCAGCGTGGCGCGTCTGTACTGGCAGTGGCAGACGGAAGCGGCGATCAAAGCGGTGCTGCAGCAGGTGAAAAACGAGCAAAATAATATCGTGACGGTCGACAAGGCCCTGTATCAGCGCGGGATCACTAACTCCGCCGAAGGGGCGGAGAACGATATTAACGTCAGCAAAACCGACCAGCAGCTGGCGGACGTGACGGGCACGATGAAAGAGATTGAAGCGCGGCTGATGGCCCTGACCAACAGCCAGAGCCAGTCGCTAAACCTCAAACCCGCCAGCCTGCCAACGGTCAGCGCGCAGCTGCCAGATAACCTCGGCTATGAGCTGCTGGCGCGCCGCCCGGATCTGCAGGTCGCCCACTGGTATATTGAGGCGTCCCTGAGCGAAGTGGACGCGGCGAAAGCGGCATTTTATCCGGACATCAATCTGATGGCGTTCCTGCAGCAGGATGCCCTGCACTTAAGCGATCTTTTCCGCCATTCGGCGCAGCAGATGGGCGTTACTGCCGGGTTGACGCTGCCGATCTTTGACAGCGGCCGCCTTAACGCCAACCTGGATATCGCCAGCGCGCAGAATAGCCTGTCGATCGCCCAGTACAACAAAGCGGTGGTGGATGCCGTTAACCAGGTGGCGAAAACCGCCAGCCAGGTCGAAACATTAATGGCCAAAAGCCAGCAGCAGCAGCAGGTTGAAAAAGACGCTCAGCGGGTAGTAGATCTGGCGCAGGCCCGAATGGCGGCGGGGATCTTACCTGGCTCCAGAGTCAGTATGGCGAAGCTCCCGGCGCTGCAGGAACGGATCACCGCATTGCGCCTGCACGGCCAGTGGATTGACGCTAGCATTCAGCTGACCTCGGCCCTCGGCGGCGGCTACCACCAGACGGTGAAGTAACCGCCAACCACGGTGCGCCCGCGGGCGCGCCGCTTAATCTTTCTTCTTACTCTCGCGCCGCCTGAGCCACCAGTGGGCGGCCACCACCACCACCACCGCGAGGATCAGCCAGATCCAGTGCTTCAGATGGGCGTCCAGATGATGCAGCCACGGGCCAACCACCTCGCCGCCGAGATAGCCAATGGTGGTAAACAGCAGGGCCCACACCAGCGCTCCGACAATATTCAGCGGCAGGAAAATGCGCGGCGGCAGGCGGCTGGCGCCGATCAGCAGGGGGCCGATTACCCGGAAGCCATACATAAAGCGGGTGCCGATGACAAACAGCCACGGCCGGTGCTGGATCATACGCTGCGCTTTACGGATCCGCGCTTTCTGACTGGCGAAACGGCGCAGGATGCGTCCCCCGAAGCGGCGGCCGACCAGATAGAGCAGCTGATCGCCAATCATCCCGCCGAGGGCGACGGCGATCACCACCAGGGGAAATTTCAGTAGCCCCTGATGCGCCGCGACGCCGCCCAGCAGGGTAATGGTCTCACCTTCCGCCATGCTGCCGACGATCAGCGCCGCGTAGCCATACTGGGAAATCAGGTGATTGATATCCATAAAAAGCTTTTCTCCTTACCTCATCACCTCTTAATCATACACCCTGCTGACCAAAACGCGGCGACGCAGAATTTTCTGTGCTGTACATAAAATAATCTACAGGGTGAATTATACTTGGATCAGTGCAGTACGAAGCCGTGACAAGGGGGACGCTATGAACCATGTCTGGGGGCTCTTCGCTCATCCCAACCGGGAAATGAGCGTGATTAAGAGCGAGAATGAAACCATTTCTCATCACTATACGCATCATGTGCTGCTGATGGCGGCGGTTCCGGTAATCTGCGCCTTTATCGGCACCACGCAGCTGGGCTGGAACTTCGGCGATGGCACCGTGATTAAACTGTCGATGCTGACCGGACTGGCGCTGGCGGTGCTGTTTTACGCCGTGATGCTCGCCGGGGTGGCGATCATGGGGCGGGTCATCTGGTGGATGGCGAGGCAGTATCCGCAGCAGCCTTCCCTGAAACGCTGCATGGTGTTTGCCGGCTACGTCGCCACCCCGCTGTTTCTGAGCGGGATTGTGGCGCTCTATCCGCTGGTCTGGCTGTGCGCGCTGGTCGGTACTATTGCGCTGTTCTATACCGGGTATCTGCTGTATCTCGGCATTCCGACCTTCCTGAGCATTAATCGGGAAGAGGGGTTAAGCTTTGCCAGCTCGACGCTAGCTATTGGGGTACTGGTGCTGGAAGTGCTGCTGGCCATCACCGTGGTGCTCTGGGGGTATGGCTACCGACTCTTCTGATCGGGCGACACGGGTAAATATGCATTGCCGGCAAATATGTATTTTATGTCGGCAATGCAGCATTTCTTCACGATTCTTATTAGGCACAGGGCCTTACGGCGCGGTATGATGGCGTTTGCCAGCGAAGTTGCCCACTTAACCTCGCGGCGTACGTTCCATAACGTGCAAAAATACTTTTCAGAATGCCCATGATGCCGAAATTTCGAGTCTCTTTGCTCAGCCTGACCTTGCTGCTGGCTGTGCCTTTTGCGCCCCAGGCGTTAGCAAAAACCCCGACGGCGGTGACCGCCTCGCAGCCGGAAATTGCCTCCGGCAGCGCCATGATCGTCGATCTGGCCACGAAAAAAATCATTTATGCCAGCCAGCCGGATCTGGTGCGCCCGATGGCGTCGATCACCAAAGTGATGACGGCCATGGTGGTGCTCGATGCCCATCTGCCGCTGGATGAGATGCTGACGGTGGATATCAGCCATACGCCGGAAATGAAGGGGATCTACTCCCGCGTGCGCCTCAACAGCCAGATTAGTCGCCGCGATATGCTGCTGCTGGCGCTGATGTCTTCCGAGAACCGCGCGGCCGCCAGCCTGGCGCATCACTATCCGGGCGGCTACGACGCTTTTATTCGCGCGATGAACGCCAAAGCCCAGGCGCTGGGCATGACCCATACCCGCTACGTGGAGCCCACCGGCCTGTCGGTGCATAACGTCTCCACCGCCCGCGATCTGACCAAACTGCTGATCGCCAGCGAGCAGTATCCGCTGATCGGCCAGCTGAGCACCACCAAAGAAGAGACCGCCACCTTCGCCCATCCGGCCTACAGCCTGCCGTTCCGCAACACCAACCATCTGGTGTATCGCGATAACTGGAACATTCAGCTGACCAAAACCGGCTTCACCAACGCTGCCGGCCACTGCCTGATTATGCGCACGGTGATTAACCAACGTCCGGTGGCGCTGGTGGTGATGGATGCCTTCGGCAAATATACCCACTTCGCTGACGCCAGCCGCTTGCGGACCTGGATTGAAACCGGGAAGGTGATGCCGGTACCCGCCTCGGCGCTGAGCTATAAAAAGCAGCGCGAAGCGCAGATGGCGGAGGCGATGCTGAAAGGCGGCGCGCAGACCGCGCAGAACGATTAATCTGCATGTCTCCCGGATGGCGGCGCATTGCGCCTTATCCGGCCTACGTGATTTGGCACCGGGTTCGCCCCCTTCGTAGGCCCGGCAAGCGCAGCGCCGCCGGGCAATCAGGCCGAGTGCCGGAGTTTGTGGCGGATGGCGGCTCGCGCCTTATCCGGGCTACGTGATTTGGCGCCGGGTTCATCCCATTCGCAGGCCCGGCAAGCGCAGCGCCGCCGGGCAATATAGCCGACACCGTGCCGCGTTTGTGGCGGATGGCGGCTCGCGCCTTATCCGGCCTACGTGATTTGGCGGCGGGTTCATCCCCTTCGCAGGCCCGGCAAGCGCAGCGCCGCCGGGCAATCAGGCCGAGTGCCGGTGTTTGTGCAGGATGGCGGCTGACGCCTCTCCGGAACCGCGCTGAACGGTAGCCCGGCTAAGGCGTTTACGCCGCGAGCCGGGGATTTGACGCCGGAGATCACTCCGGCAGCGTCCAGTCGCCGTCACCCAGCGCGCGCTGCATAATCAACGTATCCCGCCAGTCGCCCATCTTGTAGCCGACGCTGCGCAGCTGACCCGCCACGGTAAAGCCGAACTTTTTATGGATCGCCAGCGAGCCGGCATTGTTATGGCCATCGCCGATGATCGCCAGCATCTGCCGCCACGGGCCTTTCTCGCACTCAGCGATTAGCCTGGACAGCAGCGCGCTGCCGATGCCGCGTCCGCCCATTCCGGATTCCACGTATATCGATTCCTCGAGGGTGTAGCGATAGGCCGGACGCGGGCGATAGAAAGTGGCATAGCAGTAGCCGACGATAGCCCCGCGCCACAGCGCTACCAGCCACGGCAGCCCATTGTCGCGCACGGTCTGGATCCGTTTACGCATTTCGTCAACGGTGGGGGGGATCTCTTCGAAGGAGGCGCGGCCATTAAGTACGTGCCAGACATACAGCGCGGCGATGGCGTGCGCATCGTCGGGCAGCGCTTCGCGAATTTCTAAATCACTGTCGAGTAACGGGGCCTCTGCGGGCATGGCGGCGCTCCTGAATCTGCCGGAGAAACATTCTCCGGCGTGCAGCGTAATACAGAAGCGCCAGGCTGAATAGTCCTGCCGTCGATTATTGCGGATCCGCCGGAGAGGCTGGCGTCGGGGCCGCTTCACCCCAGTATTTCTGCTTGCTGGTTTTACCAATCCCCGGGTTCATGCTGTTGGTGGGATCGTTCTGGCGATAGAACTGCTGCAGGCTCTCCGGGGCCTCATACAGATGACCCACGTTATGCTCCGCCGGATACTGGGCGCCGCGCGCTTTCAGTAACTCCAGCATTTTTTCCTTCAGCGCGTGGGCGTCGACCCCTTTCCTGACGATGTAATCCTGATGGAACACATGGCACATAAAGTGGCCATAGTAGAGCTTATGCACCAGCTGGCTGTCGATCTCCGGCGGCAGATGTTCGAACCACTCGGTATCGTTACGGCGCAGGGCGATATCCAGCGCCAGAATATCTTCGACTTCGTCGGCATGCACCGCCTGATAGCGGATTGCCGCGCCGGCGGCGGCAAAGCGATGGAGGAACGCCTTGCTGCCTTCCTCCGGCGTACAGGCGAAGAAATCCCCCTCGGCCTGCTGGAAGTACTCCGTCAGCCAACGCTGCGCTTCTTCGATGCCGTCGCCAGCCATCTTCAGCAGCAGATGATGTTCATATTTATCACGCCAGGTTTTCATCCGCTCCGGTAAATGTGCCGGAAAGACGTGGCCGAGTTTCTGCATAAAGCGGTCGGTAAAGTGCGGCTTAAACAGCGAGACTTTCTCCAGCATCGCGTCGGTGCGCCCCTTCATGGTGAAGAAGAACGGCATTTTGTCGGTGCCGAGCTTGTCGATCATCAGGAAGGTGTCTTTGCCATACTTCTCGGCGATATCGTAAATATCGCGGTGCATATATTCCCCCGCCACCGGAAGATGCTGGAACTCGGCGAGGATATGGCGGCGGATCTCGGTCAATACCTGCGGCTGGTTGGTGCCAATGTAAAACACCTGCTGGCGCTTTTCCGCCGGGAAAGTATCGAGACGCACGGCGAAAACCGCCAGCTTGCCGGCGCAGCCGGAGGATTCGAACAGGCGGTCCGGGTCGGCGTTATAGCGCGCCGGGGTGTCGGCATCGACATCGCGCACGCGGGTGACATAGTCGTGATCGTGGGCGTGGCGGCCGTCGTGCAGGACATCGCTATCGCTAATCCGTTCGTCATCGAGGCGGCTGAGGATCTGCTCCGGCGTGCTGCCGAGATCGATGCCCAGATGATTGACCAGCTTCAGCTTGCCGTCGGCGTCAATCTGCGCGAACAGCGACATCTCAGTGTAGGCCGGCCCGCGCTGCACCAGCGAGCCGCCGGAGTTGTTGCAGATCCCGCCGATGACCGATGCGCCGATGCATGACGAACCGATCACCGAGTGCGGTTCGCGTCCCAGCGGTTTGAGCGCTTTTTCCAGCGAATAGAGGGTGGTGCCGGGCCAGGCCAGCACCTGCTCGCCTTTGTCCAGCAGATGCAGTTTGTCCAGGCGCAGGGTGCTGATAATCACGATCTCGCGATCGTAATCATTGCCGTTGGGGGTCGAACCTTCGGTCAGGCCGGTGTTGGCCGCCTGCATCAGAATAATTTTATCGGCGTCTACGCAGGCGTTGAGCACGCGCCAGAGCTCCAGCAGGGTACCGGGAAAGACAACCGCCAGGGCCTCGCCCTGACCGGAGCGGAAGCCTTTGCGGTAGCGCTGGGTTTTTGCCGGGTCGGTCAGCAGATGCGAAGGGCCAACCAGGCGCGCCAGGTCAGCCAGAAACGTTTTATGGGTGTCAGTGGGTGCAGATGACATGTTCCACTCCTTGTGGTGGTGCGCGAAATATCGAGGATAAGCATAGCGCTTTGTATGACAATTTGATGCATGAATGTTTCGCAAAAATCAGAGAAGAACCTTAGCATTCTGCGGGCGCGTTGTTTATATATATGGCAAACTGCGGTTTTTATTATGTTTTACCGAGTCCCCGTCTGAGATAAAGCGAGATAACAATGAAATGGCTCTGCACTGTAGGCGTCGCCGTGAGTCTGGCGCTGCAACCCGCGCTGGCGGATGAACTGTTTGGTAACCACCCCCTGACCCCGCAGGCGCGGGATGCCTTTGTCACCGACCTGCTGAAAAAAATGACGGTGGACGAGAAAATCGGCCAGCTGCGTCTGATAAGCGTTGGCCCGGATAACCCGAAAGAGGCGATCCGTGAAATGATCAAGAACGGTCAGGTGGGGGCGATTTTTAACACCGTTACCCGCCCGGATATCCGTGTGATGCAGGATCAGGTGATGCAGCTTAGCCGCCTGAAGATCCCTCTGTTCTTTGCCTACGATGTGCTGCACGGTCAGCGCACCGTGTTTCCGATAAGCCTCGGCCTGGCCTCGTCGTTTAACCTTGATGCGGTGAAGACCGTGGGCCGCGTGTCAGCTTATGAAGCTGCCGATGACGGGTTGAACATGACCTGGGCGCCGATGGTCGACGTCTCCCGCGACCCGCGCTGGGGACGCGCTTCCGAAGGGTTCGGGGAAGACACCTATCTGACCACGATGATGGGCCAGGCGATGGTGGAGTCGATGCAGGGCAAGAGCCCGGCGGACCGCTATTCGGTGATGACCAGCGTCAAGCATTTCGCCGCCTACGGCGCGGTGGAGGGCGGGAAAGAGTACAATACGGTCGACATGAGCCCGCAGCGCCTGTTCAACGACTATATGCCGCCGTATAAAGCCGGGCTTGATGCCGGCAGCGGCGCGGTGATGGTAGCCCTGAACTCGCTGAACGGCACCCCGGCGACCTCTGATTCCTGGCTGCTGAAAGACGTCCTGCGCGACCAGTGGGGCTTTAAAGGCATCACCGTTTCCGACCACGGCGCCATCAAAGAGTTGATTAAGCACGGCGTGGCCTCCGACCCGGAAGACGCGGTGCGCGTAGCGCTGAAGTCCGGCATCAACATGAGCATGAGCGACGAGTATTACAGTAAGTACCTGCCGGGGCTGGTGAAGTCCGGCAAGGTGACCATGGCCGAGCTGGATGATGCCACCCGACACGTGCTCAACGTGAAATATGATATGGGACTGTTCAACGATCCCTACAGCCACCTGGGACCGAAAGATTCTGACCCGCAGGACACCAATGCGGAAAGTCGTCTGCATCGTAAAGAGGCGCGCGAAGTGGCTCGCGAGAGCCTGGTGCTGCTGAAGAACCGTCTTGATACGCTGCCGCTAAAAAAATCCGGCACTATCGCGGTGGTTGGCGCGCTGGCGGACAGCAAGCGCGACATGATGGGCAGCTGGTCCGCGGCCGGGGTGGCCGACCAGTCGGTGACCGTTCTGACCGGCATCAAAGAAGCGCTGGGCGATAACGGCAAAGTAATTTACGCCAAAGGGACGAACGTTACCGATGACAAAGGCATTGTCGATTTCCTCAATTTGTATGAGAACGCGGTGCAGGTTGACCCACGCTCGCCGCAGGAAATGATCGACGAAGCGGTCGCGGCGGCGAAGCAATCCGATGTGGTGGTCGCCGTAGTGGGCGAGGCGCAGGGCATGGCGCATGAGGCCTCCAGCCGGACCGATATCACCCTGCCGCAGAGCCAGCGCAATCTGATTGCCGCTCTTAAAGCCACCGGCAAACCGCTGGTGCTGGTGCTGATGAACGGGCGTCCGCTGGCGCTGGTGAAAGAGGATCAGCAAGCCGATGCGCTGCTGGAGACCTGGTTTGCTGGCACCGAAGGCGGCCACGCCATCGCCGACGTGCTGTTTGGCGACTATAACCCGTCGGGCAAGCTGCCGATGTCTTTCCCGCGCTCGGTGGGGCAGATCCCAACCTACTACAGCCACCTGAATACCGGCCGGCCGTATAATCCGGAGAAGCCGAACAAGTACACCTCGCGTTACTTCGATGAAGCCAATGGCCCGCTGTATCCGTTTGGTTACGGCCTGAGCTACACCACCTTTAGCGTCTCCGATGTCAACATGTCGTCGGCCACCATGCCGCGCGATGGCAGCGTGACCGCCAGCGTGCAGGTGACCAACACCGGCAATCGCGAAGGGGCGACGGTGATCCAGCTCTACCTGCAGGACGTCACCGCCTCCATGAGCCGGCCGGTGAAAATGCTGCGCGGCTTTAAAAAGGTCACCCTCAAACCGGGCGAAACGCAAACCGTTAGCTTCCCAATCGACGTCGACGCGCTGAAGTTCTGGAATCAGCAAATGAAATACGTTGCTGAGCCGGGCAAATTCAATGTCTTTATCGGCGTGGACTCCGCCCGCGTGAAGCAGAGCGAGTTTGAGCTGCTGTAAGGTATCGCTCTTAAGTCCAACGTCACGCTTTAAAGGCCGATTAATCGGCCTTTTCTTTTTCGCATCGCTGGCAAATGGGCTACGCTTTTCTCTTAAGCTTCTGTAAGCGAAGCGCAAAAGAACTGAGGGATGCGGGATGAAGATGGCAACGACATGGTCCGGCGCGCTGGCGCTGGCCGCCCTGATAAGTTTACCGCTGCAGGCGGCGGAGCCGGTGAAGGTCGGCTCGAAAATTGATACCGAAGGCGCGCTGCTGGGCAATATGATCCAGCAGGTGCTGGAAAGCCACGGCGTAAAAACGATTAATAAAATCCAGCTCGGCACCACGCCGGTGGTGCGCGGGGCGATTGTCGCCGGCGAGCTGGATATCTACCCGGAATATACCGGCAATGGCGCCTTCTTCTTCAAAGATGAAAACGACCCGGCGTGGAAGAATGCCCAACAGGGCTATGAGAAGGTGAAGCGCCTCGATCAGGAGAAACATCAGCTGGTATGGCTCACCCCGGCGCCGGCCAACAACACCTGGACTATCGCCGTGCGCCAGGACCTGGCGGAGAAAAATAAGCTGACCTCGCTGGCCGACCTCAGTCGCTACCTGAAGCAGGGCGGCGAATTTAAGCTGGCGGCTTCGGCGGAATTTATTGAGCGCCCGGACGCGCTGCCGGCGTTTGAAAAAGCGTATGGCTTCAACCTCAACCAGAACCAGCTGCTGTCGCTGGCCGGGGGCGATACGGCGGTGACCATCAAAGCGGCGGCGCAACAGACCTCCGGCGTTAACGCGGCGATGGCCTACGGCACCGATGGCCCGGTGGCGGCCCTGGGGTTACAGACGCTGAGCGACCCGCAGGGCGTGCAGCCGATATATGCCCCGACGCCGGTGGTGCGCGAGGCGGTGCTCAAGGCCTACCCGCAGATCGCCGACTGGCTGCAGCCGGTCTTCGCCAGCCTCGATGAAAAAACGCTGCAGCAGCTGAACGCCCGCATTGCGGTGGAGGGCCAGGATGCGAAGCGCGTGGCGGCAGATTATCTGCAGCAGAAAGGCCTGCTGAAGTAAGCCACCGGTGACCATTCGCTGTACTCATCGCGTCGGCTTGCTGCTGATAGGTCTGCTGCTGGTTACGCTGGCGCTGCCGTTTGTCACTTATGCGCCGAATCGCTTACTCTCCGGGGAAGGGCGCGGGCTGTGGCAGGTGCTGCCCTGGCTCGCCGGCGTTCAGCTGGCGGCGGCCCTTGCCGGGATGCTGCTTTGCTGGCTGCCAGGCAGGGCCGCGCCGCTTCTTCACCTGCTGCTGGCTGAACTGCTCTTCCCGCTGCTTATCTGGGGCAGCGGCCAGGCGGCGCTTGAGCTCTCCCGGCACGGCTCGCCGCTGGCGCGCACCTCGCCCGGCAGCGGCCTGTGGTTGTCGCTGGCGCTTTGTCTGCTGCTGGCCAGCGAGGCCATCCGTCATCTTACCGTCCGGCCGCTCTGGCGCTGGCTGCTCAATGCGCAAGTCTGGCTGTTGCCCATCATCCTGCTCGCTATCGGGGCGCTCGATCAGCTCTCCTTGCTGAAGGAGTATGCCAACCGTCAGGAGGTATTTGATGACGCCCTGCGCCAGCATCTGCTTCTGCTGTTCGGCACCCTGCTGCCGGGCCTGCTGATTGGCCTGCCGCTGGGGGTATGGCTGTGGCGGCGTCCGCGCTGGCAGGCGCCGGCTTTTACCGCGCTCAATGTGATCCAGACTATTCCGTCGGTAGCGCTTTTTGGCCTGCTGATTGCGCCGCTTGCCGGTCTGGCGCGTTATTTCCCGACGCTGGGCGAGCTGGGCGTCTCCGGGACCGGCGTGGCGCCAGCCCTGATCGCTCTCACTCTCTATGCGCTACTGCCGCTGGTGCGCGGGGTGGTGACCGGCCTGCAGCAGGTGCCGCAGGATGCCCTGGAAAGCGCGACGGCAATGGGCATGAGCGCCGGGCAGCGCTTTCGTCAGGTGCAGCTTCCGCTGGCGATGCCGGTACTGCTGCGCAGCCTGCGGGTGGTCAGCGTGCAAACCGTCGGCATGGCGGTGGTGGCCGCGCTGATCGGCGCCGGCGGCTTTGGCGCGCTGGTGTTTCAGGGGCTGTTGAGCAGTGCGCTGGATCTGGTGCTGCTGGGCGTGGTGCCGACCATTGCCCTGGCGGTGGTTGTGGATGCCCTGTTCGCCCTGTGGGGCGCCTGGCTAAAAGGAGAGGCCAATGATTGAATTTCAAGGGGTCAGCAAAGTGTTTGCCGGCCACCCGGCGGTGAAGGACCTGACCCTGGAGCTGCGCGAAGGCGCTTTCTCGGTGCTGGTGGGGACTTCCGGCTCGGGCAAGTCGACGACGCTGAAGATGATCAACCGTCTGCTGGAGCCGGACCGGGGCACCATTCGCTTTGCCGGCGAGGACATCCGCCTGCAGCCGGTCCTGACCCTGCGGCGGCGGATGGGCTATGCCATCCAGTCCATCGGCCTGTTTCCCCACTGGACGGTGGCGCAGAATATCGCCACCGTGCCGCAGCTGCAAAGATGGCCGCGGGCAAGGATCGCCGACCGGATCGACGAGCTGATGGCGCTGCTGGGGCTGGAGGCGACGCTGCGCGACCGTTACCCGCATCAGCTCTCCGGCGGCCAGCAGCAGCGGGTGGGGGTGGCGCGGGCGCTGGCGGCAGATCCGGAGGTGCTGTTGATGGATGAGCCCTTCGGCGCCCTCGACCCGGTGACCCGCGAGGCGCTGCAGCAGGAGATGCTGCGCATCCACCGTCTGCTGGGACGGACGATTGTGCTGGTGACCCATGATATTGACGAAGCGCTGCGTCTGGCGGACCACCTGGTGCTGATGGACGGGGGCGAGGTGGTCCAGCAGGGGGCGCCGCTGGAGATGCTCCTGCGACCGAAAAATAGCTTTGTACAGACCTTTTTTGGCCGCAGCGAGTTGGGTGTGCGCCTGCTGTCGCTGCGCGAGGTGGGGGACTATTTGCGTCCCGACGAACGGCTGGCGGGCGAGGGGCTGACCGTCACCATGACCCTGCGGGAAGCGCTGTCGCAGTTTGTCGCCCGGCGCTGCGAGACGCTGCCGGTGGTCGATGCCGAAGGCAGGCCCTGCGGTACGCTGCATTTTGCCGATCTGCTGCGTCAGGAGATGAGCCATGAAGGCGCTTCGTGAGCCGCTGTGGTGGCTTATCGCGCTGTTTATCGGCCTGCTGGCAGGGCTGCCCTACAGCGCGCCGCTGTTCAGTCGGCTGTTCCCGGAACTGCCGCGGCCGGTCTACCAGCAGGAGAGCTTCTGGGCGCTCACTCTCGATCACGGCTGGCTGGTGGTGGCGTCCAGCCTCGCGGCAACGGCAATCGGGCTGGGGGCTGGGGTGGCGGTCACCCGGCCCGCCGGCGGCGCGTTTCGCCCGCTGGTAGAGACCATCGCCGCTATCGGGCAG